>CAYOWJ010000150.1:2939-9171 GCA_964407625.1 uncultured Lentimicrobiaceae bacterium
GCGCTTCGCTACCTGAAAACCACTTCGTCAATCAAATCTTCGCCGGCCAGTTTGTTGAGGGATTTTTTGATTTTTTCGCGCGAATACACAAGTTCCTGGCGCAAAGCAGCAGAATCGACCTCCACATAAAGCTTGCGATGATGTACCCACATTTTTTTGGTATGCCCGGCAATCATGGTGCCCACAACTTTATCCCATGAACCCATCATCCCGGCTTCACTCAATTTACGCCTGCTGCCTGGGTTATAGGTGTCGATGAGCGCTTTGATAGCTTCGCCCAGCGTTATTTCGTTTGTTTTTCTAAAACTCATAATATTTCGAGGTCATGGTTTTGAAGTTCAAAAGCTTCCCCGCTTTTAATTTCGAATATCTTGTGGTCGATATCGATTTCGTGAAGCATGTGACCGATTCGCTCGCGTTGGGTGTCGGTAATAAAAACCTGCCCAAAGCTATTTTCGCTGGTTAGTTTAATGATTTGTTCGACGCGTTTATTGTCGAGTTTATCAAAAATATCGTCGAGGAGCATCACCGGTTTGTAGCCTTTCAATTGCTTGATATACTCATATTGTGCGAGCCTGATGGCGAGGATGAAGGATTTTTGCTGGCCTTGTGAGCCAAACTTTTTTACGGGGTAACCTTCCAGGTTAAAAACCAGGTCGTCTTTGTGAATTCCGGTGGTGGTGTATCTCATAATCCTGTCTTTCCCAAGCGTGGCGGCGAGTAAATCAGCCATACTCTGAACTGCCAGTTGCGTTTCATAAACAATGTCAACCGTTTCTTTACCACCCGAAATCAAACCGAAATAATGATTAAAAATGGGAAGATAGTTTTGAAGAAAATCCCGCCTTTTGGGATAAATACTCTGAGCAAGCTGGATCAGTTGTTCATCCCAGATTTCGATGGAAGCCTGGTCGAAAAAATGCCTTTCGGCGAAAGTTTTAAGCAGCACATTTCGCTGCGCGAGCGCCTTGTTATAATTGATTAGGTCGTCGAGGTAAAGTTTGTCGAACTGCGAAATGATGCTGTCGATCAACCGACGCCTTACTTCGCTGCCTTCGTTGATCAGGTCACGGTCATAGGGCGAAACCATCACCAACGGATAAAGCCCGATGTGGTCGGCAAGCCGCTGATATTCCTTTTTATTGAGTTTGAAACTCTTTTTCTGGTTGAGTTTCTGGATGCAGTGAATGGTGTCGGTAGTTTCGCCGCCCATCTCAAACTTTCCTAAAATCGAAAAATATTCCTCGCCATGCTTGATATTTTGCGAATCGACAAGATTAAAATAACTTTTGCTCAGCGAAAGATAATAAATGGCATCCAGAATATTGGTTTTGCCTGAAGCGTTGTCGCCGATAAAGCAATTCACCTTGGGCGAAAACGTGAGTTCGGCCGATGTGTAATTTTTAAAATTGTGAAGGTTTAATTGCTTTAAATACATTTATTTATGCTGTTAAAATCAGTTTCTCAATGTTGGTGGCTACCTCATTCAAAAGCCAGCCTGGTGTGGATGTTGCGCCTGTAACGCCGATATGCTCAGCGCCATCGAACCACGATTTCACAATCTTTTCGGGCGAATCCACATAAAAAGCGTTGCTGTTTTCTGATTTGACAATCTCAAAAAGATAATGGCCGTTGGAAGATTTCTTACCACCTACAAAAATTACAATGTCGTTTTCGTTAGCAAATTTGCGAAGATTTTCGTCACGACCGGTCACCTGCCGGCAAGTGCTGTCGGTGGAACAAAATTCAGTTGTTTCCGAAATTGCCTCCTGCTCCATATTTAGCCTGATTTTCGATGAAATCTCATTAAATGCCTCTTTACTTTTGGTTGTCTGAGCAAAAAGGCTGACCGGCTGTGAAAAATCGATTTTTGCCAGGTCATTTTCTTCTTCAACAATGATGGCCAAATTATCGGTCTGCCCGCTCAAACCAAGCACTTCGGGGTGATTCTTTTTACCAAAAATTACAATCTGGCCACCTGCTCCATGATTTTCGATGAATGATTTCCTGATTTTTTTCTGAAGCTTGATTACGACGGGGCAGGTTCCATCGATGAGCCGGATGTTGTTTCTGGCGGCTGTTTCGTATGTTTCAGGAGGTTCTCCATGCGCCCGGATGAGCACCACCGCATTTTGAAGCTTCCTGAAGTCATCCTGATCAATAATTTCCAGTCCCAGATTTTTCAGGCGGTTTTCTTCCTGCTCGTTATGAACCACCTGACCCAGGCATAATAAATGCCCGGATCGTTGCAATTCCTCTTCGGCAAGACTAATCGCACGCTTTACCCCTGAACAAAAACCAGCTTTCGGATCTATTGAAATTTTCATTTTTCGACAATCAAGATTCTGCAAATTAACCAATTTTTGACTTATTCGGGATATGAAACTTTTCAACGAATTATCAAAACGGCTGATTGAATGTTTCAGCCGATAATTTCAAACCAGTTTTTTTTATTGGAAATAGTCTGAATTATCTATGAGACCAGTCTAAAAACTGGTTAGTTTTGGGCTAAAGCCCAGTAAGTACTTGATTTTCAATTGCCCCGCCCTTAAGGGCGGGGCAATTGATGTTCTTCATATTCAGGGCTTTAGCCACATTAATTATTTTAATGCTCCTTTTTAGACTCAACTCATCTATTTTTGAAAGCTAAAATCAACAGCACAAATATGGAAAATCAAAATCCCGAAGAAAGCAACAGGATAATTATCCCAAAATATTTTTACGACTCCCTCAATAATGCACCTTTTACAAATTGCTTAGTTTGCAACCGTAATTTGCTGCTCAATCCAACGACTTACATTATCGAAAAAGCTTACCGGAAAAATCCGGTCAACGACAAGCCAGAACCTATTTTTGAATACGCTATTTGCTGGAATTGTATGGTGAAACTCAACGAGAGTTTTTCGACAAAATCGAAAGCAAATCTTAACAATTATTTTCGCGATAATATTGATATGCGGGAAATTAATGAGTTGATTAGAATCCACGGAGTATTGAACAAACCGGAGTTTTATTTCTCGAAATGTGCGGTTAAAGGAACGCCGGTTAACGAATTGGACGAATACCAGGTTTTGGGATTTTTTTATGGCGGGTTTATGACGTTTGATTCGCCACCATTTTTATTTAGCGGTGCAGTTGGTGAAGAAATTATGAGCATTTTGTCGGAACAAACCCTCGATGAACTCGACGATTTTACCGGAAAATACCTGACCGGCCCGCCGGAATTCAGTGACTTATTGAGTGTACCCAGGCGCAAGCCGGTGATTTTGTTTTAGGAAAAAGGGGTAAGCCGGAAACCCCGATAGCAATCAGGGGTCGCCAGGTGGCAGTGGGAAGTTTGATTGCTCGAAAATTGGAGGTATCTTTGTCCAATGGCTGAGCACCTGAATAATTGGATTTGTTTTGTGGCAAAACACATTCCGATTTTTATCGGATTAATTTTTACTATACTCCGTGTTCTCCGTGCCTCCGTGGTAAATTTTAACTAAATACTATCGAAATACTTTTAAAAACCTGTTTATGAAAAAATTAATTTGTCTTCTCCTGCCAGCATTCTGGATATTTGCGCTGGAAACTACTGCCCAGCCCTGGGTTCAGAATGATGCGATTTTCAATCCCAGCGGAATTCCCAGCCTGCCATTTTCCCAACCCCGCTTTGCCGACCTTGATAGCGACGGCGATCCCGATCTGATTATCGGCAACACCGAGGACAAACCCTACTTTATGGAAAATTCGGGAAGTGCCACCAATCCTGCTTTTACGATTGGCGCCGACATTTTTGCAGGAATTTCGTTCCTCGACGCCGAAATGGGTGTTTGCAAAGATATCGACGGCGATGGCGACCTCGATTTTATTGCCGGAGGCTTCACCGGCCTGAATCTTTTTACAAATACCGGAACAATCAGTTCGCCTGTTTTTGAGAAAACGGAAGGCTTTTTCGACGGACTGAATGTAGGCTCAAATCCGGTCGCTGACTTCGCCGACGTGGATAACGACGGTGATCTGGACATGGTGGTTGGTCTCAGCGAAAGCGGCCAGGTGAAATTATATTTAAACCTCGGATCTCCGGTTATGGCGCAGTTTACCGAAGCCAGCTCCATCGAAGTTGGCGACGTTGGACTTTATGCCTACCCCAATTTTTGTGACCTCGATGCCGACAACGACCAGGATTTATTGGTTGGCCGCGACGAACATGGCTTTATCTATTATCAAAATACCGGAACTCCAAATACTGCAATTTGGGAAACTAACGTCACCACATTTGCCGGCCTTGGAAACGAAACTTACTGGAATTCGCCTGATTTAACCGATCTCAACGGCGATGGCAAATTCGACCTGATTTTTGGTTCTGCCTCCGGCCCGCTAAATTATTACCTCAACTCAGGAACACCAACTTCGCCAACCTGGCAACTGAACACCACGCTTTTTGGTGGAGTTCTCGATGTTGGCGGTGCCAGCAATCCTTGTTTTATCGATTGGGATGGTGATGCCGACCTTGACATGTTTACCGGAAGTCAGCTTGGTGACATAAAATATTTCAAAAATACAGGAACCACCAACGGTCCGGCCTGGGAAGAAAACAGCAGCTATTTTACCTCACTCAAACACTCCATTTACAGCGCTGTAGCCATAGGCGATGTGAACGATGACGGGCTGTTCGATGCCATCGTCGGCGATTTGAGCGGAAAACTCTATTATCACCGGAACACCGGCTCGGGTTTTTTCTTTGAAACTGAAGTGATGTCAACCGTGAATCTGGGTGGCTGGTCGTCACCACGTTTGGTCGATTTTGACAATGATGAAGATTTGGATATTGTTGCCGGAAATGAGGCCGGGAATCTGACTTATCTCGAAAATCAGGGATCAACAGCTTCGCCGGCCTGGGTGATTATTCCCGGCTTTTTTGGCGGAATAGATGTGGGCACCAATTGCGTCGCTGCTTTGGGGGATCTTGATGGCGACGGCGACCTGGACATCATCACCGGAAATCTGTGGTCGGAAGTACAGTTTTTCGAAAACCTCGGCGAAAGCTGGGTCGAAAATCCTGAACCTATCCAGGGAATTACCGGCAACCAAAATACTACGCCCGCTTTTGCCGACCTTGATGCCGATGGCGATTTGGACATTACGCTGGGACAATACAACGGCACTTTTAATTATTACCGCAACCAACGGATTGTTTCTGCGGTCCCTGTTCAAAATCAAATAAAGCCGTTCACGCTCAAACCGGTTTTCCCGAATCCATTTAAATCTTTTACAACAATTAGTGTTGAATTATCTGAAGTTTCGGATATGATGTTGCAGATTTTTGATCAATCCGGCCATAAAATTCTTACCAAAGTGTGGCAAAAAATGGAATCAGGAATTCATCATTATCAATGGAATGCCTCAACCCTGCCATCAGGAATTTACTTCATACATCTTACTTCCGGAAACCAGCACCAGATAATTAAAGCGGTGTTGGAGAATTAGATTAGGGCGATTGCAGTGACAGAAAAGCCATAAAAACAAAATGTAGAATCTGGTAACAAATTCTACATTTTGCATTTTAGGAAATAAACGCTTCTAATAATTTGTTTCCTTGATTTCGAAATACGATTGCGGATGGAGGCAGGCAGGGCAAAGCTTTGGCGCCTTTGTTCCTTCGTGCAGGTAACCGCAGTTGCGGCATTTCCATACGAGTTTGCCGTCACGTTCGAACACCCTGCCTTCGTCGAGGTTGGTGTACAACGTGCGATACCGTTCTTCGTGGGCTTTTTCGACCCGGCTGATCATTTTAAAACAAGTGGCAACTTCTTTAAAACCCTCTTCTTCGGCAATGCGGGCAAATTCGGGGTAAAGTTCTGTCCATTCCTCCATTTCACCATCGGCGGCAGCCTTCAGGTTTTCGAGGGTTGTTCCGATTTTCCCGGCAGGATAACTGGCGGTAATTTCCACCATTCCGCCTTCCAGAAACTTGAAAAACCTCTTGGCGTGTTCCTTTTCATTTAATGCCGTTTCGTCGAAGATGGCTGCAATTTGCTCGAGGCCTTCCTTGCGGGCCTGGCTGGCAAAATAATCGTACCTCATTCGTGCTTGTGACTCACCGGCAAAGGCTTTCAGCAAATTTTGCTCGGTTCGCGATCCCTTAATGCTTTTTTCCATTTTGTTAATTTTTTTGGTTAGAGAATTATTTTGAAATTCGGATTTATTGTCAGATTAAAACATCAATATTTGCCACAGGGTCGCCCCA
>CAYOWJ010000151.1:0-6191 GCA_964407625.1 uncultured Lentimicrobiaceae bacterium
CGGCGCACTTTAGCATTGTTGTGTCCTGTCTAAAAACTGTTGATTTTGGGCTAAAGCCCGGTAACTGTCTGGTTTTCAATTGCCCCGACCTTAAGGTCGGGGCAATTTATGCCCTTGATATTCAGGGCTTTAGCCACATTAATAAAATTTCTTGCACCTTTTTAGACTGGACTCATTATTGCCAATAATTCCCAAACGCGTATAGCGGCACATTGATCAGCCAACCGTCAGTCCGGTAATCCGACATTGTAGTTCTGATCGAAACCGGCGGATTGAATTTCTGCTTAAACGATTTCAGGCTTTTAGCCTGTAAATTTTCTTCTGCTTTAACTTCCACAGGAATTACGTTGTCGGCGAATTGAACCATGAAATCAATTTCGGCAGTTGATTTTTCGATTGACCAATAATAAACCACCAGGTTTTCGACACATTTTAATTGTTGCAAAACATACTGTTCGGCCAAAGCGCCTTTAAATTCCTGGAAAATCCGGTTTCCGTCAATAATCGTTTTGATGCCGATATTGCCCATTGCGCCAAGCAAACCAACATCCACAAGGTATATTTTAAAGGCCGAAATATCCTGATAAGCGATTAATGGCAGCGCCGGTTTTGAAGCCCGGTTCACTTTGTAAATCAGTCCCGAATTGATGAGCCAGGCCATCGCCATTTCAAAATCTTTGGCTCTTGCACCGGTTTTAACCTGTCCGTAAACAAATTTTTTATTCTCTCTGGCCAGTTGCGAAGGCAGCGATTGCCAGATCATCCTTATCCGGGGGACAATTTCGTTGGGTGCATGTTTGGAGAAATCCTGATCGTACGCGTTTAAAATGCGCATTTGAATTTCACGGACTTTATTAAAATCATTTTCAGTCGAAAACGAAAAAACGGCTTCGGGCATTCCGCCGACAAAATAATATTGCCGCAAAAGTTCGATAAATTTCTCCTTGAAACTTGTGATCAAAACCCAGTCGCGGCTCACGAGCAAATCGTACAAAGGCTTTTTGTTGAGCGCCAGCAAAAACTCACCAAAGTTGAGCGGGTATAAATCCAGAAAATCAACCTTGCCCACCGGAAATGAAGTGTTTGGATGCAAGGCCACACCCAGCAATGAGCCGGCAGCCAGAACGTGATACTGAGGCGCATTTTCGTTAAAATATTTCAACGAAGTAACTGCACCTTCGCACGCCTGAATTTCATCGAAAATAATGAGCGTGCTTTCAGGATTAATCTGAACCCCGGTTTCGACCTGAATGGCCGTTATGATGCGCGGGATATCAAAATCGGTGGCAAACAAATTCGCAAGCGTTTTTGAACTCTCAAAATTGATATAGGCAACCTGGCTGTATTCCCGCTTCCCGAATTCTTTCATCAGCCAGGTTTTCCCAACCTGCCTTGTTCCTCTGATAATCAGAGGCTTTCGATTGGCTGAATTTTTCCAGCGAATCATTTTTTCTAAAAGAAATCTTTCCATTTTATGCTAATTTTTTGGCAAAGATACAAAAACTCCTTTGTGTTTTGCAAGTATAATTACATAAAGTCGTACGACTATTTGTTGTTTGACTACACTTTATCAAAGGACTTTTTGTAATGGAGCACATTTTTTCGAAGGACTTTGTGCCGAAAATATAACAGGAGTCTGGCCCAGAAAGCCGAAACCTACCAGTCCGCCGGCTGGCGGATGTG
Source organism: uncultured Lentimicrobiaceae bacterium (assembly GCA_964407625.1). Classification (GTDB taxonomy): domain Bacteria; phylum Bacteroidota; class Bacteroidia; order Bacteroidales; family 4484-276; genus CAJATL01. The sequence continues at coordinate 1,684 of CAYOWJ010000151.1, forward strand.
AGGTTTGACTTCAAAAAAAAACTCACAGGTCTAAAAGACTTGGTAGTTTTCGAGTTTTTATACTGGACACTTACATTATTTTCAAATTTCCGAAAGTTCCCATATCCCAACATTTTTTAATAAAAATAACCCCCAACGTTTGAAATCTCAACCAAACTTTCTATTTTTACCATTTCCAAAAATTTGAATGTTAATTGATTAACAACACTAAAATCCAGATACCTTGTACAGAATCGAAACGAAGATAAACACCGCTTCACGCGAATTTATCGAGAACAAAACAGCTTTCCTGCAAATCCTTCAAACCTACCGCGACAGGATACGCGAAGTACGAAAAGGCGGTTCACCCGTGATGGTCGAACGCCACAAGAAACGTGGTAAACTCCTTGCCCGTGAGCGCATTGACCTGCTTATTGACCCAAACACACCTTTCCTGGAATTGTCATCATTGGCAGCCTGGGGTGAGTATGAAGGGCAGTTTCCTTCGGCAGGAATTGTGACGGGAATTGGCGTAATCCATGGCCGCGAAACCATGATTGTGGCCAACGATGCCACCGTTAAGGGCGGAACTTACGTGAAGGAAACCATCAAAAAGCACGTGCGGGCGCAGCAAATTGCCATCGAAAACCACCTGCCCTGCGTTTACATGGTTGATTCGGGGGGGATTTTCCTGCCCGAGCAGTCGAAAGTTTTTGCCGACCGTTTTGATTTTGGCAGGTTTTTTTACAACCAATCCAAACTTTCGGCGATGGGTGTTCCGCAAATCGCCATCGTGATGGGCTCGTGTACGGCAGGCGGGGCTTACGTTCCGGCGATGAGTGACGAAACCATCATCGTAAAAAACCAGGGAACTATTTTCATCGGTGGCCCTCCACTTGTAAAAGCTGCCACCGGAGAAGAAGTTTCTGCCGAAGACCTTGGCGGCGCTGATGTTCACACCGCCATTTCCGGCGTTGCCGACCATCTTGCCGAAAACGACAGACACGCCATCCAGATTTGTCGCAATATCTTTCAAACCCTCGAATACAAAGAAAAGCAGATACTCAATATTTCACCCATCGAGGAGCCTTATTACGACCCTGAAGATTTGTACGGCATTGCGCCTATTGACCTGCGCAAACCTGTTGATTCGAAAGAAATCATTGCCAGGATTGTTGATGGCAGCCGTTTCCAGGAATTCAAAGCACGGTATGCACCAACTTTGGTTACGGGTTTTGCCAATATTTTGGGTTACCCTGTCGGGATAATTGCCAACAACGGCGTGCTTTTTTCGGAGTCATCGCTCAAAGGCGCTCATTTTATCGAACTCTGCACCACACGCAAAATCCCACTGCTTTTTATGCAGAATATTACCGGGTTTATTGTAGGCAAACAATACGAAAGAGGCGGCATTGCCCGCGATGGAGCCAAGTTTGTTCATGCCACGGCAAATGCCGAAGTACCAAAATTTACGGTTGTTTTTGGCGGTTCATTTGGCGCCGGAAACTACGCAATGGCAGGCCGGGCTTATGACCCCAGGCTTTTATTTATGTGGCCGAATTCAAAAATTTCGGTGATGGGTGGTGAGCAGGCCGCGGGTGTACTCATCCAGGTTAAGGAAGACCAACTCAGGGCAAGCGGTAAAGAAATGGATCCAAACGAACGGGAAAAACTCCGCTCCGAAATTCTTAAGAAATATGAAGAAGAAGGCTCGGCCTATTTCAGCACCTCCAAAATCTGGGACGATGGCATTATTGACCCGGTTGACACGCGGAAAATCTTAGCCATGGGCATTGCTGCATCGTTAAACAACAAATTCCCTGAAACAAAATATGGAGTTTTCAGAATGTAAAATCAGGTAGTTTATGAAACCATTTTTCACTATTTTCCTTACCTTTTTTATGGTTTGGAATTTATCGGCACAAGCCATCAAAAAAAGCGGAAATCAGGCAAAAGGCGGACAATTGCCGCAAACCATGATTTTCACGAAAGTTAACGAACCCAACGAAAACGCTTTCAGTTTGCTTCTGCCGAAAGGCTGGCAAACCAAAGGCGGCATTATGCGTGTAAACCCGATGACCTCGGGAGGTTCGGCCAACGCCATTGATGCAAAGCTCGATTTTGCGATGATGAGCGACGAAAATGCCACAGTTGCGATGCGCTGGCTGCCGGAAGTGATGTTTTTTGATATGCGCTATTCGCCCATGATTGCGCCAATGTTCCCGCCGGGCAGCAATTACAACGGCATGACGGTGATGCCCCTCATGGATGCCAACACGTTTATCGCCCAGGTGGTTTTTCCTTACGCCCATCCTGGTTTACCGGCTCCCGAAATTCTCGAAAGAAAACCTGCGTCTGAAATCGCAAAAAAAATCCAGTACGACGACCGCTTTATCCCGCTGCAAATGCAGTATGACGGCGGAATTACCACTGTTAGATATGTCGAAAACGGAATAACTTACAAAGAAATGATTTTGGCGGTTGTCCAGGATTTTGGACAGACAGGTGCTGGTTTGTGGAAGAACCGCAGCACAATTGGTTTCAGGGCTCCCGAAGGTGAATTTGAAGCCTGGGTTCCGGTATTTATGACTGTGATTGGTTCGGTTCAGATGAACATGCAATGGGTGATTGGCGAAATTCAGGGACAGGTTCAACGAAATCAGATACAAAAGGAAACCTTAGACAGGCTGCGGGAATTGGATAATGAAATTTTGGAAAGTCAGCGAAAAACCAATTCACAAATTAACCACGATATGTTTCTTAATATCACCGGTCAGGAAGAATATGTAAACCCTTACACCAAACAAACCGAAACAGGCTCCAACGAATGGGATTACCGTTGGGTGAACAGCAACAACGAAATTATTTACACCAACGATGGCAGCTACAATCCTAACGCTGACCAATCGGTCAATCAAACCGAATATCAACTTTCACCTATCAAAAAACGCTAAAATTTATGATCATGAGAAAAATTACACTTTTCACTTTTTTATTCCTTTTTTTCGGCGCAAGCCAGGCACAGGATACCTTTTCGATCGTTGCCATTGATACCATCACCGGTGAAATCGGCGGTGCGGGTGCTTCCTGCATTGATGAATCCGCCATACCAGGCGGCGTTTTAATTATCAACGACATTATTCCGGGACGCGGAGCCATCCACACCCAATCGTACTGGAACGCCACAAACCAGACAAATGCCCACAACCGCATGATGGAAGGCATGTCGCCACAGGAAATTATTGACTGGCTTGTTGCGCATGATTCACAAAATAATCCCGGGGTTCGGCAATACGGCATTGTTGATTTTGACCCTTTTGTTGGAAATCCCAGAAGCGCAGGTTTTACGGGAGCAAATTGCATGAATTACAAAAACCACATCACCGGACGGAATTATTCCATCCAGGGAAATATACTGCTTGGACAGCAAATTCTCGATTCGATGGAAAGCCGCTTTTTGAATACCGAAGGTTCGCTTGCCGAAAAGCTGATGGCAGCCTTGCAGGGAGCGAAAGTTCCCGGTGCTGATACACGCTGCCTGCCAGAAGGCGTTTCGTCACTTTCGGCTTTTATAAGGGTGGCTAAAACCAACGACCCGATTGGAAATTTTTATTGTGATTTGCTGGTTCCATCGCGGCCATACGGCGTTGATCCGATTGATTCGCTGCAGGTGCTTTTTGACCAATGGCTGATCTGGTCAGGGGTTCATGATGAAAATTTCAAACAGCCTTTGCTGGTTAGTTTTTATCCTAATCCTGCCAGCGATTATTCAACCATTCAAATTTCCGGACAAAAACCTGGTGCCAATCTCACTATTGAAATCCTTGATATGAATGGGAAATCGTTGATTCAGAAAACCTATTCTGATGAGCCTGTTCTGTTAAAAACTGCTGATTATGTGCCTGGCATGTATTTTTACAGAGTTTACGATGAATCAAAAATGCTAAGTTCCGGAAAATTCAATATTATTAGAAATTAAGGAAGTTAACCACAATAGACACAGTAGGTCACATAGAAAATGAAAAAAAATAAAGAATTGTAAATTAAAATCTAATGTGTTCTATGTGACTAATGTGGCTCATCTTTATTCACCACATAGACACAGTAGAGCACATAGTAAAGAAATGAAAATAAGATAAAGATAATGTAAGTAGAAATCTAATGTGTTCTATGTGCCTATGTGGTAAATTTTTCTCCACCACATAGACACAGTAGAGCACAATAGTAAAAACCTCTCAAACTATGACTCAAAAATACCTGAACGATTTGACCTATAACATTATCGGGGCTGCGATTGAAGTTCACAAAGAATTGGGGCCAGGATTGCTTGAGAGTATTTATGAAAAATGCCTGACACATTTGCTGATAGAAAAGGGTTTCAGATTAATCCAACAACAGAAGGTGCCGTTGGTATTCAAAGGGCTTTATCTTGATTGCGATCTGCGGTTTGATTTATTGGTTGAAGATGTAATTATTGTTGAAATTAAGGCCGTTGATTGCTTATTACCAATTCATGAAGCCCAATTGCT
>CAYOWJ010000151.1:6291-7412 GCA_964407625.1 uncultured Lentimicrobiaceae bacterium
TTGTTGAAATTAAGGCCGTTGATTGCTTATTACCAATTCATGAAGCCCAATTGCTGACTTATCTGAAACTTTTAAATAAGCCGAAAGGTATTCTAATTAATTTTAACTGTATAAACATTTTTCAAAAAGGACAAAAGACCATGGTAACTGAACTGTTTGCCACGCTACCAAAGGGTGACTAATGTGTTCTATGTGTCTATTGTGGTTCATTTTTCTCACCACATAGACACAGTAGATCACAATAGGGAAAAATGAAATGAGAATAATAATTAAAGAAATCTAATGTGTTCTATGTGCCTATGTGGTTCAATAAATCTTAAACATTCAATAAACATGAATCAAAACTACAAAACCATCGAATTTGAGCTAAAACAGGATGTTGGAATCGTGTGGCTCAACCGCCCCGAAATTCACAATGCCTTTAACGAGGTGATGATTGCCGAATTGCTCGACATTTTCGGGAAAATTAACGAAATGAGCGAAGTAAGAATCGTGATGCTTCGCGGCCGTGGGAAATCCTTTTGCGCCGGTGCCGACCTCAACTGGATGCGAGGCGTGGCCGGCTATTCGTACGAGCAAAACTACAAGGAAAGCTTGAACCTTTCCAAATGTTTTTACGCCATTTACACCTGTGCCAAACCCACCATCGCCGTCGTTCACGGGGCAGCCATTGGTGGCGCCAACGGCCTTTTGGCAGCCTGCGATTTTGCTTACGCAGATGATAACACCGTGTTTTCGCTCAGCGAAGTAAAAATCGGGATTGTGCCGGCCTGTATCTCGCCTTATGTTACTAAAAGAGTTGGCGAATATGGCTCCAAAGAATTGATGCTTACCGGCAAACGGATTAATGGACCGGAAGCAGAAAAATTCAGGTTGGTCAACAAGTCGCTTTCCGCTGAAATGCTCGAAGAACACCTCGAATCGGTGGTAAAATTGCTTCGCACAAGCGGTCCAAAAGCCATGACACACTGCAAAACCCTGCTATTCGAAATCTCAAATAAACTAAACCTCGACGAAGCTGTGGATTACACCGCCCGCATGATTGCTGATATCCGGGCATCTGAGGAAGGGCAGGAAGGAATGGCAGCATTTTTAAATAAGCGAAAACCGGGTTGGGTGAA
>CAYOWJ010000151.1:7512-9153 GCA_964407625.1 uncultured Lentimicrobiaceae bacterium
ATGAAGCAAAAAATTAAGCTGTTCGATAAGATTCTGGTGGCAAACCGTGGCGAAATTGCCATCCGCATCATACGTGCAGCGCGTGAACTCGGCATTTCAACGGTGGCTGTTTATGCCGAAGTTGATAAAGATTCATGGCATGTTTCGTTTGCCGATGAGGCCTATTGCCTCGGCCAGCAGGAACTCAGCGACACTTATCTTAACGTGGATAAAATTATCGGGATTGCCCGTGAAACCGGCGCTGATGCTATCCATCCCGGCTATGGATTTTTATCGGAAAGTCCTTTATTAGCGCAGGCTTGCGAAGATAACGGCATCATTTTTATTGGCCCCGGCATCAACTCCATCAAATTGATGGGAAATAAAATCGAATCGCGTGAATTTGTTATAAAAATTGGCGTTCCCACTGCCAAAGGCATCACCGGAGATACCGAAACGCTGATAAAACTTGCTCCCACAATTCCGCTCCCAATCCTTGTAAAAGCTGCTGCCGGCGGCGGCGGTAAAGGAATGCGCATTATCTGGGATTTGAAAGACCTCGAAAATGTAATCGAATCCACAACACGCGAAGCAAAATCCTATTTTGGTGATGGAACGGTTTTTATCGAAAAATACATCGAAGAACCGCGTCATATCGAAATCCAGGTGATGGGTGACAAACACGGCAACGTTGTGCATCTTTTTGAGCGTGAATGTTCCATCCAGCGCCGTTATCAGAAGATTATCGAAGAGTCTCCCTCGCCAACCCTTACGCCCGAAGTCCGGCTTAAGATGGGTGAAGCTGCGGTTAGAATTGCAAAAGAAACGAATTATTGCAGTGCAGGAACCATCGAGTTTTTGGTGGATAAAGAACTGAATTTCTATTTTTTAGAGATGAACACCCGAATCCAGGTGGAGCACCCGGTTACCGAGCTGGTTACCGGAATTGACCTGGTTATCGAGCAAATCAAAGTCGCTGCCGGAAATCCGCTGAGTTTTTCGCAGGCCGACATCGTCCAAAACGGCCACGCCATCGAGTGCCGGATTTATGCCGAAGACCCTTCGACCAATTTTATGCCTTCGCCCGGCAAAATGATTTACTACAAGCAGCCGCAAAGCAAGCGTGTTCGCATTGATTCATGCACCAATTCAGCCGCAGCCATCCAGAGTTTTTACGATCCGATGATTGCCAAAGTAATTTGTTGGGAAGATACCCGCGAACATGCCCGCCACAAAATGATCGAAGTCCTCAAAGATTACATCATCCACGGCATCAAAACCAACACACGTTTCCTCATCGAGCTGCTCCAGCAGAAAAATTATATTCAGAATAATATCTCCACCAAATTTTGCGACGACCACATCGAGGAGATCCTCAAAGCATCTGATGAGAAAAAGCACATCATCCATCACGATGCACCCATCGCATCTTATGCTTTGTACTTTCTGAATTATAAAAAACCAGACCAAAACGAAACTATCTGGAAGCGAATCGGCCACTGGCGCGATATTCAGGAACTTCAGTTTACGATGGATGGAAAACATCAAACTGTTTTGGTTTATCCCGGCAAATCAAATATTTCGGAAGTCATCATCGGCAGCAACAGCTACCTCGTCGAAATTGCCCATCTTAGCGAAAACAAAATAACCATTAAAGCCAAA
>CAYOWJ010000152.1:0-1125 GCA_964407625.1 uncultured Lentimicrobiaceae bacterium
CTTTTTAGTATGTTTGCCCAAAAGATTATTCATTCAAAGCTCCGCGGGCATGAAAAAATATTCAATCTTCCTTGCACTTCTGGCGTTTACGCTTGTTTCGGCTGCACAGGATTTAAAGATAGGCTTCCTGACCAATCAAAAATTAAAGCAAGCCGATGTCGAAACTGCCGCTGCATGGAAATTCCTGTCATCACAGCCAGGAATCAGCACTTTCTGGCTTTCGCCGAAAAAAATAACCAGGCCAAAAAATCTTCAGAATTTTGATGTAATCTGGATTCATCTTTCCGACACCAATCTCCGGCTTGCCGATGTTTTTTCGCCAAATGTCATTACCAGTCTTAAAACTTACCTCCAAAATGGAGGAAACCTTTTGCTTTCACAGGAAGCTTTTCCTTTGATCAATCTTTTGGAAATTGAAACCGAAAAGCCTGTTTTGGTGAACAAACAAGCCAAAGATTCAGGTTACGGCCGAATGCTTGGATTTCACAGTTTCCGCTCCCATCCTGTGTTTGATGGTTTAAATGGCGGTGCTTACATCTTAAAACCTTCTGCCGATATCACCGTTAGAAATTATGGATTTTTTGGAGATACGATTCCGGCAGCAGGCAAAGTTGTGGCCACCGACTGGGATTATATTTTCCTGCGGGAGGATAAAAAAATGATCGTCGAATATGAAGTTGGAAAAGGAAAAATCCTTGCTGTGGGCGGATACATGTATTTTAAATTTCCCGAAAAGCAACAAGCTAAAGCTGATGAAACCTACAATGTAAACCGTCAGCATCTCGAAAAATTTACACTAAATTGTTTCGATTATTTAGCTGGAATGGCCAACATTGAAGCGCATTTCTGGAATTATCAGCCACCAAAAACGGAATCATTTGTTTTAGATGAAAATGCATATTTCCCGATGTTACGCCCAACCATCAAACCGCATCAATGGGAAATTAACGAAAGTAAAACCGACCTGCACCGACGATTTGCCACCGATAATTTTTGGGATGTTGCCGGTGAACGGCTTTTAATAATGGGCAAAGAAACCGGCGGAATTGACGAAATCTGGGCGCATCCGTTTATGGCTTTCCGCGATTACGAGGTCGGGATAAAATTTGAATACCGCGATACTAT
>CAYOWJ010000152.1:1225-2432 GCA_964407625.1 uncultured Lentimicrobiaceae bacterium
GTTCGCTGGTTGCAGGTTACGGAACCACCGAAAACGGCTGGGACGGTGAGCACAAATTAAATGGTCGTCCGGGCTATGCCTGGTATTTTGGCCGTGACGCCGAATGGAGCGCTTTTGCTTTGCTGGGTTATGGCGATTTCGGAAAAGTAAAAAGTGTGATCGGAACCTTACAAAAATTCCAGGATCTGAATGGTAAGATTTTCCATGAACTCAGCACTTCGGGTTTTGCGCATTATGATGCCTCGGATGCCACTCCGCTTTATGTGGTTTTGGCAGGCCGTTATCTGAAACATTCGGGTGATAAGGATTTTATCAGCAAAAGCTGGAATAACATAAAAGCTGCCATGGATTTTATGTATTCCACCGACACCGATGGCGACGGATTGATTGAAAATACAAATGTTGGCCACGGCTGGGTTGAAGGCGGCGGATTGTTTGGTTCGCACACTTCGCTTTACCTGGCCTCCTGCTGGGCCGAAGCCCTCAGTGAAGCAGCATTTATCGCTCAATACCTGGGTTTTACCGACTTAGCCACCAAATATGAAACCGATAAAAATGCGGTCATCCAAAAAATCAACGCGCTTTATTGGAGCGAGGAGCAGCAATATTTTTATCATGGCCTCAAACAGGATGGATCGTTTATCACTGAAAAATCAATTATGCCAACAATCCCGGTTTTATTTGGCCTTGTTGATGAAAATCGCTCTACAGAAGTTTTGAAAGCTTTTGCAAAAAACGAGTTTACGGCCAACTGGGGAGTCAGGATTGTAAGCGAAAGAAGCCCACTGTTCAGGCCACAGGGTTATCACACCGGAAGTGTCTGGCCTTTGTTTACGGGTTGGACGGCTTTGGCCGAATATGAATCCGGGCGCGGGATTCAGGGATTTTCGCACATCATGAACAACCTGCAGGTTTATGATGATTGGGCGCTTGGTTTTGTGGAGGAAGTGCTGAATGGCGCCGAATACCAGCCTTCCGGCGTTTGCAGCCATCAATGCTGGAGTGAAACCATGGTTTTGCAGCCTGCCATCGAAGGCATGCTCGGATTAAAACCCGACGCAACAAAAAACTTCCTTGCTTTTTCGCCTGATTTTCCTGCAAACTGGGACACGGTGAACATCGAAAATATCAGGATTGGCGGACATCTGGTAGGTTTTGAACAAATCAGAATCATGAACAAAGTTCGGTTCAACTTTTCGCATCAGGG
>CAYOWJ010000152.1:2532-9130 GCA_964407625.1 uncultured Lentimicrobiaceae bacterium
TTTGAAAATGGCATTTATGAAATCAGCTTTCAGGGTAAAAGCGGTTCATCCGAAGAATTTAAAGTTTACATCAACAGCTCAAAAATCAAGGAGGTTATTAACGCAAAACTCCTGAGCCAGGATAACCGGATTTTTAGGTTTAGTTTAGATTTCCCGGAAACGGACAGCAAATATGCCACCAAAACGGTAAAAATTTTAACGGACTAACTTTATGGGCACAAAAATTGATTAAATTCGCCTCATTCAAAAAAAAATTCAATCATCAGTTTTGAAACATATTTTAATCATTATTTCGGTTTTTAGTCTGGTTTTGCTCAATTCGTGCAATACCTACGATTTTTTCACCATAACCGTTCTCGAACCTGCCGAAATTGCTTTTCCACCCAATTATAAAAAACTGGTGATCGCTCACAATCTTTACCGCTCGCAGTCCGACACAACAGGCACATCGTACAGTCTTTTTGATGTATCTAAATCTGACACAACCTACCTTTACGATGAAATTGCCAGAGAATCTATTTTCAGTCTTCACGATTTTTTAAACGCTTCCACACGGTTTGAATCGGTAATTTTCGATTCGATCCCGCACCATTTCCCCAGGTCATCCGATGATTTTACGATGAATGATCTCGATCTGATCAGGCAAATCTGCCATCAAAACAATGCGGATGCCATGATTTTACTCAACGACCTTTCGACTTATGATAAATATGAAGTGATTAGTGATAATTATGCTGCCTATTTTGGTGAATTTGAAGTGAAGATAAGGGAAACCTGGTTTTTTATCGATCCTTTTAAATCCAAATTAGTCGATTTGAAAAGTATATACTTCCCCACCTATTATCAAACTGATCCGTGGTATTTTGATGAAAACATGAACATCTTTGATTTCAGAAAAGATGTTCTGCTCAAATCAGGCATCCAAGCCGGAATAAATTATGGCAGGAGGATTTCGCCGTTTTGGTCGGAAACCGATCGGATTGTGTTTAAAAATGGCAGCAAGCAAATCAGAAAAGGTTTTAAAGAATCTCAGCTTGGAAATTGGGAAAAGGCTGAAATATTATGGCGCGACGCATTGATGAACCCAAAAAATATAAACCAGGCTCGGGCAACCTTTAATATCGGGCTTGCCAACGAAATGAACGGATCGTTGGAACCAGCTATTGAATGGGTGCAAAAATCGGTAGAAATATTTCCTGACACTATAAATAAAACCTATCTCCAGATTCTCGAAAATAGGCTGCAGCAGCAAGATGATCTTTTTTATCAGATGGAAGGTCCAAACACCGACAAGCCTTAATCTCTGTCCTCACCAAAACTTTCGTCCAGATTTTCGTAGTAGTGGTCGACAACAATTTTGGCACTGTCATAATCATTTTGGGCAACAAAAACCCTTACAGCTCCGGCACTGCCTGCAGCAGAATGCCAGGGGGAATAATTTCCCAAAATTTCATCGCCCAAATATGCCTCCAATTCATTATCCTCGAGCATACTTTTCAGCAATCCAGCCTGCCAGGCAGTTCCTGTAAAAACTTCAACAGGATTTAATTCATCTTTAGGTTCTTTTTTCATAAAGCTTTTAGGTTAAAATTTTTCTAAGCGCTATAATAACCCAATTTTTACATAATTGTTTTGAACGTTTCAATTCTTTATGAACCAAAAAGTTAACAGGCAACCAAATAAATTTTATTTAGCTAATTAAATTACCTTTTTTAACGAGCGTTTAGCGACATTGCTCAATCTTACTCAAACCAAAGACCTGGCAGCTAACCTTGAGAATATGTTAGATTTTTCCTGGCCTTCCGCCGATAAACTGACTATTTTTGCTTTCAAAAAATCAACATTCTGATAAATCTTTTAAGATGAAATATTCAAATAAACGACAACTGCTTTTGTGGTTTTTGCTGGTTTTCCAGTTGCTGATGGTTCAGGAATTAGCCGCACAATATCTATCAAATCTTCAGGCAACAAAAGATGATGCTTTGTTTACCACTTATGCTGCTCCGATTGAGCGAAGTAGTTACAAAACAGACCAGGCCTACCGGTTAATGTGGTACGATGAAAACAAGAACGTCGAATTTGTTTCAAAAGATGGTGGTAACATTGGGGCCGCATTTATGTCGGCTGACAAAATTTGCTCAACACTTACCGGATATTACCATGAGCCCATTGTTACGACCTCCTATCCCGACCTGGTCAAATTCGATTTTTATCCGTTTAAGGATTTCCGTGTGGATGCATTTTTTGTGGTTTACAATTCGGAGGCTGCAATTCTGGAATACCGCATTACCAACGAAAGCCAGCAAAACCGGGCTATTTCGGTTTTGCCCTATTTTAGTTATGATGGGAAATATGAAAACATCAAAAGTGATGAAAATACCATTACAGGAAGTATTCATAAAAAACGCGATGGTTGGATGGTTGAGCAGAAAATTCCTTATGAAGAAGACTTAAAATCCATTTTCAGCGTCGATTTTCAACCGGATGGTTTTGGAAGCTATGCCAGTTTTCCTGGAAAAGAGGAAATCAGTAATCTGAAACTTAACGGTCAACTTTCCGACACTGCGCATTTTTGGGCCTATATCAAAACAATTTACTTAAAACCTGGTGAAAGCAAGGGGTTCAGAATGATTCGAAGCATTGGCCAACATGATTTCTCAAATGAAAAGTTAATCTCCGAAAGTAGAAATTTTTGTAAAACCAACCTTGAAGAGCTGATACAAGCCAACGAAAAGCTCTTCAGCAAAATTCCGAAGCTACATTTCACCAACAAAGACCACGAAGCCATTTACTGGAATTCGTTTAACCTGATCCGGCAATGTATGATGCCGCCGGAAGGAGCATGTGCCGAAAATTATTACGTGTTTTCGAGGGAGCCAAAATGGGGCTGGGGCTATGGCGGACAGGTATTTCACGAAAGTTTGGTCATGCTGGCCTACGTTTTTATGGATCCACAAAGCGCGATGAATTCACAGCGGGTTTACATGAATCGTCAGCACCCTTCAGGTTACATTAATTATCGCACGGGGCCTTACCTTAATGAGCAAATCGAATATAACCATCAATTGACAAGTTCGGCACCCTGGTTCAACTGGCAAAACTGTGAAATTTATAAAATCAGCAGGGATAAGGAATTCCTTATTGAAGCTTACAATTCCGGAAAGAAATTTTACAATTATTATGTTTCGAATCGTGATGCGGATAAAGACGGCCTTTGTGAATGGGGTGCTCATGCTGTACTCGAAAGCGTGCGTGATGCAAGGGTTGCCGTCTGGGATAAAGTTGGGTGGCCATCAAATTTTGAAGGCCCCGACATTAACGCCCTGCTCGTGAACGAAGCTAAATCGCTAGCTTTCATGGCCCGGGAACTTGGGCTAAAAAATGAAGCTTCAAAATGGCTTGATGATGCAAACAACCGGTCAAAACTCATCAATCAAAAACTGTGGGACGATAATTCAGGATTTTATTTTAATGTGAAGAAAGAAAATGATTCCTTCACTTTTAAAGATACCGATGATTTGAAAATTAAAGAAATCATTGGCTTTTTGCCGCTTTGGGCCGGAATTCCGGATTCGGTGAAAGCTAAAATCCTGCTCAAAAGCCTCACCAATCCTGACGAATTCTGGCGTAAATACGGCGTTCCAACTTTATCAGCAAAAGATGATTATTACAATCCCATCGGCTATTGGAACGGGCCGGTGTGGGTGCAATGGAATTATTTAATTTTTAGAGGACTTTTGGATTATGGCTATAAAAACGAGGCCAAAGAGCTGGCCGACCGGGTGATGATAAACATGGCCTGGCATTTGAAAAAGGACCATGTTTTCTGGGAATTTTATAGCGCCGACGACCTGCAGGCCGGCTGGAATCAGACTTACATCTGGGCGGGTATTGCAGCCCGCTTCTTTATCGACCTCGAAAATGCCGGACTGAATCAATAATTTCCCGCTAAAACCGATAATCTGGCTATTTTTGCAGCCTATATAAACGACTGATGACTGAAAAAAGACAAATCTTGTTAGGAGCACTTGCCGTAAGTGTTTCAGCAATTTTCTGGGGTTTCGACGGAATCGTGCTTACGCCCCGCTTGTACAACCTCGATGTGGCTTACGTGGTTTTCATGCTTCATACGATCCCATTTCTGGTGATGAATATTTTGCTTTTCCGGGAATACAAGCACATCAAAACATTCACAACAAGCGACATCATTTTTTTCGGCCTCATTGCACTTTTCGGAGGAGCCATTGGCACAATGGCCATTGTAAAAGCATTATTTTTAGTTAACTTTCAACAGCTTACCATCGTAGTTTTGCTTCAAAAACTACAACCTGTTTTTGGAATTATCCTGGCATCAATTCTTTTAAAAGAAAAAATTGGGAAGAATTTCCTGATTTGGGCAGCCCTGGCCGTTACAGGTGGTTATTTCCTGACTTTTGGATTTAATTTACCAAACATCGAAACTAACAAAAACACCATTTATGCAGCCCTGTTTGCCTTACTTGCTTCGTTTTCGTTTGGCAGTTCGACGGTTTTCAGCAAAAAAATCCTTTTAAAATACAGTTTTAAAACAGCCACTTTTTACAGATATGGCGTAACAAGTTTGATGCTTTTGCTTTTCGTCCTTATCTCCGGCTCAATTTCTCAGATCAGTGAAACCACCCGGTTGAACTGGATCATTTTCATGATCATCGCTTTAACCACAGGATCGGGAGCAATTTTCCTATATTATTTCGGTTTAACCCGCGTTAAAGCCAATGTAGCCGCTATTTGTGAACTCCTGTTTCCGATTTCAGCCATTGTTTTCGATTATCTTTTTAATGATGCAAAACTTTCGGCAATCCAATGGATTAGTGCAGCAGTGATGATATTTGCGATTGTAAATCTTAACCGGGCGCGAGCTAGAAAACCTCTGAAAACGATGGTTTAAACGTGGGGATAATTATCTCAGAAAATCAGCAGCAATTTTAAAAACCTTGCCGAAGGCTTCATTAACTTCATCCGCAATTTTTAAATCTAATGGAAAAGGATTTTCGTGGGTGTAGTTAAAAGGAAAATCCATGACCTTAACATCAATGGGAATATCGCGGTCGGCGCCTTTTAATGTGTTTAAAACATCGTAAGATGGCACTACCTGATCCTTTTTTAATGCGATAGCCGAAATAAAACCGCTGATTTCCCGCAGTTTTTCTTCCCGAAATCCGAGCATCTTATTATAATCGAGCATGGCCTTAAAAACCAGTCCTTCTGAATGCACTTCGCTAAAATAATGCGCCAGTCTTTTGTCGGTTTTGATATAGTTTTCGAGATGTTCGATAAAAAAGGAATAGAGCGCGATGTTGGCCTCGCTGTCGAGAATTGATTTTCGCACAGGTGACATCCGGTTAAAAACAGGTCCGCCACAAAAAAGAAACATTTTCGATTGGTCGAGCATTCTACCGGGATTTGCCAGCCGAAGAACCTGTGCAAGAAACGCCCCAATAGAATAAGCGAAAAAATCGACTGCAGCATTGTCATCAATCAACGGGTGATTTCCCGAACGTATTTGACGAATTAATTGCAAAATATCGTAAAACGTTTGCAATCCAGACCAAAAAAAGCGCTGTGGCAAAATGTGCAGCCTGGTGCTGATGGCGACATTAGCAAACGAAGAGCCGACAATTGCATGAAAAAGCCCCTCACGTATGTATTTCAGGTCATTCATCATCCTGAAGTCGGACCAATCGGCGGGAGCCCGGTTCATGTGAAAAGCAATCGGAAAAAGAATGACTGTACTTCCGGTAAGTTCCGTCAGACGGGTGGCCCAGGTCAGGTATTTAAACCAGTTTTTCTCGTTAAGGCCATGCATGAGAATGATGATCTTTTTGGCTTTAGCAGTGCCGGTTGGCTGAAAAACGGAGTAATTAAAAACCCGGTTTTCGCGAACCTTGGAGTCGGCAAGGTTGAGTATTTCGTTAATTTCAGGCGAAATGGCATGCTGGTAATCCGGAGTACGCGAAAATATTTTTTCGTGGTCATCATATTGATCCTCACCGGGAAGGATAGCGCAATTCTCAGATTTAAAAGGAAGGTTATAGATAGAAACAGCCCCTTCATAAAGCAAAATCTTTTGCTCATCAGTTGTAAACTGCGATTTGAGGTAATGATGATCGTTGTGATAATTCATAAAATCCGGTATTTTGAAGATCAAAAATTGTTTCAAAAGTAAACTAAATGAATAAATTCATTAACGAAATTTGAAAATTCATCTATCTTTGCGCCGTCGAAACCGGCTCTTAATTTTTGAATTGAGTAACCGGCATCAAATCTGAGACTGGGTAACAACAGTTTTAAAGGTTCTTTTTTTTATGCGGATGTGGCGAAATTGGTAGACGCGCCAGACTTAGGATCTGGTGCCGGAAGGCGTGTGGGTTCGAGTCCCTTCATCCGCACAAATCAAGTTAAAATATAGATTGATAACCATCATGTTATCAATCTTTTTTTTGTGAGGGACGCTTTAGGGGACGGATCGTTTTCTGCGCAAAGCTTGAATTTCTTTTCTTGAAAATACCAAATCAGGACTGGCCGGCATCGGTAAAAATTAACACTTTGATTTAAAATT
>CAYOWJ010000153.1:0-9119 GCA_964407625.1 uncultured Lentimicrobiaceae bacterium
GCAACTGACTCATAATCAGTAGGTCCCTGGTTCAAGTCCAGGTGGGCCCACAAAATAAAGGCTATCTCAAAAAAAACGAGACAGCCTTTTTTGTTTGCACCTATTTATAGACAATCAGGAGATAGTCAATTCACTGGTAACGTTTTTTTTGTTAGCTGCTTTAATTTATGTTTTACTGTTATCTGCTTTACAGTTTACGATTAAATCGCTTTTACATTGGTTCTACTACTTTGCCTGTGACCGAACGTTTTGAAAATCATTTAACCAAATTTTACGGTAATGATGCTTTTACGGCTAAAACTACTGATTGGGAAATTTTCCTCTCCATTGAATGCGCTTCCTATCATCAGGCAAAATTATTGGAAACTCATATTAAAAAGATGAAGAGTAGTGCCTACAACAGAAATCTTAAAAAATTCCCCGAAATGATTGAGAAACTTTTAATGAAATTTCCTGGCGAATAATCAGTAGGTCCCTGATTCATCCCGATAGCTATCGGGACAGGTGGGCCCACAATAAAAAAACAGAAAGCCTTGTAAATTAGATTTTTACAGGGCTTTTTAAATTTATAGTTATCAAATGACTAACAAATTTTTGTTAATCATTTTGCTTGTTTGCCTTTCAGGATATTGAGATCGAGCCCATTTTTCAGCTCATTTTGATAAATTCAAATTATTTTCATGATCAGGAATTTTCATTTTACCTTCCAGAATAGCAATTTTGGATGATGATGATGAAAATTATTCCCCACTTTCAACCTGTTTCAATTCTAATTCAGGCTTTCTATCACTGGAATTTATCTGATTTATTTTAGGAATATTTTAGATCCAAAAGTTTGCTGGTTTCCAGTTATCAATCTTACAAAATAGATCCCATGAGGAATTCCTTCCAGATCAATCACGGTTTCAGGAAAAGCTGATAAACGCCCGGAGCGAACCGCTTTTCCTGACGAATTATGAATGCTGTAATCCGATTGAGCAATAGTTGAATGTATAAATAATTGCCGGCCGACCAATGAAATCGTGAAATCTTGAGACAATTCAGCATTTTCGGTTAAGCCAACCTCTTTTTCGATGTATTTTAGGATTTCCTGAACCCATAACTGATACATCAACCCACTTGGATGAAGGCCGTCTGTAGTAATCAGTGAGGGTTGTAAAAGGGCGTTTCGCGAAATTGGTGTAATGTCGATGTATTTTACATTGTAACTATTGGTGATAGCCTGGTTTACAGCATTGAATTCATCGATGGCCGCGCTAATCGCAGGATTCCCGTTTCCGAACGGGGTAAAGGCATAATCGGGAATTGAAAGCACAAATACATGCTGAGGATCATTGCCTGCCAGTTCGATAGCTTGTTTTAATAATGCTTCAAATTCGTCGGTGTAGGTTTGAATACTTCCACCCTGAAACTGATTATTTACACCAATCAGCAACGAAACCAGGTTGTATCCATTCAGAGGTATTTGACTGTTTATCGCAGTTTGCAGGTTATCCGTCCGCCAACCGGTTTGGGCAATTATTTTAAGCTCGTCGACATCAAATCCACGGGTTGTCAGTTCAGCGATAAACTGATCAGGCCAGCGCTCACTTGCGACAACACCCTGACCAATCGTATAGGA
This sequence comes from uncultured Lentimicrobiaceae bacterium, assembly GCA_964407625.1. GTDB lineage: Bacteria > Bacteroidota > Bacteroidia > Bacteroidales > 4484-276 > CAJATL01. Next base: position 1,622 of record CAYOWJ010000153.1, read on the forward strand.
ATCGCCAAGGGCAAGAAAACGAAGAGGTTCTCTGATTTTAATTGTTTGTGAAAAAACCTGGAAAACCAGTAAAATCTGAAGAAAAAGCAAAAATATTATTCTCATTTTAAACCGGGTTTGAGTAAATATTCGGATGGATAAAATTGTCGGCAATGAAACAACAGCCTGTACTTTTGGTTCAAAAACGTTGCTTAATAATCATTGCTTTTACGGTAAGAAATGGAATAAAAAGTGCCGGATTAATAATGGTGGACTGGAATTGGGAAAATTTAAAACACCCGCAAATTTTCTGAAAAGCGTTTTCTAACTTAAAAACAACAAGAAGGCTCCAAACAAATTATTCTGCCTGCCTGAAACATTCTTGTTCATGGATAAAATTTAAGGTATTTGTCAGATTTATCTAAAGATAGTCACCGAGCCGGTAATTGTTCGTTTCATCAAACCGTTAAGCCGGATTTCGAAAACATCACAAACATAAAAATACGCTCCTGCACTGCAGGGTATGTTGTTGTTCATGTTTTTACCATCCCAGTTTATATCAGGATCATCTGTTTCAAAAACGATCCTGCCCCAGCGATTAAAAATTCTCAGGTCAATATGATCAACCGAAGTGTAAGGAAACGGCCTGAACCGGTCGTTAATGTCGTCCTCGTTGGGGGTAAAAACATTCGGAAGCCTGTAGGCAGGGCAAGCATCAATGTTTATGCAGATTTTATTACTTTGCTCACTTTGGTTTCCTAACGAATCGACAGCGATTATAAAATAGCAACCTGCTATCGAAGAAAGATTTGAATGAATATACTGGTTTTGACCTGAATCAACGACAGAATCGATTAAAACGGGCTCTTCCAGTTCACCGGAAGAATAATAAATCAGGTATTTGCTGATGTCGGCAGGACAATTTACCGGACTGGTCCAGTTTAAGATGTTTTCTGACCGATCGCATGCAGTTTCAACAACCAAAACCGGTGGACACGGCGGCACATTATCAACCGGAATTCCAGCGGCAATTTGTGAAAGATTGATGATAGGGTCAACCAAACCGGTAGCCGTGTATTTGCCCGAACTTTTAACGAAATAAGCATACGATTTTCCATTTTCAAGACCGGTGTCGGTAAAATACGTTTCCACACTTACACCAACCGAATCGAAAAGATTTGTTTCTGCATTCAACCGATAAATGGCATAATATTCATTTTTCCAGGGAACCTCCACATTCCATGAAAGTATCAATGAATTATCAGAAGGCTGAACCTGCACAAAAATTGATTTTGCCTTTTGTGTTGATCCAACATAATAACGATCATTCCCTGGCAAACTAAAAAGGTCAATTTTATAAAGATAAGCCATCGTAGCTGTATTAATTCCTGCATCAAAAAACAAAGTATCATTAATGCTGTTGGTCGAATCGATCCTTACAAAATCAGCTGGATTATCGGCAGCAGCCTTCCAAATCAAATATTTATAAGGTGGCGGGTAGAGAAGGGTGTCCATTTCGGTAGGCTTTGACCAACCAACGAAAATCTCTCCGTTATCTGAACTGGTTTTTTGTACCGAAACATTGGTTAGGATGGGAATATCCTTCTTTAAGGAAGTACAAACTTCATCTGAAGCATAGCTACGGCCACCATCTGCAAAATAAGCGACAACCATGTAACAGTAATCGATGCCATGAATCAACCCATTACCGCCTTCGTTATCGATAAAAGTAGTGTCGTTAATTCCCTCGATAGCTGCAATTTTTACATAACCTGTGTAATCAGGAACCCCGGTTTCACAATATCCGGGAACAAATCCATAAAACCCGTTTCTTCTGAAAACTTCATAGCCAATGGCCTTTTGACAAATGGCTTTTTGCCAGCTCAAATGAATTGAGTTTCCAACTGAAAAAGCACTCAAATTTTCCGGAGCAGGACTGATTACCCTGATATTCATCGTTTTTATATCCGAAAGCTGGGGCGTATTAAAAGTATCTTTAGCATAAAAAACCATTTGATAAGGCTGCATCTGAACATGAGAACACACGGTTGTCCATGTAAAAACAGCATTTACATTTCCAACCCCGGTGGCTGTCGGAAAAGTTGCCGGGCTATCTTCAACAATTAAAGGACCACCAACTGCAAAGAGTCTCAGTTCATCTTCGTCAGGATCGCTTGCCGAAACTGCAAATGTTAACGTTGTCCCCGCTAAAACGCAGGTATCATTCAACTGGTTTATGACCGGTGGATTGTTGTCGCATGCAATAATTGTGATTTGCATATCACGGGTAACATAGCCGATTTTGGCTCCATTACGCCATTCTTCAACCAAAAAAGCAATATTGTATTCACCTTGCAAAACAGGTTTATCCCAAACTATCGTACCACTTAACGAATCGATCGAAAACGACGATTCAACCATTGGATCGACAAGATTTGGTAAAACAAACCCCGGAATAGGCAAACCATAAGCCCCCCGACAAGTAACAAGCTTGTACGAAATACTGTCACCATCAACATCGAAGGCCCCCGGATTATGGAGGTACAGATTATTAACACAACCCACATCAATCGGCGGTGATAAAAGTTCGACAGAATTGTTCGGGCCTAAAAAGGGATTAATTACCAACTGTGTCTGAATAAAAAAAGGCACATTTACCGAATTTGGAATGTTTAAAACACCATAATTCCTGTTGGGATCTTCAACTGAAACCGTGTAAGTGCCCTGTCCCGGATAAATATGGTTAGCTCCTGCATAAACATTTCGGCTGATATTATTCGGGAGATTGATTTTTTGGGTTCTTGGAATCACTCCGGAAGTTCCATCACCCCATCTGATGGTAAGTTCGGGGCGATCAGCAGGACTCGGAGTGTAAGTATAGGTTACGATGGTAAACTCGTACTTAAGTTCCGAAATTGCTTTGTAAGTGATCTCCCCGGCACGCTGGTGCGTGGCGAAAATCTGCAAAAAAAAGCCTGCAAAAAAAATGACAAATAGTAAAATTTTCCTCATCCGCGTTAACACATTTCAGTTCCAAAAGTAGTTAAATCCAACAATCCCTCTTTTAAAATTATTCCTTTTCAAGCCCCCATCTGAAGTTTTTCAAATTTGAAAGACTCCGAAAAATATCCAAAACGTTTTATCATTACTTTTGTTACTTTTTAATGATAAGCTGATAAATCATGTATTCACAGGAAGAGCGGCAGGAAATAACTCGACGTTACCGGGATCTTTTAAAAGTCTGGAAAAACAGATCTACTCCGGAAGAAGCCAAAATGGTACGACAAGCCTTTAACCTGGCGGTGGAAGCGCATATCGACATGCGGCGAAAATCAGGAGAACCCTTTGTTTACCATCCTTTGGAAGTAGCAACCATTTGCGCTCATGATTTGAGATTAGACACAACCTCGATAGTTTGTGCGCTCATGCACGATGTGGTCGAAGATACCGACTACACACTCGAAGACATCGAGCGGCTTTTTAATCCGCGTGTGGCAATGATCATTGGCGGACTTACAAAAATCAAGGGGATATTCGATGATGGCACACGCTCCATCCAGGCTGAATACTTTAAACGGATGATTCTGGCGCTGGCCGAAGATATGCGCGTTATCCTCATCAAACTCGCCGACAGGCTTCATAACATGCGAACACTGGAGCACATGTCGCGCGAAGGTCAGTTAAAAATTGCTTCCGAAACACTGATCATGTATGCTCCGCTGGCTTACCGGATGGGCTTGTACAACATCAAAACCGAACTGGAGGATCTTTCACTGAAATTTACCGAACCTGAGGTTTATCATCACATCAAAGAACAACTCGAAAGTACTTCCAGCGACCGTGATAGTTTTATCAATCGCTTTATTTATCCCATTAAAGATGTACTCTCCAAATTTGAAATCCCTTACATTATTCATGTTCGCACCAAATCGGTATTTTCGATCTGGCAAAAAATGCAAAAGAAAAATATCCCTTTTGAGGATGTTTACGACATTTTTGCGGTAAGAATTATCATCGATTCGGTTTTTGAAAACGAAAAGTTAGATTGCTGGAAAGTATATTCGCTCATCACCGATATTTACAAACCCAAACACGACCGGGTACGCGACTGGATTTCGATACCAAAAGCAACAGGTTACGAATCCCTTCATCTTACCGTGATGAGCTCCGAAGGCAAGTGGGTCGAAATTCAGATCAGAACTCAAAGGATGCACGAGGTAGCCGAATCAGGCTTCGCAGCTCACCATCAGTATAAAAATTCGCAGGACGAAGGAAAAGCTATCGAAACCTGGCTTACACGTATCCGTGAACAGTTTCAGAATCCCGACAACAATGCTTTGAGCTTTTTGGATAATTTCAAACTCGACCTGTATTCTGAAGAAATCTACACATTTACACCAAAAGGAGATATGCGGAAGCTCCCTGTTGGCGCCACCGCACTTGATTTTGCCTATAATGTTCATACCGAAATAGGCAATCACAGCATCGGAGCCAAAGTAAATCTCACGCTTGTGCCGCTAAACCACGTTTTAAAAAGCGGTGACCAGGTAGAAATTATCATCTCAAAAATTCAAAAACCACAAAAAATCTGGCTGGAATATGCAATAACTGCCCGCGCACAAAACTATATTCTGGAAGCGCTGAAAGCCGAGAAAAAATTGCACTACAAAGAAGGCCGCGAAAAACTCCAGGAATTGTTCCTGGAAATTGGAATGGAATACAACAAACAACACGTTAAAAAATTTCAGGAATTTAACAACATTACCAGTACAATCGATTTGTATTATGAAATTGCAATGGGCACTATTGGAATAAAAGAATTAAAAAATTGCTGCCATAAAATCGAAAAAAATCCATGGTTCAATGTCTTGATTCCTTTTTCGAAATCCAAACCTGCAATTCCTAAAAAATTTGATGAATCAATTACTGAGCGCATTAAAAACAAACCCGAAGAAATGCTGCTGGGCGAAAAAGTTGACATCGAATACCAAATCGCCCTCTGTTGCAACCCCATTCCGGGAGATGATGTTATTGGTTTAATTATGCCCCAAAAGCCGATCATGATTCATCGGTCGAACTGCAAAATTGCCATCGATCTGATGTCGAGTTTTGGAAAACGGATTGTAAAAGCCAAATGGAACAAAAAAGACCCGATTCTGTTTTTAGCCGGCATTCAATTTACCGGTATCGATAAGATTGGATTCATTTACCAGCTTACCGATATTATCTCGAATAAATACAAATTGAAAATCCGTTCCTTTCACCTCGATAGTTCAAATGAAGTTTCGGTTGGGAAAATCATGCTTTACGTTCACGACACAAAAAATCTGAATGACCTCATCAATGATCTCAAAAAAATCAAAGAGATAAAGAAAATCAACCGGATGAATCCGGTTTAAAACCAAAATAATTTTCGAATTACCCAAGCAATTTTCAATCAAAAAAAATCTAAATTTGCCGCCCAAACTATTTTTATTTATACCAAATAATAGTTGAAATGGAAATTTGATTAATTTTATGGCAAATTTTATAGGAATGAAAGAGAATCAGGAATCGCTGGACACTGTTAAGAAAATATTTACGGAATATCTTGAAGGTAAAGGACATAGAAAAACTCCTGAGAGATACACCATCTTAAAAGAAATCTACGCCACCGAAGGGCATTTTGATATCGAAACTTTGTACATCCGGATGAAAAACAACAAATACCGGGTTAGCAGGGCAACACTTTACAACACCATCGAACTTTTGCTGGATTGTAATCTGGTAACAAAACATCAATTCGGGAATAATTGTGCTCAATTTGAACGATCGTTTAAATTCAGACAGCATGATCATTTTATCTGTCTTGCCAACGGAGAAGTTATGGAGTTTTATGATGCCCGCGTGAATGAAATCAAGGACTTTGTTGAAAAAGAGTTAAAAGTAAAAATCACCCATCATTCATTGACCTTTTACGGGATTTGCGAAAACCACCAGGCCGAAAAAAAGAGTGCTCCCGCCATAAAAGAAAAAAAATAAAGAATTTTCCTTGGTATTATTCCTATTTTTGCTTCCTAAGTTCGGATCGGTTATTCCCACAATTTAGCATGTTACCACTGTAATAATTCATGACCAAAACTCAGGAAAATGAAAGTAGATGTAATTTTAGGACTCCAATGGGGCGATGAAGGCAAAGGAAAAATAGTTGACGTACTTTCGCCGGCTTATGATGTTATTGCACGCTTTCAGGGAGGACCCAATGCCGGCCACACCATCGAATTTGATGGCAAAAAATTCATCCTTCACACCATTCCATCAGGGATTTTTAATCCCGAAAAAATCAATGTTATCGGCAACGGCGTAATAATCGATCCTTTTGTGTTTTTGAAGGAAATTACGACGCTCAAGGCAGAAAATGTTCATCCTGAGAAAAACCTTCTTATCTCCAAAAAAGCGCATTTAATTCTGCCTTCACATCGCCTGCTCGACGCTGTTTACGAAGCCGACAAAGGGAAAGCAAAGATTGGCTCTACCTTAAAAGGCATCGGGCCTACCTACACCGATAAAGTTGGCCGGCTTGGCATCAGGGTTGGTGACATTGCTATGCCTGACTTCTATCAGAAATACGAATCGTTAAAACAAAAGCATTTCAAAATCATCCAGTCATTCAACTTCGATTACCAGGCCATTAAAATTGAAGGGATGGATTTTGCTGAATATGAGAAAAAATGGCTCAACGCTGTTGAAAAGCTGAAAGACTTTAAGCAGATCGACAGTGAAATCTTTATTAACAAATGCCTGAAAGAGAATAAATCAATCCTTGCCGAAGGCGCCCAGGGCAGTCTGCTCGATATTGATTTTGGATCGTACCCTTTTGTAACTTCCTCCAATACCATTTGCGCCGGTGTGTGCTCGGGACTTGGCATCGCTCCATCGAAGGTGGGAAGGGTTTTTGGCGTTTTTAAAGCTTATTGTACCCGGGTTGGCAGCGGCCCTTTTCCTACAGAACTTGAAGATGAGGCTGGAAATAAAATGCGCATAACCGGCCATGAATTCGGATCAACAACCGGCCGGCCACGGCGTTGTGGATGGCTCGACATAACAGCCTTAAATCATACCGTGATGCTCAACGGTGTTACCGAACTTGTCATGATGAAAGCCGACGTATTAAACGCGTTTGAAAATCTGAATATCAGCATGAATTACCGGTTTAATAATGAAATTATCGATTACATCCCTTTTGAGGACAACAAAGTTGAACCTGTTTACAAATCGGTTAAAGGCTGGAATTGTGAAATCGATAAAGTTAAAAAAGAAGAAGATTTTCCGTCGGAACTCAACGATTATATCAGGCTGATCGAATCAGAAACCGGTGTAAAAATCAGCGTTGTCTCGCTTGGCCCTGACCGGTTGCAAACAATTTTTCGTTAGAAGAAGTCATAAGGCATAAGTCGTAAGTCGTAAGTCGTGAGTCGTAAGTCGTGAGGCATGAGGCATGAGGCATGAGGCATGAGTTGGATATTTTAAATTTGAATTT
>CAYOWJ010000154.1:0-8987 GCA_964407625.1 uncultured Lentimicrobiaceae bacterium
TGAATCGGACAACTTCGGGATGTTTCCGATGAGTTTTTTAAGAATGCTGTTTTGAATTTTCTTCTTTTCGATGAGATGCCTAACCTCCTCTGCCTCCGTGAGAATTTTGACTGAATTTTCAGCTTCGGTCACGTTTTCTGTTTTGTTTTTGTTTCTCATAAAAAGTGTGATAATGAAATTAAACGAGATTAATTTGTCCGTCAAAAGTCTGCTAAATCTTACCTGAAAGCAAATATTTAGCCTTTACAAAACATTAATCGGAGCAAAAAATCACCTTTACAAATCCATTACAAGGATTGTAAAATGCTGTATATGAGAAATAAAAAAAGGAATGGATGGGGAACGATCAGATTTGTGCTAAAAATGTTACCAGGTTGGTTTGGGTGTTTGAAATGCCAAGTTTTTTGCGAAGCCGGTGCCGCGCTATCTCAAGGCTGCTTAAACGCTGGCCGGTCATTTTACAAATTTCCTTCGAAGTGATATTTAATCTCAGAAAGGCGCAGAGTTTAAGATCATTGGGTGAAAGGTCGGGAAATTTCTGCATCAGTCGCTCATAAAACTCGCCGTGAACCTGCTTAAAGCGAAGCTCAAACTCTTCCCAGATTTCGTCTTCGGTATTTTTTTGGAGGTCATGAGCTATCCTGATAATGGCATCTTTGGTTTCATCTTTCACAGCCTCATTTTCGATGAGCATCAGCCTGTTTGAAATATCCGACAATATTTCGTTTTTCCGGATCAGATTCATCACATTGAGGGTAAGTTCCTTATTCTTAAAATCAATTTCATCCTGCAGCTTTTGCTTTGCCAGCCGGTCATTCCGGGCTTTCATTTTCTGACGCGACATCAAAAGCAAAACAAGGATCACAACCAACGAAAGGCTGATGATGATGATGATTGTGATAAAATCTTTGCGCTGCTGCACCAGCTTTTCTTCCTGCCCCTGCTTCTCAAAATTATACTGCAACTCAAGTTTCGAGAGTTTGGTCATGCTTTCTTCCAGCCCAAGGCTATCTTTCATCTGGTATTGAATCATGCCATATTTATAAGCATTTTTCAAATCGTCACTTTTCAGATAAATCGCATGAAGTTTTTCGGCTGCATTTTTCACTGTTTTCTTCAAAGCATTTGCCTGTCCGATCGCAAAAGCTTTTTCGGCAAACCGAAGGCTTTGTTCGGTGTCACCGGTTTCATAATAATAATCCGACAGATTGATGTATGATGCCGAGAGCATGACCATGTTATTCAATTCCCCGAAAATGGCCGCGCACTGATTATGATAACTCAGGGCAATTTCATAATTTTTCTGGTCCTGGTTTATTTCGCCAAGGTTTAGATAGTTAATGCCTTCCCAGAGGCGCTGTCCAATCCGGATGTTAATTTTGACGGCCTCAAGGATGTATTTTTCGGCGGTGTCGGCTTGTTTGCGCTCAGCATAAATTGCGGCAACATTGTTTAATCCGCGGGAAATTCCGATGGGATCGTTGATTTCGCGGCCAATAGCCAGTGATTGCGCATAATATTGGAGCGCTTTATCATAATTCTGTTGCTCAAAATACAGGTAGCCGATGCTGTTGAGGGCTTTTGCAATACTGGATTTGTCGCCGGTTTTTTCAGAAATCCGCAGACTCTCAAAAAAATGCTCCGAACTTTGTTTGTAATCCCCAAGGTCGGTATAAATTCGCCCGATCACCCGGTGAGCCTCAGCCAGCTCCGTTTTGTTATCCAGTTGCTGTGCCAGGTCTTTAGCTTTCATGGCCAGTTCCATCGAAGTTTTGTGATCGGTCATTGCCCAATAAATCTCGGCCATTCGCGTCATCGCCATCAGTTTTATTTCCCTGTTGTTCTCCTTTTCAGCAATTTCGTCGGCTAATCTGGCATAATCCAAAGCTTTATCCGGATTATTATTTTTTAACTCGGCAACCAACTCGATGTACAGGTTCATTTTTACCTTTGGATCATCCGTTTGGTCAACGGCCTCTTCAAGGCTCCTGGTTTTGTTGATTTCTTCGGCACCCAAAAGGAGTGTCGAAAGCCATAAAAACAATAAAAACAATATTTTAGTGGAATATTTCACAATAATTTTTCGTCAGCCAAACGACAATTCTTACTTCAAATCACCCGATAAAAGTAATTAAAATGTCGGGAATGCCTCTTTTTAAAACTCGAAGATGGCAATTCGGTGCGGTATGAAAAGGTGGTGGATGAATAAATGATACTTAAGTGTAGTCAAAAAACTTTTAATTTTGGGCTAAAGCCCGGTAACTGGCAATTGATATCCGTGATATTTAGGGCTTAGGCCCATAGCCGTTATGTTATGCCAAAATCCTGAGATTTTCCATAGCCCAAACCTTCAGGTTTGGGATTTTCGGAATCCCCAATGCAACGATGGCAGGGCGTTTACGCCCTTATTGCAGATAAAGCGATCCTTTTCGGTTGAAGGTCGTAAACGACCTCACATAAAAGCTCCCCGTCTCATTTTACCCAGGGCTGAAGCCCAGGGCTATGGATAAATTTCCAATGCAAACATCAATATCATCGCTTACCCTGACGGCTATGGACTTTTGCTCCATTCCTTTGAATTTTCGATACCTTTTTAGACCAGGCTCATTCTTTATCAATCCTATAAACTGGTAATATTTCTTAACGATTTTGCAACGAACCGGTAAGAAATATTACCACTTTCAAAAAGTGATTTCCGGTTTGGCTCAATGCTCCAACTGGAATTTTGGTTAAAAATCCTGGAAACATCTAAAAATACACAGCTCAGAAATTTCCCATAATTTTGGCCATCAAAAAATTACAGCAGCATGTTTAGCATCAAAGATCATATTACCAGCGCACAAAACCCACGAATCCGGAATTTCCAGCATCTGATGAAAGCCCGGGAGCGCCGTCATCAGGGCGTTTTTGTATTGGAGGGAATTCTGGAAATCAGCAAGGCTATGGCGGCAGGTTATCAGTTTAAGAGTGTCTTTTTTTGCCCTGATATTATTTCCTCAAAAGAAGTTGAAGAACTACTTGACGAAAATCATGAGGAAATCTTCTCGGTGAGCAATGATATTTATGCAAAAATTGCTTATCGCGAAACATCGGGTGGAATCGTGCTTTTAGCAGAGCCTCGTGAACACAAACTCGAAAATCTGAAATTAAGGGATCGGCCACTTTTGATCGTCCTCGAGGCCGTCGAAAAGCCAGGCAACCTGGGCGCAATCCTCCGTACCGCCGATGCCGCCGCTGTTGATGCTGTGATCATCTGCGATCCCCAAACCGATATCTACAACCCCAATGTTGTCAGGTCGAGCATTGGCTGTTTGTTTTCGGTGCCTGTGGCAGTGGCAAATTCCGTCGAAGTAATCAACTGGCTCGAAATGAAGAAAATTTCGATCTATTGCACGGCGCTCACGGCTTCGGTGCCTTATCACACCATCAATTTTAAAAGGCCATCAGCCATCGTTCTGGGAACAGAAGCCACCGGCATCACCAAAACCTGGCTCGATGCTTCCGACAACAACATTATTATTCCGATGCTTGGCCAGGCCGACTCGTTAAATGTTTCAACCGCCGCAGCCATCGTGGTTTTTGAAGCCCGCCGCCAGAGAGGATTCTAAACCCGGGAATTTTTACCACGGAGAACACAGAGAAAATCTCAAATCTCAAATCTCAAATCCCAAAACCTAAACTTAGGAAGGTAAAGTCGGGAGACTTCAAAAAAACCTGCGTGTTCTCTGTGCCTCCGTGGTTATATTTAATCGTGCTTCCATGGTTAATTCCTACCCCAGATCGGTATATTTTGTAGCCAGGTTCCGTGATTTTTCGATCGGGTATTTGGCAGCGTTTTTCTCCATCTTCTTCATGATGATGTCTTTTACATCAAAACCATATTTTTCGGCGATAAAAAACGCGTAAACCAGCACGTCGGCGAGTTCTTCGGCTACCCTTTCGTGGTTTACAGCCTCCACTTCGGCGGCAGATTTCCACAGAAAAATCTCGTTCAACTCGGCAGCCTCGATGGATAAAGCCACTGCAAGGTCCTTTGGATTATGAAATTGCGCCCAGTTGCGCTCATTGCGAAATTCGACGATGCGTTTGGTGATGGTTTCGATGTCGTTCATGATAAAAAATGGATTTATTTTGTCCGGCAAATTTGGCTATTTTTTTTCAGTACTTTTGGTTTTTAAATTTTAAACCCCGTCACATGAAAATTCTCCACACTTCCGACTGGCACATTGGGCAAAGGCTTCACAACAACGACCGTGAAGAAGAACACCGCATGTTTTTTGAATGGCTCAAACAAACCATCGTCACCCAAAACATTGATGCGCTGCTGGTTTGCGGCGATATTTTTGACATCGGTTTTCCGGCAAACAGCGTTTTAAAGATTTATTACAGTTTTCTCACCAGCCTCATCCCTACAAATTGCCGCCAGGTCATCATCACCGGCGGAAATCATGATTCGGTGAGCACGCTGGATGCTCCCAAAGAAATCCTGAAGTTTATCAATGTAACCGTAATTGGCGGCGCCACCGATGATCCCGCCAATGAAATTATCGAAATCCGGGATGAAACCGGAAAAACTGCCGCCGTGGTTTGTGCCGTGCCTTATCTGCGCGAAAAGAACCTTCGCAAATCCGTTGCCGGTGAATCTTTTGATGACCGCGAAAAATCAATCCGCGAAGGCATTTTGAATCATTACCTCCAGCTTTCAAAACTCACCGAAACGCACCAAAATTGTGGGATTCCGGTGATTGCAGCCGGTCATTTATATGTTCAGGGGGCGGTAATTTCGGAAAGTGAGCGCGGAATTTATGTCGGAAACCAGGCCGGCGTGAGCGTTGGCGCGTTTCCAACGGGTTTTGACTACCTTGCCCTCGGCCACCTGCACCGTGCGCAGCAGGTGGGCAACAATCCTCCTGCATTTTACTCAGGAAGCCCGCTGATGTTGAGTTTCAGCGAACAATACGATAAAAAACGGGTTAATATTCTGGAAATTTCGGATGTAAAAATCATCGTCACCGACATCAAAATTCCAGCTTTCAGGAAACTCATTTCAATCAAAGGTAACTTTGCAGAAGCCAAAGAAAAATTAACCTCGCTCAATCCTGAATCTCCGCTTAGCGACTGGATTGATCTTGAGGTTGAAGAACCCGTCCACGACCCGCTGAAGATGCGCCTTTATGATGATTTTATCGAAGATTTCAATACAAAAAACGACCGTTTTAAGATTGTGAAAAACATGCTCAGGTTTGCCGACAGGAAACCACTGGATACTTTTTCGACAGATTCCGGCCTGACGTTGAGCGATTTTAATGAAATCGAAGTTTTTGAAAAACTCCTCGACAAGGAAGGAATTTTCGACCGTGAAGATTTGATTTCCGGTTTTAATCAATTGCTCGAAATGGTACATTCAAGCGAAAAACAGGACTAACCCCAAAAAATCATTCCCATGAAAATTTTAAAAATCACGCTTCAGAATATTCATTCACTCAAGGGAAGGCACCTTGTTGATTTTACCGAAGGGCCTCTATCAAAAACCGGGCTTTTCGCGATAACCGGGCCAACCGGCTCTGGAAAAAGCACGCTGCTCGATGCCATCACGCTGGCTCTTTTTAACCAGACGCCGCGCACTGGAAGCCTTTCACAAAAAACCATTATAAATTTAGGTGCCGTTATCACCAGAAATACCGATGAGGCTTTCGCCGAGATCGAATACGAAACCAAAAGCAAAGTTTACCGATCGAAATGGGAGATAAGCCGCGCCAGGACAGGAAACCTGCGCGACTACAATATGCAGATTTCTTTCAGGGATGAAAAAGGAGAATTTGAGTTTTTTGATTTGAAAAAAGGTGATGTTCCGGCTAAAAATGCCGAAATCATCGGGTTAAATTACGATCAGTTTGTAAAATCAATTTTGCTGTCGCAGGGCGAATTTGCGCGTTTTATTAAAGCCAAACCTGAAGAACGGGGCGATCTGCTCGAAAAAATTACCGGAACCGGGATTTATCGTGCCATTGGCCGGGCAGCATTTGAAAAGCAAAGGGAGGAAAAGCAAAAACTTGAGCAAATCGGACAAAAACTGAAGGACATCAAAATCCTTACTGCCGATGAAATTTCAACATTCAATCAACAGCTTAACGATTTGAACCAGGAATCTCTTGACGCCGGCAAAATGCGCGAAGTTTGCGGAGCCGGAATAAAAACCAAAAAAGACCTGAAGCTTAAATCAGAGGCCACTGCGAAATTGAATGATGGGCTGGGATTGCTAACTGTTGACGAAGAAAAACTCGCTCCCGAAAAAATGAGGTTAAAATTGCATCAGCTTGTGTTGCCTATACAAAGCGACCTAGACAAATTAACCACACTTCACGACAGTAAAATGAAGGCCGGAAATGAAGCGGAAAACTTTAAAAACCGGACTTCTGAACTTGATGAAGAACTTCGGAATGAAACGAAATCGCTTTCATCAAAAACCATCGAAAAGGAAAATGTAAAAACCTTGCTTACTTCCCAAAAACCTTTATTTGAGGAGGTTTTAAACCTCGATAAAGAAATCGAAGCGTCAAAAACCAGGAAAAATGACCTGAGCAAGCGCCACAGTTTGATGAATCTGGAAGAAATAAATGAGGCTCAAAAACTTGATGATACGCGTAAAACCCTCGCTGCCACTGATGCGAAACTCGAAAGCATCAAAAAGTTTATGGATGACAATCCTTTACTCGAAAACATCATCGAAACGCTGCCGGGGCTTGTCGAAAATTACAGACAGTTAAACGAAGGTTTGCAGATTTTTGATGAAGGTTTTAAAAAAGAATTTCCCGACCTTTCCAAAAAAATATTGCAAAACCAGGCCATCACTGCAAAGCAGGATTTTTTGGCTGAGCTTATCAAAAATAATGAAACCGAAATCCTTGGTTTTCATGTTCAGATTGATGGTCAGGAAAAAGACCGGCAAATTGTCCTGAAAAAGATTCAGGAAACTCAGGATAAAATCCAGGTTTATGAGGCGCTGATCAGGCAAAGTGAGACCTGGCAAAAACAGAAAAGTCTGCAGGAAACCGATGAACTGAAACTGAAGGAAGTTGAAAATGCTTTAAAAAAGGCCGGAAACGAGGAGCAGCAAGCCACTCAAAAACTCGAAATCATCGAAAAGCACATCATCGAATTGCAGGCAAGAAAAGAGCGGGAAGCCCTTGAAGCAAAATATGAAGATGCCCGCGCCTTGCTGAAACCTGGCGAAGCTTGTCCGCTTTGCGGCTCAACTTCGCACCCGCTGGTCGAAACGTATGAAAACAAACTTAGCAACACCAACCAGATGCTACGGCTAAAAACCGACGAGCAAAAGGTTCATAAACTTCTCAGGGAACGTTATCTGCGCGAAAAAACCGCCGCCGAAACCGAACTGAAAACCATCACCGAAAACCTGGAAGAATCGAAAATTTCGATTGCCTTATTAATCGAAAGCTTCCAAAAGACTAAACAATCCGCTAATCTGAACGATTTTATCATCAGCAACCAAAACCAACTTTTGGAGGGTAGAAGCGAAATTGCTGCTTCGCTTACAACATTGAAATCCGTTTTTGAAGTCATGGAAAAAATAAGCCGGGTTGAGGCTTTGCTCTTAGGTTTGCGCCATTTTTATTCTTCCGTAAGTCAGCTTTGTAAAATCGAGGAAAACATAAAAACCGGCTTGCAGCATTATCAGAAATATCTGACCGGAATTGCCGAAACCGGAAAATGTCTTCAGGAACTTGGCAGGCAGCAAGGATTTTATAAAGCAGCCATCGAACAAAACCAGGCTTATCGCGAAAGAAAATCAACCATCGCAGCAACAATTGCCGAAAAGGAAAAAGTTATCGAAAAGCTTAAAACCGAAATTACCGGTTTAACCGGATTGCTGGCCATTGAGGCCGATAGCCTTACAAACCATACCGCCACCAGGATGGAAAAATTTGGCGAAAAAGATCCTGTCGCTGTAGAAAAAGCCTTCGATAGCCTTTTTCATCAAATCGAAAAAGAGGAATTTGAGATTAGAAATACGATCACCAAAAAGACCGGTGAACTCCAAAATGCTCGTCAAATGGCCATCAAAGCCGCCAAGGAAATTGAAGAGGCCATTTCAGGAATTTCGGCAATTAACCAGCACATCTTGCCTGAGTTGGAAAAACTGGGATTTCAATCGCCCGGGGAAGCACAAAAAGCAATATTAAAGCCTCAGGAAGCTGAAAACATCCTCAAAAAACTGGATTATTTTAAGGACGAAATCACCAAAACCAGGCAGTCATTGCTCGATCTTTCGGCAGAAATCGAAAGCTTAAAAGCCATTGATGATGAAAGTCTTGATTTGGAAAGTCTGGAAATCAAAAACGCTGAACTTTCTGAAAAAATCAACCGGCTTAACCAGGAAATTGGAGCCATCAAAAAGGAACTGGAGCAAAACGCTGCCAATCTTGGCCTGACCGTCGAAATCCGCCGGGAAATGGCACAGCAGGAAAAGGAATTTGCCCGCTGGGATGCCCTCAACCGCCTGATAGGCGATGGAACCGGAAAGAAATTTGCCGGTTTTGCGCAGGAACTTACCCTTAAATTTATGCTCATCAAGGCCAACCACCATCTCAAAAATTTAACCGACCGGTATCGTGTTACTTACACAAAAAACGAAAATATCGACGACCTTTTTGTGATCGACACCTACCACGGCGACGAAAACCGCTCCGTAAAAACCCTTTCGGGTGGCGAGAGTTTCCAGGTGAGCCTTGCGCTGGCACTCGGATTATCCGATCTTGCCGGCAACAAAACACGTATCGAAAGCCTGTTTATTGACGAAGGTTTTGGTACTTTAGACCAGGAAACCCTCGACACGGCGCTTTCGGCACTCGAAAAACTGCAGCACGAAACCAACCGCACCATCGGCATCATCAGCCATGTTGAAGCCCTCAAAGACCGCATCACCACGCAGATTGAGCTGATGAAGGATGCTTCGGGAAACAGCA
>CAYOWJ010000155.1:0-4330 GCA_964407625.1 uncultured Lentimicrobiaceae bacterium
TAAATAATCATTATTAACCAACGCTAAATAACCAGGATGTCCGGCATACCCGAAAAGCAGCATACTACATTTGTTGATGGAATTCTGAACAGTTATTCCATGATCTTTTTTTCGATGCACAAAGTTTTTGCATCAATCCTGCTATTTATCACCTTTTTCGACTGGATTGCCGGTATCAGCGGCTTAATTTCGGTAATTACAGCAAACCTTGCTGCACAATTTATCGGTTTTAATAAAAGCAAAATAGCGCATGGATACTACGGCTTTAATAGTTTGCTGGTTGGGCTTGGAATAGGAATTTCATATCAGCCCGGCATTTCATTCCTGTTGGTTTTGGTTTTTGCTGCCCTATTCACACTTTTTCTTACCGTTTGGTTTGAAGGTGTTTTAGGAAAATATTATTTGCCTTATCTGAGCTGGCCATTTTTATTCGGGCTTTGGATGGTGAGCCTGGCAACAAGACAGTTTTCGGAAATACATCTCAGCGAGCGCGGCTTGTTTATGATTAACGACCTCTATTTTTTTGGGGGTATTCCACTAGTTGAAGCCTATCACTGGTTCAGCAGCCTGCCTTTGTATGAAGCCATTATTATTTATTTCAGGTCGCTTGGCGCGATATTTTTCCAATATACCCTGTTGGCTGGAATTATCGTCGCAGTTGGCTTGCTGATTTATTCGAGGATAGCTTTTCTGCTTTCGTTAATCGGGTTTTTTACCGCCTATTTTTATTACAAGCTCATCGGAGCCAATATTTATGAACTAACTTACGGGTACATCGGTTTTAACTTTATCCTGACAGCCATTGCCATCGGTGGTTTTTTTGTTGTTCCATCAAAATACTCGTTTCTATGGGTAATTTTGCTCACGCCCATCATTTCGATCATCATTACTTCGTCAACGGCATTTTTTATGCCGCTGCAATTGTCCATTTACTCGCTGGCATTTAATGTTGTGGTGGTGCTTTTTCTTTACATTTTAAAATTCAGAGAGCGGAACTTCGAAAAGCCGGAGTTGGTGGTTTATCAGCAATTTTCGCCGGAGATAAATCTTTATTCCCAAACCAATTATAAAACCCGGTTTGATGTTAACGTAAATACTGCTGTAATTCTGCCGTTTTTAGGAGACTGGACTGTGTCGCAGGGGCACAATGGTGCACTGACTCATCGCGAAGAGTGGCAACATGCCTGGGATTTTGAAATGTTGGGCGATGATGGCGATAAGTATAAAAATCTTGGAAATGCTGTCGAAGATTATTATTGCTACAACAAGCCGGTAACAGCGCCCGCCGATGGTTTTATTCAGGAAATCCAGGATGGGATCGAAGATAATGTCATCGGGCAGATCGATTTTGAGCGAAACTGGGGAAATACCGTCATTATCAAACACGACGAGAAACTTTACAGCAAGCTGAGCCATCTCAAAAAAGGAACCATTAAGGTTGTTAAAGGCGGTTGGGTAAATCGTGGCGAAATCGTTGCCTACAGCGGAAATTCGGGGCGTTCGCCATATCCGCACATCCATTTCCAGCTACAATCCGACCCGTTTATTGGCTCAAAAACCATCGATTATCCTTTGGCAAAGTATATTCTTAAAACTGATGAAGGTTTTGAACTCAAAACTTTTAGCCGTCCCGGAAAAGATGAACTGATCAACAACATCACAAAAAACGATTCGCTTTTTAAAGCATTTAATTTTATCCCCGGGCAGTCGGTACTTTTCGAGGTCGAAATAAACGATGCTCCAAAAGAACAGGTCGCCTGGGAAGTTAAAATCGACATCTTTAAAAACACCTATCTCGAGTGCGTCCAATCGGGATCGAAGGCCTGGTTTAAGAATGACGGAACCTTGTTTTATTTCAGTCATTTCGAAGGAAGCCATAAATCGTTTCTTTTTTACTTTTACCTGGCAGCATATAAAATGTCGCTTGGTTTTTATAAAAATCTGGTTGTCAACGACAGCTATCCGCTGGCAGTGGTGGGCAACAATCTGATGATGTTCTTCCAGGATTTCCTGGCACCATTTCATGTTTTTATAAAAGCTGATTTTAAGATGAATTACCTGAAAATGGAAGACGACCTTTCGACAAGCACCATCCTGGTGCAATCGCAGGCTACCATGAAAGTTTCGGGCAAGACCCACCAAAAATATGATTTTGAGTTTTTTATTGACGGCCCCCGCATCGGGAGGTTTGAAGTGAAAACAGCAGGTTTACACATCTTAGCCCGGGAAATTGAATCGTGATAGAAATCCTTAAAAAAATATTTGACAGAAAATTTGCTTTCCCAGGCCTGAATTACTTATGCCTAATGGGTTTTGTGATATTCCTTTTCAATGCTGAAATAGCATTCTCGCAGGAATTTCCAGGGTTTGTAAAAACCGATAGCATCACTTTTGCTTTGTACGAAAAGCAGCAGTGGGACGAACTCATCGAAGTTGGTGAAGCAGCCATCAAAAACGGGATCGATTTTTATTATCTCCGCATGCGTCTCGGCATTGCACGCTACGAGCAGCACAATTACCGCCACGCCGCTCCTCATTTTGAGAAGGCTTTGATTTTTTATCCCGGCGACCAGCTCGCAACGGAATATTTGTATTACAGTTTTCTTTTTGCCGGTCGCAAAAGCGATTCGAGGCGAATTATCCCGCTCTTAACCGAAACGACCCGAAAAAAAATGAATCTTCCTAAGGCCGGTTTTCTCAGTGAGATATATTTTGAAGGAGGACCAGGAATTTCTGAGTACGATGATCTTAAAAAAAATTGGAACCATTCCGCTAAAACTGATTCGATTTACAGCTCGACAACCTATTTTTTAGGTTACAACTATTATCACGGAGGCTTGCGGTTGAATATTTTTCCAAAGCTGAGCATTTATCAGGGTTATGGCCTGCTTAATGCTCCTGCTCAACAAAATGTCCGTTACTTCAAAATCGAGCGCGAACAGTTTGAAAGGACGGCTGTTCAAAATGAATATTACGCCAATGTCGAATTGCAGTTACCAAAAGGATTTAAAATTACAGGAGCCAGTCATTTTTTATGGCTAAATTATAAATACCGGCTGGCTTATTACGATTCGCTGAATTACGACATCGCATTCGACACCCTGGACATCACTGTTAATGATTATGTTTTGTCGCTTTCGGTTTACAAAGATTTTTCATTCGGTGCAATCAATTTAACAGGCACTTATGGCGAATTGGACAACGAAAAGGTCAAACAGTTGGGGGCATCGTTTGTTTATTTTCCTTTCGGGAATATAAATTTTTACGGAACTACCGGACTGGTAAATTTTTGGGACACCACGGGTTACCACGCCATTTTTACACAGGAAATTGGCTGCAGGGTCTTTAAAAATATTTGGCTTGAAGGTAATGTCACCATTGGTCAGCTTCAGAATTATGCCGAAAAAAACGCCTTTGTAATTTACAATGCCCCCGAAGAAATTAATAATAAATATGAGGCCGTTTTGATTTATGCCGCCCCGAAACACCTCGAAATTTCGTTACGTTATCGGTATTTACAGCGTGAAAGTGGCACAGTGAACTATTATTTCAACAGTTTCGATAATAAATATTACCCGGATATCACAAAAACAAATTATCCTTTTCATTCAATAATCGGAGGTATAAAATGGAAATTTTAAGAAAAGTCAAAATAGCAACCGGAGCACTGGTTTTGCTTGTAATTGTTGGGGTTAATCCAATATTTGGACAAACTTTTGAGGCCACCCAACAGGCGTTTTCAAAAAGTTATGATTACGAAACCCAGGGAAACTACACAAAGGCCAGCGAGGAGCTGAAAAAAGTTTACCTGGCCGATTCGTACGAAATTAACCTGCGCCTGGGCTGGCTCAATTATCTGCAGGGGCAGTTCACCGAATCGTCATCGTACTACCTGAAAGCAATTTCGTTAAAACCTTTTGCCATTGAAGCAAAATTTGGATACGTTTACCCGCTGGCAGCAGCCGGTAACTGGGCATTGGTAAAAACACAATATTTCGAAATCATCAAAATTGACCCGCAAAACACCCTTGCAAATTATCGTCTCGGCCTGATTTTTTATAATTCCGGCGATTTCCAGACCGCATTAAAATACCTCGAAAAAGTGGTCAATCTTTATCCTTTCGACTACGATTCGATGATTTTGTTTGCCTGGACAAATTTGAAGACCGGCAAACTTCGCGAAGCCGAAATCCTCTTTAAAAAAGTGCTGCTCATCAAACCAGACGATGATTCTGCCAAAGAAGGACTGGGCCTGGTGAAATAGGAGACCTGGCATTGTGCAATCCCGATAGCTATCTGGTGTTTCCGCCGGCCAGTCTTCACCTTCCAC
>CAYOWJ010000155.1:4430-8925 GCA_964407625.1 uncultured Lentimicrobiaceae bacterium
CACTTTTCACTTTTCACTTCCCTTACTTTAGGCACTTTTCCCGATAGCTATCGGGACTCCTAACTTCTGGCGCTTTAGGCATTTCAAATATGCTATCTTTGCCAAAAAAAATTAAGATGATATTAAATTATATTCAATGGAGCGTAAGCCCGGAACTATTTCCGGGAACCTGGTTTCCGGTAAGATGGTATGGTTTACTGTTTGCCAGTGGTTTTTTCTTTGGTTATCTTATTATGACAAGGTTTTTCAAACACGAAAACCTTCCCATCAAACTCCTCGACGAACTGGCCACTTACATGGTTCTGGCAACAGTTGTCGGCGCAAGATTAGGCCATGTTTTGTTTTACGAACCGGCACTTTATTTTAATGATCCAATCGAAATATTTAAAATCTGGAATGGCGGATTGGCCTCTCATGGAGCAGCAATAGGGATTTTGGCTGCGTTGTGGTTTTTCTGTAAGAAAAATAACAGAACCTATTATTGGACCCTCGACAGGATTGTAATTGTGGTTGCTTTGGCTGGATTTTTTATCAGAATCGGTAACCTGATGAACTCCGAGATTTTTGGTGAGCCTACTACAGTGCCCTGGGCTTTCGTTTTTACTTCTTCCGACCTTATTCCACGTCATCCAACGCAGATTTATGAAGCGTTGTGTTACCTTGCAATATTTTTTGTTTTGTATTGGTATTATTGGAAAACCAATGGAAAACCCAGACCAGGTTTGATTTTCGGCTCATTTTTGGTTTTGCTTTTTGCTGTAAGGTTTTTCATCGAATTTCTTAAAGAGCCACAGGTTGCTTTCGAAAATTCGATGGCCCTTAATATGGGGCAATTATTGAGTATTCCTTTCATTATCGTTGGCTTCGTTATCATTTTCGGAAAGCAGAAAGCCGAAACCTATATCGAAAGCCGGCCAAATAAAAAATGACACCAAATCTGAAAATCTATTCAGATCAGGTGTCATTTTCAAACACTTTTGCAGCAAGAAATTTTTAGAACTTCTCGATTTGCATATTTACGTAGGTGTCAATTTTCATTGATAAATCCGTTTGTTTGTAGCGTTTTGCAAGCATCGATAATTGCTGCAACACCGCAAAGGCACGCTGAATATCCTGATCGTAATATTTTTTGTGATAGCTGCTGAGTTTGCTGTAATAATCGAGGTCGGTTTCAAAATTGCCAAACAGGATTTCGGAAACCTCGTTGCCTTTTCCGGGTGCACCGGCCTGATAGTAAGCTTCAACAATCGGCATCATGTAGATGTCGTAAACAATTTTGTTGTTTGGGAAAAACTTCTGGCAGGCATCCAGCACAATTACTGCCGAATCCATTTTCTTTTCATCAATCAGCGACTGGGCAAGGCGCATGTAGTTTTGTTTAGGCATCACCGAGTTACGGCGGCTTTCAGGATCGATGTAAGTACCCGGCGCATTAAGGTTTCCCCATTTGGCTTTGTTTACAAGCAATTCATACGAACCTTTGCTGTCAACACCACCAAGACCCTCGATATAGTTTTCGGCAACTACCGGTAAAAACCGGTAAACGATACCTTCGAGATGGCAATATTTATCAACATTCATCACGTTTTCGATGGCCGAAGGACTTGTGAAATAAACAGGTCGTTTCCAGTTGTTTGTTGCGATAAAGTCGAGCAGCATCAGGTCATTTTTGTAGAGATAATTCTGCTTAACCTGCCATGAAATTTCAGGAACGATACGATCGGCCAGGTCGCGCCTGACAAGCCCGTTTCTCAATAAGTACTCTTTATTAATGGTGAGTTTGAGATTTTTGGTAGGCGAATAATTTACGGAACTTCCATCGTTGAGTGGCAATTTGGTGCGGCTGTCTTCACTGGCGATAAAGTTGATCACATCCGACAGTTCGGTAGCACCTTCCAGTCCGCCACGTTCATAAAAAGGAACATAATTGTTTGAACCTTTGTCGTACTGTTTTTCGCTAAGTGTAAATGGCAAAGGATCGGAATCGTAAATTTTGCGCATCATCTGATGAATGTACCATTCACCTGAAGCAAGCATATAATTTACAACCCGCACATCTGTTCTGATGCCTTCCACTTCCTGCACGTACCAGAGCGGGAATGTGTCGTTATCACCATTTGTAAATAAAATGGCGTTAGGCTCGCACGATTCGAGATAATTTATTGCAAAATCGCGTGCTGCATATTTTCCGGAGCGGTCGTGATCATCCCATCCTTCGGAAGCCATAATGCCGGGCACCAATATCAGAGTTGCGGCTGTTACTGCAATTGCTGACATTTTTGGATTGAGGTACTTGCTTAACAAATTAAAAAGCGCAAAAACACCCAATCCAATCCACATCGCAAAGGCGTAGGTGGAGCCAGCATAAGCATAATCCCTTTCCCTGGGCTGATATGGGTATTGATTTAAATAAACCACAATTGCAATTCCCGTCATCAGAAACATTAAACCAACAACCATCGCATTTTTATAATCGCGGTTAAGATGGAAGAAAAGTCCGATAAGGCCAAGGATCAGAGGTAATAAGAAAAACTTGTTGTTGGCTTCATTCTGCATCGAAGGAGGAAGGTCGCTTTGATTACCAAGGCGCGCCGAATCAACACCACTAAAACCGGTAATCCAGTTTCCGTTTTCAACTTCACCATGACCCTGGATATCGTTTTGCCTTCCCGAATAATTCCACATAAAATACCTGAAATACATGTGCCCCAACTGATACTTGAAAAAATACTGGAGGTTTTCACCAAAAGTTGGTTTAGCAATGGTTTCGGTGGTTCCGTCGGGTTTGGTATATTTCATCGGACGTCCCTGAACATCGCCCCAGCGTTTGTATTCTTTGATGTGGAGAGATTTCTGATTGCTCCACATACGCGGGAAAATGGTCGTAAAATTCTTATCATAAACCGGAACAATTCCCTTTTTATCGTCAACGATTACATATTTGCCTTTTTCGTCATTTCGCATGTAAACCGGGTTTCCGTCACTATAATCCGAAACCGGTGAATTGTAATATTGCCCCATAAAAATAGGCCAGTCGCCGTATTGCTCACGGTTAAGATACGATAAAAGGCTAACGGCATCTTCGGGACTGTTTTCGTTAATCGGCGTGTTGGTGTTGGCACGGATAACAATGATCAGGAAAGATGAATAGCCGATCAGGATAAACACGAGGCTTAAGATAACATTGTTAATCTGAGCCCTTTGAAAGCGGAACGAATAAATTCCATAGCCTGCAGCAGCTCCAACGAGGAATCTGATAAAAAAGCTTCCAACGGAAGTACTTTCGGTTAAAATCAGCAGAAAAAGAATGCCGCTAAAAATCAACGCCAGTTTAGTGACCATAGGGTTGTCTTCATGCGTTGCCCTGATGCCAAAAATTACTGTTGCAATAAACAGCAATACCAGGAAAATTGTACCTGAATTAAAAGGCAAACCGATTCCATTCACAAAAAGCAGCTCGGTATGTGCAAAGAGGCTGACCACTTCGGGGATTATTCCAAACATGATAATGGCAAGAACAAACAACGAAGTTGCACCTGTAATGATCATACCTTTTGTAGTAGGCTTGTATTTTTTGAAATAATACACAAAGGCGATGGCCGGAATTGCCAGTAAATTCAAGAGGTGAACGCCCACGGAAAGGCCTATCAGGTAAGCGATCAGAATAAGCCAACGCGACGAATGCTGCTCCTCGGCAACCTCTTCCCATCTGAGAATTGCCCATAAAACGATGGCCGTAAAAAACGACGACATCGCGTAAACCTCGCCTTCAACTGCTGAAAACCAGAATGAATCACTAAAAGTGTAAGCCAGTGCACCAACGATGCCACTTCCAAGAACTGCAAACATTTTTGCATCTGTCATTTCGCCACCATTCATCAAAGCTGCTTTTTTAGCAAAAATGGTGATACTCCAGAACAGGAATAAAATGGTAAAACTGCTCGAAAGCGCCGACATGATGTTGATCATCAGTGCAACATTTGAAACATCTCCAAAAGCAAACAACGAAAAAATCCTGCCAAGCAACTGGAAAAACGGTGCTCCAGGAGGATGGCCAACCTGTAATTTGTAAGCTGTTGCGATGTATTCGCCGCAATCCCACCAACTGGCAGTTGGCTCAATAGTCAGCAGATAAACGATGGTTGCGATAAACCAAACAACCCATCCAGTAAGGTTGTTAAGAATCCGGTAATTTTTCATTAATTCAATGATTTTGAATATACTTTTAAAACGCGTGCGAAATTAAGAATTTTTGTCGCATCGGACAGAAAATTTCAAGTCTAACCCAATAAGATTTCAACAGTTGGGAGAAAAAATCAAATCTCTGAAGCTAATTCACAGCGCTAAAATTTAAAAATTATTTTTTTTGAATATAAAAAAAGTACTATTTTTGCGCTCCCAATTCAGGGAATGATTGCCTGATGGTGTAATTGGCAACACGTCTGATTTTGGTTCAGAAGAGTCCAGGTTCGAGCCCTGGTCGGGCAACCAGAAA
>CAYOWJ010000156.1:0-1590 GCA_964407625.1 uncultured Lentimicrobiaceae bacterium
TTTTCTGTAACTTTTTTTAACCTGCCTGCGTCCTAAGAGCGAAAACGAAAATTAATACGAAAAACATGAAAAAACTACATTCAAAAACATTAAGTTTCCTGTTGGCAGGATTATTTATTCTCGCAGGAGCAACAGCCATGGCACAAAGCACCAAAGGCAACAAAAACGTTATAAAAGAAGAAAGGTCTGTCGGTTCGTTTACTGGCATTGAGGTTGGTGGCGCATTTAACGTTTTTCTGACACAGAACGACAAAACTTCGCTGCTTATCGAAGCCGACGAAAACCTGATGGAACACATCACCACCGAAGTGAGCGGCGGCGTACTCGAAATCGGTTCAAGAAATATCCGCAACGCCACCAGGCTCAACATCTACATCTCGACACCTTCAATCCAGTCGCTCGAAATCAGCGGCGCAGCAACCATTAAAAGCGAAAATCAGCTACAGGCGGATAATTTCAGCATAGATGCTTCAGGCGCATCCCGCGGCAATCTTGAAATTTCGGCAACCAGCATCCAAATCGAAGCGTCAGGTGCAAGTCAACTTAAACTTTCAGGAAATGCAGAAAACCAACGGATTAATGCCAGCGGTGCATCCGAAGTTGATGCCGCAAATTTGCAAACCAAAACCACAACTGCCGAAGCCAGCGGTGCATCAAATGTTACCGTTAATGCCTCCGAAAAAGTCGAACGCGAAACCAGCGGAGCCGGCTCAATCAAAGTTGTTGGCGATGCAAAATCTTCAGATTCCGGATCATCAGCTAATCCATCTGTAGTTGTCATAACCACCAACGATTCTCACTCTTATAAATCGGGCGACACAACCACGGTTAAAGTTGGTAGCGTTATCGTTGAAGTAATTGACGGCGACTCAACAAAAGTCTCTGTAGGGAACCATTCGCTTGTTGTTGATGAAGATGGAAATGTAAAATGGGAAAAGAACCGAAAACATAAATTCAATGGCCACTGGGGCGGTGTTGACATTGGCATCAATGGCTACGTAAACGAGGATTTTGGTACTGAGGTTCCAGATGCTTACAGCTTTTTGGACCTGAAATACGAAAAATCGGCCGATATAAATATCAACGTTTACGAGCAAAACATCAATTTAGTCAATAACAAGCTCGGCCTGGTTACCGGGATTGGTTTACGCTGGAACAATTACCGTTTTGAAGATAATGTGGTTTTAGATTCTGACACGACGCCAATTTACGGCTACCCAGATACCAACCATGATTATCAGAAAAGTAAATTGGTAGTAAATTATGTAACCGTTCCACTTTTACTTGAGTTTCAGACGAACCGTTTTTCGCGTAACAACAGTTTTCACATTACCGGTGGGATGGTTTTAGGCTGGCGTTATGCTTCGCACACCAAAATGCTGTACTTCGACGACGGCAGAGTAAAACCAAAAGACCAGGACAGCTTTGAATTAAATCCCTTCCGTTATGATGCAACCGTACGTATTGGCTGGGGGATTATTAACCTTTATGCCACATACTCGCTCAACAAGATGTTCGAAAATAACGGTGGACCCGAATTGTATCCTGTGGCAGTTGGGATTACACTGGCAGGATGGTAAACTTTCAAAT
>CAYOWJ010000156.1:1690-8762 GCA_964407625.1 uncultured Lentimicrobiaceae bacterium
TCAAATAACAAATCTCAAATAACAAATAACAAAAATCTTAACCTGCCTGGTTTGCGAAACCAGGCAGGTTTTTTAGTTATCAGGAAATATGCTGGATTTTTCAGTGAATTTTGCTTTTTAGTGTCTGATTTTTTTATTTGTGTTGTAACCGGTTAATGGTAAAATACTATTTTTACGCTCCCAAAAAAAATGAAAAAATCAAATAAAAACAAGATATGTCAGGACATAATAAATGGTCAACCATCAAGCGTAAAAAGGGAGCTTTAGATTCCAAACGCTCAAAAATCTTTTCGAAGATTATCAAAGAAATCACTGTTGTTGTAAGGGAAAGTGGCCCCGACCCTGATTCCAATCCCCGGTTGCGTTTAGCCATTGCCAACGCAAAGGGTGCAAGTATGCCCAAAGATAACATCGAAAGGGCTATCAATAAAGGAAAAGACAAGGATTCGGCCAACTTTTCGGAGTTAACTTACGAAGGCTATCTTCCAAACGGAATTGCCGTTTATGTGGAATGTACCACCGATAACACGCAACGCACCATCAGCAACGTCAGAGCCATCTTTAACAAATATGGCGGAAGCCTGGGAACAACAGGTTCATTAAGTTTTCTCTTCAGCCGCAAAGGCGTCTTTACAATTCCAAAAAAAGACGACATCAACCTTGAAGATTTTGAGCTTGAAATGATTGATGCCGGAGCCGAAGACATTTCGGAAAATGAAGGCGTTCTTACGGTAATCACACCCATGGAAGAATTTGGCAGGATGCAGAAAAAACTTGAAGAGCTTAAGATTGAAGCCGAAAATGCCGAATTGCAGCGCATCCCCAACGAAACTGTTAAATTAGAGCCGGACAGCGCCAGAAAAATATTGAAGGTTATCGATGTTTTTGAAGATGATGATGATGTTCAAAAAGTATTCACCAACCTCGAAATTACCGAAGAAATGATGGACGACATGGAATAATCCATCAAAATATTGATGCTCAGGCCGGTTACATCAACCGGCTTTTTTTATTTCAAAAAATCATTTATCTGATTTAATTTCAATATCTTAACCGGTTTCATAAACTTATCAACAACACCAATGGCTCCCTCGTTTTTGGCTAATTTTGTCCGGCCGAAATGCTGGTCATTTTTCCAACATCCAAACAAAAATAAATACTATGTTTTTAATTTTCGACACCGAAACCACCGGACTTCCAAGGAATTATAATGCACCTTTGGATGAGTTCGACAACTGGCCCAGAATCGTGCAGATTGCCTGGCAAATGCATGATTTTGAGGGAAATCTTACCGAAGCAAAAAGTTACATCGTAAAACCCGAGGGCTTCACCATTCCTTTCAAGGCTGAGCAGGTTCATGGAATTTCGACCCAAATGGCGATCGAAAATGGTGAAGACATCCGGTTTGTTTTGGATGAGTTTTCGAAAGCTGTCGAAAAATGCACCCACCTTGGAGGCCACAACCTCGATTTCGACCTGAAAATTACCGGATCGGAGTTGCTTCGCCATCAACTGGAAAACATTTTAACCACCAAACCGCTGGTTGATACCATGCTCGAATCGACACAATTTTGTGCTTTGGCCGGCGGACGCGGTGGCGGATTTAAATATCCGTCGCTGGTCGAACTTTACCAGAAACTTTTTAACCAGCCTTTTCAGGAAGCCCACAATGCCGCAGCCGACGTTGTTGCCACGGCACGCTGCCTGCTGGAACTGATACGAATTGGCGTGATCGATGACAAACAATTGAAAATTGAAAAATTCGTCGTCGAAAAGTTTAAAATGCTGCACCCCGGCCCCATCGAACCCATCAAATTAAAAATCGAATCAAACAAAAAAATCAGCGAGAAGCTGGCAGCAGACGAAGCTGGCAAAGCAGCTAAAGCTGAAACGATTGTTGATGGTGAAAAAAACACAGGAATTCCTTTTGCCCACTTACATGTTCATTCGTTTTACTCGGTTCTGCAGGCCACACCTCCCATCGAGGATCTGATTAAAAAAGCCGTTGCGCTAAAAATGCCGGCTATCGCACTCACCGATCACGGAAACCTGTCAGGCTCATACGCTTTTATTACCGAGGCCATCAAAAACAAAATAAAACCCATCATCGGTTGCGAAGTTTTTCTGGTGCAGGACCGAACCAAGCAAAAATTCACCAAAGACAATCCCGACAGGCGATACAGCCAGGTGCTGCTGGCAAAAAATATGGAAGGTTTCCGCAATCTTTCAAAAATCAGCTCGATAGGCTGGATAGAAGGTTTTTATGATAAATATCCCCGCATCGACAGGGAAATTCTCGAAAAATACAGGCCCAACCTGATTGCGACCACCGGCGGGATGCAATCGGAAGTTTGCGACCTGATTCTCAATGTTGGCGACACACAGGCCGAGGCTGCTTTTAAATGGTGGCTCGATTTGTTTGGCGAGGATTTTTATGTACAGCTCAACCGCCACGGCCTCGAGGAAGAGCGCCGCACAAACCAGGTTTTGCTTGGTTTTGCCCAAAAATACAACGTTAAAGTTGTTGCCGCCAACAATGTTTATTATCTCGAAAAAGAAGACGCCAACCTTCACGACAGCCTCCTGTGCATCTCAAATAACGAGTATCAGTCAACGCCAAAAGGTTTTGGCCGCGACCACAGGTTTGGCTTCCCCAACGACGAGTTTTATCTGAAATCGCAGGAAGAAATGATGGCGCTCTTTCAGGATATTCCCGAAGCCATCAGTAACATCCGTGAAATTACCGACAAAGTGGAGGTTTACAAACTCGACCGCGATCCCATCATGCCCGATTTCCCATTGCCTGAAGGTTTTGACGATCCCAATGTTTTCCTTCGCCACCTCACCTACAAAGGTGCCGAAACCCGCTATAAGGAATTGACCCCGGATATTGAAGATCGTATTGATTTTGAGCTTGCCACTATCGCGAAAATGGGCTACCCTGGCTACTTTCTGATTGTTCAGGATTTTTTAAACCAGGCACGCAGCATGGGCGTTTGGGTTGGTCCCGGACGTGGCTCGGCAGCAGGATCGGTGGTGGCGTATTGCCTGCGCATCACCAACGTTGACCCGCTTGAATATGGCTTGCTCTTCGAAAGGTTCCTGAATCCGGACCGCGTTTCGCTCCCCGATATCGACATTGATTTTGATGAGGACGGCCGCGAAAAAGTCCTGAAATGGGTTGTCGAAAAATATGGGGCCAGCCGCGTGGCACACATTATCACTTACGGAAAAATGGCCCCAAAAATGGCCATTAAAGATCTTGCGCGCGTTAAGCAGTTGCCGCTTTCGGAAGCCAACAGGCTTTCGAAACTCATTCCTTTTGCGCCGGGCACTACTTTTGAATCGGCCTATAAAAGCGTTCCTGAACTTAAACAGGAGAAAGATTCGAGCGATCCGCTGGTTAAAGAAACATTGTACAGCGCCGAAAAACTGGAAGGAACCCTCCGAAATGTCGGCACACACGCCTGCGGAATTATCATCGGCCGCGACGACCTGATCGAACACATTCCATTGAGCACTTCCAAAGATTCCGAACTGCTGGTTACCCAGTACGAAGGCACCCACATGGAAAAATTAGGCATGTTGAAGATGGATTTCCTGGGACTAAAAACTTTATCCATCATCAAGGATGCCGTCGAAAACATCAAAAAATCGAAAGGGAAAATTATCGATGTCGAGGAAATTCCTTTTGATGATGCCGAAACGTTTAAGCTTTTCAGTCGTGGCGATACCACCGGAATTTTCCAGTTTGAGTCGGACGGCATGAAAAAAAACCTGCGGGAGCTTAAACCAAACCGTTTCGAAGATTTGATCGCCATGAACGCCCTCTACAGGCCAGGCCCGATGGATTATATCCCAAGTTTTATTAAACGGAAAAACGGTAAGGAAAAAATTGAGTACGATCTGCCGGAAATGAAAGAAATACTCGAAGAAACTTATGGCATCACGGTTTACCAGGAGCAGGTAATGCAGCTTTCGCAGAAAATCGCAGGATTCAGCCGCGGAAATGCTGATAACCTTCGTAAAGCGATGGGTAAAAAAGACCTTGTCCAGCTCGAAAAAGTGAAATCGCTCTATTTTGAAGGAGCCGCCGAACGCAACCACGACCTGAAAAAAATCGAAAAAATCTGGAACGACTGGAAGGAATTTGCAAAATACGCTTTTAATAAATCACACTCAACCTGTTATGCTTTTGTGGCTTACAGGATGGCCTATCTTAAAACACATTTCCAGGCGGAATTTATGGCCGCCGTCCTCAGCCGCAACCTGAGCGATATTACCAAAATCACCTTTTTTATTGATGAAGCCAAACACATGGGCATCAGGGTTCTAAAGCCTGATGTAAACGAATCGGACGAAAATTTTATCGTAAATAAAGCCGGCGAAATCCGTTTCGGGATGGCGGCAATAAAAGGTTTAGGCGGCAATGCTGTTGAAGAAATAATTGCCGAACGCAACAGAAATGGTGTTTTCAACAATGTTTTCGATTTTGCTAAACGCATCAATCTGCGGATTGTAAACAAGCGGAGTTTCGAAGCGCTGGCTATGGCAGGGGCATTCGATTCGTTTGACAACACCCACCGTGCGCAGTTTTTCTATCGCGAAAATACCGACGACACCATTTTTATCGAGAAACTTATCCGCTACGCCACCAAAGTCCAGGAACGTGCGAGCTCTCAGCAGGTTTCCCTTTTTGGCGAAGCCGGTGAGGTTGAAACTTCCGACCCGCCAATGCCGGAATGTAAGCCCTGGTCAGGCATCGAGCAGCTTCGCAACGAAAAAGAGGTTACAGGTTTTTATATTTCAGGCCATCCCTTGGATGAATACCGCATCGAAATGAAGAATTTTGGCAAAAACAGAATTTCCGATTTTAAGGATAATCTTAAAAAATTCAATGGGAAAAACATTGTTTTTGGCGGAATGGTCATCAGCGCCGAGCATAAAACCACCCAAACCAACAAGCCTTTCGGGAGTTTCGTAGTCGAAGATTACGACGACACCATCGAACTCAGGCTGTTTTCGGAAGATTATCTCAAGTTCAGGCATTATCTTGCCGAAGGATTTTTCCTGTTGATTTATGCAAAGGTTCAGCAACGTTTTAATGCCTCCGATCAGCTCGAGATAAAAATCACCAACATGATGCTGTTGCCCGAAGTCATTGAGAAAAACGCCCGTGAAATCAAGCTCAAATTTTCGCTCGACGACCTCAACGACGAATTGATCGAAAAACTGGAGAATTCGGCAAAAACAAAAAAAGGTACCTGCAAACTCACCTTTGCCGTTTACGACAATTACGAAAAACTCAACCTGAGTTTTAATGCTGCCAACATTAAAGTTGATGCTCAGGAATTTTTAAGGATCATCGAAAATATGCCCGAACTTACGTATCAGCTTAATTAGAGGTGGTTTAAAAATTTTCAGATGAAGCAAATTTCACAATATAAAACACTGTTCAATAACCTTTTTCGCGGCAAATCATTTTTTTTGGCTTACTCCTTACGCCTTACGCCTGATGCCTATCGTAAAAGTTTTGAATAAATCATCAACAAATCAAATTATCTAAATAACATTTTATAATTTTGGAAAAAATTTCAAATATCTAAATCATAAAAAAAATGGCTTTACAATTCACAGACGCAAATTTTGATGCACAGGTACTTCAGTCGGATAAACCGGTAATTGTTGACTTTTGGGCTGAATGGTGTGGCCCTTGCCGCATGGTTGGACCAATCGTAGAGGAAATTGGTAAAGAATATGAAGGCAAAGCAGTTGTAGGGAAAGTTGACGTTGACAGCAATCCGGGAACCGCCGGAAAATTTGGCATCAGGAACATCCCGACGATTTTATTCTTTAAAAATGGTCAGATCGTAGATAAACAAGTTGGCGCAGTGCCCAAATCGGTTTTGGTTAAAAAACTTGAAGCACAGCTTTAAATTCTGAAAAATTATTTCATTCACCAGGCAGCCTGCTCAAAAGTAAGCTGCCTGTTGTTTTTTCTTAAATTCGCTAAAAATCACATTTCGATAAATACTTTTATTAGCCCGAAATTGTTTTTAAGCAATAATTTACGCTGATTGCATGGAATATTCGATTGATA
Source organism: uncultured Lentimicrobiaceae bacterium (assembly GCA_964407625.1). Classification (GTDB taxonomy): domain Bacteria; phylum Bacteroidota; class Bacteroidia; order Bacteroidales; family 4484-276; genus CAJATL01. The sequence goes on from CAYOWJ010000156.1 coordinate 7,791, forward strand.
AAAACAGGTTACAGGAGTTTGGCTCACTGGAATTTATTGCCCGGCAGGTTGTCGAAGGTTTTATTACAGGCCTTCACAAAAGCCCGTTTCATGGCTTCTCGGTCGAATTTGCCGAACACCGGCTTTACAATACCGGCGAATCGACCAAACATATCGACTGGAAACTTTATGGCCGCACCGACAAGCTGTTCGTGAAGCGCTACGAAGAAGAAACAAACCTCCGGTGCCAGATTGTTATCGACAATTCGTCATCGATGTATTTTCCTGTAAAGGAGAAACTTTCGATTGAAAATCCTAACAAAATCACGTTTTCGGTGTATGCCGCTGCCGCCCTGATGAGCCTTCTGAAAAAACAACGCGATGCGGTCGGATTATCTTTATTTACCGATAAAGTGGATTTGCACACCAAATCAAGTTCAACATCGGTGCATCAGAAGTACCTTTTTGCCGAGCTTGAAAGACTGCTCATCCCCATCACCGAAGGCCTTCACCGGAACACCCTTGCTGCCGAAGCATTGCATGAAATCTCCGAAAACATCCACAAACGTTCGCTGGTCGTCATTTTTTCGGATATGTTTGAAAATGGCAAAAAAACAGACGACCTGTTTGCCGCCCTTCAGCACCTGAAACACAATAAACATGAGGTTGTACTTTTTCATGTGGTGGATAAAAACAAAGAAATTGATTTTGATTTTGATAACCGCCCCTACAAATTTATTGACATGGAAAGCGGGCAGGAACTCAAAATCCATCCGCATGAAGTGAAGGAACAATATGTAAAATCGGTTGGTGATTTTACAAAAGAACTAAAACTCAGGTGCGGGCAATACCGCATCGATTTCGTTGAAGCCGACATCAACAAAGGTTTTAGGCAGATTTTACTTCCTTATTTGTTGAAGAGGGAGAAAATGTTTTAGTTTCAGAATGTTTGTTGATTTTTAGAATAAGGCTGATTTTTCGGTAAGATTTATC
>CAYOWJ010000157.1:0-6877 GCA_964407625.1 uncultured Lentimicrobiaceae bacterium
GAAAACCACAGATAAGAAGAGCATGTAAATCAGCCAAAGATTTTTCTTTTTCATAGGATAAGTTTTTATATCAGTTTGTAAAAAGGAATTATTCATCAAGTTTTTTCCTTGCTTGATACACCTTTTTCCCGCCATATCCCGCTGCCATTGCGATTAATAAAACCATGCCGCTGCCGATGGGTGCGCCACCGCCACCAACAGGACCGGTTCCACCTTGGTTTGCACTTGAAGGTGGGGTTGGAGGTGCTTGCGCCATAAGTGCCAGACCTCCGAAAACCATGATTACAAAAAGGATAATTTGTTTTTTCATCTGTATAAATTTTTAAAATTATTAATAATCATTTCCATACAAAATATCCATGTATCGAAGCAAAAGCAATGCTGATGGCAAATGATCCTGCGTGTTGAAATACAATATGATCGTACAATTCTTTTCGTTGCTGTGGTACATCGAGGAGGAAAAGCCGGGCAAATCGCCACCATGACCAAAGAAACTCCCTAAACGCATAAGCCCTAATCCATAGCTGATTTTTCCCAACCATAAATCCGGTCTGCCATAAAAATTTTCAGTCAAACGCTTTTGCTGAAGTGAGTCGGAGAGATAACCTCCGCTCACCAATCTTTCCACATATTTTTGTAATTCTCGCGGGGTAGAATAGGTAGATCCAGCGGCCCATCCCCACGAAATGTCGTAATGTTCCGTTGCATCCACATTTGGAAGTGTGTCCCTGATTTCATATCCCCTGCCATGAATACCTGGTAAATCCACTCCCGAAGTTAGAAATCCCGTATTGTTCAATTGTAGAGGTTGAAATATCCGGTTGTTTATCTCGGTTTCAAGGGAGTTGCCGGTCAGTTTTTCGATCAATTGCCCAATAATGAAGGTATTTGTATTGGAGTAATGCCAATCTGTACCAGGTTCAAAATAGAAATCATGTGAGAATCCAAGATCAATTAGTTCCTGAGGTTGCCACACCCTCGATGGATTGGTAAACATGGATTGCCTAAAAACCTCCATATCTTCTGAATAATTGAAAATGCCACTTTTCATATCCATCAGCATAGCTATGGTTATTTTGTCGGATTGTGGATACCCGGGAAAGTATTTTGAAAGTTTATCATTGAGGGCGATCTTCCCTTCATCAACTAATTGAAGCAGCACGGTAACCGTCATGGTTTTGGTGTTGCTGCCTATTCTGAAAGTATAGTTGCCGTCCGGTGGCAGGTTGTTCGGGATGTCGCTGAGGCCTGCTGTATAAAGCCAGTCAATGCCCCTTTTATGGTCAACTACCATGGCCACAATCCCGGGAACCCGGGTGTTTTGAATGATGGAATCAGTAACAGCTTTCATCTCGGCGATCAGCGTCTGATTAGGATCATCGTTAGAGTCTTTTTTACATGAAATCGCGGAAAATACCACGAATAGAAGAACAGGAATAAGAAATATTTTTAAGCTTTTCATTGTTTAAATTATTAAAAATCATTGCCAAACAAAATATCCATAAAGCGTGCGAATAGGTGGCCAGGTGGCAGTTCGAGCCAACAATTGAAATAGATAATTACAGTGCAGCCCTTTTCATTGCTGTGAAACATCAAAGTGGTAAAACCAGGGAAAGTGCCGCCATGGCCATAAAAAGATCCCATTTTAATTATCCCCAAACCATAACCCACATTAGGCTCAAGCAGTATCATTTCATTAAGCCGCCTGTTTTGAAGGGAATCCGACAGGAATCCACCTCCCACAAGAGTTTCCGCATATTTCTGGAGTTCACGCGGGGTACTGTACACGGCACCGGCTGCCCAACCCTGTGAAATATCAAAATATTCTGTAAAATCTGCGTTTTCCTCGAAATAACCACGGTAATAACCTCTGCCATGGATACCTGGTAAAGCCAATCCAGAGGTCAGGAAGCCTGATTTGCTTAGGTTTAATGGCTGGATAATGCGGGTGTTGATTTCCGATTCCATAGTGTTTCCGGTCAATAATTCGATAATCTGCCCAAGCACGATAATATTCGTGTTTGAGTAGTCCCAGCCGGTACCGGGGCTGAAATTAAAATCATGGGAACATCCTATATCTACCAGTTCCTGTGGCAACCATACTTTTGAGGGAGCAGCCAAAACTGACGGAATAAAGTCCGGGTCGTAGGAATAGTTGAAAATACCGCTGGTCATGTTACAAAGCATGGCAATAGTGATGCTGTCGGCTTTGGGGAATTCAGGGTCGTATCTTGAAAGCTTGTCGTTTAGTTCGATTTTTCCCTCATCCACCAACTGGAGTAAGACAGTAACAGCCATTGTCTTGGTGATGCTTGCAATCCTGAAGGTATGGTCGCCCTTCATGGGCAGGTTGTTCGGGATGTCGCTGAGGCCTGCTGTATAAAGCCAGTCAATGCCCCGTTTATGATCAACTACCAATGCCACGATGCCCGGAACCTGCGTGTTTTGAATGATGGAATCAGTAACAGCTTTCATCTCGGCGATCAGCGCCTGATTAGGATCATCGGTAGAATCTTTTTTACATGAAATCACCAACAAAACAGCAACAAGGAAAATTGAGAAAAGTGTAAGATGTTTCGTTTTTGTATTCATTAGTTTAAGAAATAATTATTCAATTTTACTCCAGATTCCGCTGAAAGATTGAGAACGGGGAGGACATTTATCTTTAAGATAGGTGCAGGTCAAATCGGTTCCGTTCAGGGAATAGGCAAAGTAGCCGTTACCGTCGCAATCGGGATCGTTGTAAATAATGATGGTGTTTTCGGTGGCGGCAAAACTTACGCTGGAATTGGTATGCCCGGGAATCGGGTCTATCATCTCCCACTTCAGCACTGCGTCCGCAGAAAGTATAAGTTTTACGCGGTAAGAGGTTTCCTGTTCAATAACCGTTTTTTGCCAGGAACCAGTAATATTCTGCGGGATTGCAGGGTTCCTGGTGTACCAGGTTCCGGCCATAGCCGATACCCGTGCGGCATAATTATCGCTAATCAAAGTCAGCGTAAGTATGCCACCGGAAACCGCCCAATGATACAGCCCATCTTCCGGTAAGTCGGGATCGTCATAAAAACGCAACTGGTTCCCGCTTATCTCAATTTTCGAATAGCTGTTGGTGTGGGTTGAGAGCGTGTCGAGCATGATCCATTCGAAAGTACCCGTTTCTTTCAGGTTAATCTGAGCATGGTAGGTTTCCGTGCCGGTGTAGGTTCTGGTCCAGCTTCCGTAAAGATTTACGGTTGGGTCGGTTTCGTCCTTATTATCCTTGCAGGAGACAAGGCTGCCTGCGCAAATGATGAGCAAAGCAGCGTAAAGCGAAAAAATGTGTTTCATTTTGGCCATCTGTATGTAAAATCACCAGTACTACCAGCCCAAAAAGTTGCAAATTGCTCCCAATAATATCCATCCGTGTTTTGGAGCACTTTCCAGAAAATATAGTTTCCATTTTTCATGTCGCCGTTTGTGTTGAGCCATCGCCGTATTCCCATCTGGTCGTATTTGTTGCATACCATTGGAATTATGAGGGTTATTTTTTCCATATCGGTACTTCCGGTTTCCAGGCACGACTGACCCATAATGTAAGCGGCATCATAAGCCGATAGCGCAAATACACCAGGAATAACACCGGTTTGCGACTCGATTTTTTCAGCGAGGCTTTTTTCAAAATCCCTTGGTTGGCCAGCTCCCCCGATGCTTGTGATGGATGACATGAATCCGGTTTTAAAGGCGAACGCAGCCAGCGTACTATTTGAGACCAGCGTTTCTAAACAGGCATTTCCGTCGCATCCATACCATTTTACCAATCCTAAATCCTCGTACTGAATCGCAGCTGTAAAAATCCCTGCTATCTCGTTGTAGGTCAGCGCCAGCACAGCAACATGATCAGCGCCATACGTTACAACCGCTTCATTCACCTGCGACCGGATTGTTCCTGCAAGGCTCACAAACGATGTTTCTGAAGGGCTGTAAATTGATCCCGGATAAACGAATCCTCCCTCTTCAATAAACGTGGTTTTAAACACTTCTGCCAGTGAATTGCCCCAGATGTCATTTCTTATTATAGGGATCACCGCAGTAATTCCTTCTGTTTTTGCTGCGCTGACCAGCGCCAAAGCCTGATTGTTGTCGTCGGGACAAAGCCTGAACACATTACTTCCTGCATGATTCAGCCCAATAGAAGTACTGCTTGAATTAATGAGGGCGCACTGATTCTGTTTAACAAAGGGCATTACGGATTTAAGTTCCGTGCTGGAATAAGGGCCGCCCACAAACATCCTGATGCCTTTGTTGTACATGTTTCCCATTTGAGTTTTCGCCTCGGTGGTATCCATTTTTGTATCGGCAAAGGAGCAGGTGAAGGTTACATTGCGGCCGGCAATCGCCGCGTAGTTGTTCAGGTCTTCGAGCGCAAATTGTAGGGCAGCTTTAGTGGCAAGGCCGTTTTCAGGATTGTAAACTGTCAAATCGAGCAGCGCTCCAAATTCGATGGTTTTCCCGTCTAATGGGTCTTTGGTTTCAGTTTTCGTGCAACTGTAGCTAAGAATTAAGACAAAACCCAGTGCGAGAATGAATGTGTAAATCCAGTTTTTGATCTGCTTTTTCATGTGATTAAATTTTAGTGATATAAATGTTTTTAAAAACAGTTTAACATTTCCGATACTACCTGTGATACTTTCTCAAAATCATCGCCTTTCGAAAAGAAATAATCGGCACCTGACTCAATCGCCAGTTTCCGGTAAATATCTGTCGAATAAAAGGTGAGGATGATGAATTTGAGTGCTTTATCTGATTTTCTGATTTCTTTTAAAACTTCCAACCCGCTTAAACCAGGCATTTTAATATCAACAATCGCCAGGTCGGGCTTTAATGCCCGCAAGGCTTCAAGTGTTTCGGCTCCATTTTTGAAAGACCCGACAAGTTGTACTTTATCGTGCTGACTTAGCATTTGCTGCAACCTTTCAAGAATCAAATCCGAATCGTCTGCTATTATTATCCTCATTACAGTTTAGCTGTTTTGACCATCAAAGGAATTACTTAAATATCAGATCGTTTGTAGGATAAAGACTGAATTGTTTGTAGGGAAAAGGCTAATTGTCTTGTAGGATAAATCCTACAAAGAAAAATGAAAAGTAAGTTAAGGATGGAGTGGGTAAGGCTGGCTGATGGTGCAAATAGGTGATCAGAATAAAGAACCTTAAATCAGGTTGTTTTCGATGCAGTACCTGGTGAGCTCTGTATTTTTGTTTAATCCCATTTTCTCCATGATCCTGCTGCGGTAAGTGCTTACGGTTTTGTTGGAAATAAAAAGTTCAGAGGCTATTTCCTGAAGTGATTTGCCGTTTGCAAGCCGGATCATGATTTCAAATTCACGTGCCGAAAGCTTATCGTGTTTTTGATTGTTTTTATCATCGTTAATATGGAAAGCAAGGTTTTCGGCTAATGCCTGAGAAATGTATTTCCCACCCTCCGATACTTTTTTTACTGCCACAAGCAATTCTTCGGAGGCGGTATCTTTGGTCAGATAACCGGAGGCTCCAAGTTTCAGGGCACGTAAGGCGTATTGTTCCTGTGGGTGCATGCTCAGCACCAGCACATTTGTCGAAGGCCATTTTTCCTTAACTGTCTGTAAAACTTCCAGTCCGTTCCTGTCGGGAAGCGAAATGTCGAGCAACATGATATCGAAGCTGCCATTCTGGAAAAGAATCAAAGCATCATTGCCATTTCCGGCTTCCTCGATTTGAGTAACTTCCTCGAGTTGATGAAGTATCTGCTTCAGGCCATCACGAACAATTTTATGATCTTCACAAATCAGGATTTTCATGTGTTTATGGATGATTAATTGGAAGTTTAAACTTTATAACTGTTCCATGGCCATTTTCGCTGCAAATATCCAAAATAGCTCCCAGAGATGCTGCCCTTTCCTTCATGCTGATTATCCCAAACGAATTTTTCGATTTAATCTGGCTTTCGGTAATTCCAATTCCGTTATCGGAAATTCTGAAATCAATAAAATCTGTATTTCTGTTAAGTCCGATTTCGACAATGGTAGCTTTGGAATGCCTGGCAATATTTGTAAGCGATTCCTGCAAAATCCTGAACAGGGTAAGCGAAGCATCTGCATTAATAGGAAGATCTGAAGTGATGTCAAGAAAAATCTCAATTCCATTTCGGGCTGCAAATTCGTTGGTGTACCATTCGATGGCAGCTTCAAGGCCAAGATCGTCAATAATTTGTGGACGTAACTCCGAGGTTATCCGCTGAACGGTTTTGATGGTATCGCCAACCAGGGCAGATACTTTATTTATTTTTGAAACCACATCCTCATCAATAACCTGGCGTTTTATTATGCCAAGATCAATTTTTACGGCGGTAAGTGCCTGGCCCAAATCATCATGCAGGTCACGCGAAATGACCAGCCTTTCTTCCTCTCTGACTTTCTCGATATGTTTTGTTAACTGGTGCAATTGCTCAAAAGAGCTTTTTAATTCTTCTTCAGCTATTTTTCTTTTGGTGATATCAGTGCCAATGCCAATTAAATAGTTTTGGCCATTATCCTCAAATTTTACACCGGTTAAAAAGAAGGGAATCAAACTTCCGTCTTTTGCCAACAATGTTGTTTCAACCGAAACCTGACCACCTTCCATAAAATCTTTCAACGAATCTATGACTGCCTCTTTGGCTTCGGTTGAATGCCATTCCAGCGCATGACGGCCTTCCATCTCATGAGTTTCAAAACCTAATAGTGTTTCGTGTTGTTTGTTCCATTTTACCAATCTTAATTCGGGATAGCTGTAGAGGTAAAATATGCCGGGGATACTGTCGAGCAAGGCCTTTGTGAATAATTGTTCCTGTACCAGATTGTCCTCACGTTTTTTCAGTTTTT
>CAYOWJ010000157.1:6977-8539 GCA_964407625.1 uncultured Lentimicrobiaceae bacterium
GGTCTTTCTTTATTCATCCTGATAGCAAGCTCATAACCAGTCATTTCAGGCATCGAAACATCAATGATTGCCAGAATGAGGTCAATTCCCCTGGTTTTTTCAAGCGCCTCAGCTCCTGATAGTGCGCGGATGATGTTGATGTTAATGTTTCGGATTACTGCCTCAAGCAAGACCAGATTTTCTTCTGTATCGTCAACGAAAAGAATATTTGGCAGATGTTGAACTGACATTATGTTTTCACTTAAGTTCGATTGATCCAGCGTAATTATTCATCCAAATACTGGTTAGCAAACATACATAATTTATCCATCTGTCAATATTCAGGATTAATCGAACATTACAATGTTTTGGAGCATTATCTAAAATAGCCAGATCCGCCAAAATTATTCGATCACCACTTTTTTCAGGAAAAGATTTTCGTTGTCCTGAAGTTTTAGAATATAAACTCCGGGTGCAAGGTTTCCAACATTCAATTCCGTTTGCCGGCTGTTGATGATGCCTGTTTTCAAAATTTTCCCATCCATCGAAAGGAGTTGCAGATTCAGATTTTCGGCGTTAAACGGATAGATGATCGTGATCAGATCGCCGGCCGGTTGCGGGAAAATCCGGATCATTTCGGGAGTTATTTCTTCTTCAAAACCTGCAGATCCTTTATAAAAGCGGGTGATTTTTGATAAGCCATTAACTGTAAATGCACCATCGCACTGTGGCATGGATTGGTCATACAATGCGATAAGTTCTTCATCCATCTGTGCGGTTTTGCTGTGCATCTTAATACTAAATATTTCTCCGGTATTTGCGCCATCTTTCAGGGTTGTAAACTCATCATCACCATAAACTGCAAGCAGGTAATTATCGTTGGTTTCGGTAATTTCGGTAAAACCGATACAACGACCGTTATTATCAAAAGCTCCCAAAAAATCGGCTTCATCGGGTGAAATTGCGTTTTTGTCGATAGAAATCAGGTGCACATTGAAGTTTGCCGTGCAAGGCCATGGGCCGGTTGCAGGGATTTGTGCTGATGATTTGTTTTCGGAAAAGGGTGCAACAAACGCTGGAAAAGTAATGGTTACCGGGTTATTGAAGTAGGCCATGTAACCCACTCCGGGCAAAAGAAACTCCAGGGTGTGGATGCCACCACCCGGCCAAAATATTTTGGTGGTGGCGATATCGTAAATATAAAGAATGTCGGTTGAAGGATTTGAAAAGATTCCGGAAATCGGCGCATTTACATTGGTATGTACCGGGATAAAATTAAAACCGGCATCAAAATTCACAGTGCTGCCCGACAATGTATCACCACAAAAACGCAGTAAGTCAGCGCTGTTCATTTTGATTTTGTAGCCTTTGTCGGCGTCCCAGTTGATGATTGTATTGACATTATAAGGAGCAGGTGCATAAATTCCGGTTTTCCCAAGCATGATAACCAGATTTGAAACCACATCCTGCATGATGTTTACAACATTAGGATCGTCGGGATGGAGAAATGAAGAAATTGCCGACCAGCCCTGCAACAGCGGAATGTTTTGAATGTTGAGGTTGAGGTTGATTTCTGAAGTATC
>CAYOWJ010000158.1:0-8538 GCA_964407625.1 uncultured Lentimicrobiaceae bacterium
CTGGCAACTGCCCACTGCCGACTTTCTTAGCCTTTTATCCATATTAATACAGATTCCTGTGTAAATTTGCCAGCATAAAAATCAGAAAATGATTACATTTCCAAATGCAAAAATAAACCTCGGCTTATCAGTGATCGAAAATAGGAACGACGGTTACCACAATATCGAAACCATTTTTTTTCCTTTGCCTTTGCGGGATGCACTCGAAATGATTGTGGCGAAGGATGGCCTCCAGCAATTTTCGTCTTCGGGCATCGGGGTTCCCGGAAACCCGGATCAAAACCTTGTTTTAAAAGCCTGGAATTTATTACAACACGATTTTAAACTTCCTCCGGTAAAAATTCATTTGCACAAGGCAATCCCGCTGGGCGCCGGTCTTGGCGGCGGTTCTGCCGATGCTGCTTTTATGATTAAACTGATTAACGAGGAATTTGAACTCAATCTCCCGATTGCGAAAATGCAGGAATATGCCGGCAAAATTGGGGCAGATTGCGCGTTTTTCATCGAAAACAAGCCAGTTTTTGCTTTCGGAAAAGGCGACCAGTTTCTTCCGGCTGAAATTAACCTTTCGGGATATTTTGGTGTTATAGTTAAACCGCAGGTCAATGTTAACACAGCCTTGGCTTACGCGGGAATCATCCCCCGAAAGCCTGAAATTTCGGTTAATGAAATTATTAAAACTCCCATCGAAAACTGGAATGAAAATCTTAAGAATGATTTTGAAGAAACTGTTTTTAAAAAATTTCCTGAAATCGGTATTATTAAAGAATCTCTATACGAAAATGGGGCCGTTTATGCTTCGATGAGCGGCAGCGGGTCGGCAGTTTACGGGATTTTTAGAAATGAAATTGATCTGAAAAAAACGTTCGGTAATCAGATTTGCTGGGAAGGGGGGCTCTCCTGAAACATAAGCCAGTCAGAATTCAAAAGCATTTTTAACAAATGATAACCAATTCTTAACATGAATTTAATACTGGCCTTGTCCGAAAGGTGTTTCTTTGCACCAGAAAACAAAGACACCCAAAGTCTTTGCGGAAATAGAGCGGTGGAGGCTAAGTAAAAGTGAATCATCGCGGCGAAGGAAACCGAAAAGAGGAACCTTCAAAATAATTTGGCTGGATTTTCCGGCTTTTTTTATGCCCATCCGTTTCCGGGATTTTTAAAAAACACCAGCACGGATTTTAGCAAATACAACCCTAATTTTATCCCATTGTTTCGTTGGGTTTTAATGACCGTGCGAGATACGTTCTGCTCAGAAGCCATCATAAAAACGATCGGTTTTCTAACCTTTGATGGTGCAAGATAAAGCACGTTTCAACGAATGGATTTCGTAAATTATCGCATCAATATCGCCTTTTTTTTGCAAAGTTAGTTTTATCCCTTATTCGGTGTAACATCGAAAAATCTGGTTGGTAAACCAGAAAATTCCTGTTTTGAAGCTCAAAACAGAAAAGGTATGAAAATTTTTTTCAAATTGAATTTGATTTCTTTTCTATTACGCGATTCGCTTTAATGCCGGCCATTTTCAGTGGGTTTTTGTGTCTGTTTTTTGAGCTGGATTTTACCAAAAGCAAGAGCGGATTTTGTCGGATAAAAAAGAAATCACGCTTAAAAACTTGGAATTCAATTAGCTTTTAACTTACCTTTGACTGTTTTCGGGGGAACAAGAAACTAAATAATCAGCATTTTAATTTGATCATCAAACACTTATTCCAGGTTGCGGAGATGATGAATTTTCGGGGATTCATATTGGCGTCTTTATTCTTATTTCTGGGGTTAACCGGAATAGGGCAGGTGGGTATTATGACCACAGAACCAGATCCATCTGCGGCGCTTGATATTACTTCGGCCAATAAAGGATTGTTGACTCCCCGGGTAATTTTAACTACTGATCTTAATAGTCCGGCGCCGGTTAATCAGCCAACCAGCGGGTTATTGATATTTAACACCGGCCCCAATCAACAGCAGGGATTTTATTATTGGTCGGGAACCAAATGGGAATTATTAGTTACACCTGCCGAAGACGGAATTAGTGGCGCTCCCGCCTCAGCGGATAATGCAATTGCTCGTTTTGATGGAAACACCGGACAAATCCTGCAAAATTCCATTGTCATCCTCGACGACAACGGCAACGTAACAGGTGTAAATCATTTGACCACAAATGGCTTCACTCTAACAACCTCACCTTTGGAAAATCTGGTACTGGCTTCTGATGCCGCTGGTAATGCCTCCTGGCAACAAACGGTTACTTTTAATGTTGAAGAAAACGATACGCTGGTTGCTGCCAATTTGAATGAACTGAATTTTGAAGGAGGCATCAATGTTAAAAACACAGGTGTTGATAAAGCTACAGTTACCTTTTTTAAGAACGTAGTGTCAAGAAATGTAATACAACTTGGGAGCAGTTCGACAATCAATCTGAATGACCTGGTAAATCCTGTGGCAGTGCCATGGAATATTGAAAAAAATTATGATTATGCTTCATATATTCATTCGAACACAGTAAACCCAAGCCGAATAACAGTAAAGGCAAAGGGGATTTACGAATTAAATTTTATGTTTGCAGCTATCAACAAATCAATAACCAGGAAGACCTTACGAATCAGGGTAAGGAAAAACGGGAACTATTATTTTCCGAATATTGCCTGTTATTCATTTTCCTACCAATCTGCAGATTTACAGATTTCGCATGTTAGTCCTTCATTTCTGATACAACTCGAAAGCAATGATTATATCGAAATGATGTCGAATGGCCAGACAAATGATGGGCCGCTAAATATGATGCCTAACGAAAATGTGTTTTTTATGCGATTAATCCGGCTGCTATGATGATGAACAATCGTTGAATTCTGAAACTCAAAAAAAACTATAAAAAGCTAAAACATAATATTGTACCCGGTGATGAAAAAACTGACACTAAAACTTTTGATATTTCTTACTGTTTTTCTTTTTCCTGCCTTATGGGGTGTTGCGCAAATTGGTATTCAAACCGACAATCCTGATCCTTCGTCCGCACTGGATATTGTTTCCTCCAACAAAGGACTTTTAATCCCACGGGTATTACTCACCAACGATCTTACAGCCCCGGCCCCGGTAAATAATCCGGCAACTGGCCTATTGATTTATAATTCAGGCGCAAACCAGGCCGAAGGGTTTTATTTTTGGACTGGATCAGCCTGGCTAATGCTTCAACCTGATGATGGAACTGTCCTTCGCGGTTCTGACGTCTCGACCGACAATGCTGCTGTGCGTTTTGATGGCGTTGACGGGAATAAAATTCAAAATTCGATGTTGATCATTGATGATACTGGCAATATTTCGGGCATAAACAATATCACTACTGCGGGATTCACCCTGCCTACCAATGCCGGCATTGATAAAGTACTGAGAAGTGATGCCAGTGGAAACGGAACCTGGATGGATTCACATTTGCCGGATATTGAAGAAGAAAATGTTGTAATTACTCCCAACGCAAGTACAATCAATTTTCAGGGTGCGGTTGATGTTGTGGATGATGGCGGAAATAAAGCTACGATTTCGATTACCCAAACCATCAGTGAGGAACAGATTATCCAGGTAGGATCGACCAGTAACAAAGATCTGAATAATCTGATAACTCCGGTTAATATTCCCTGGGATATCGAAATATTTAAAGATGTGGCAACATTTGTCCATTCCAACACGGTAAATTCCAACAGGATCAGCGTACTTTACAGAGGCACCTACGAAATCAACTACATGTTTAGCATTGTTAATGATAACAATCAGCGAAAAACCCTGCGGTCAAGAATACGGGTTAACGGCACCACTTACATTGCCGGAAGTACGGCTTATGCTTTTACTTATAGCAGTTCCGATGATAAATCTTCACTTGTGAGCAGTTCATTCCTCCTCGATTTACAGGCCAACGACTATATCGAAATCATGGTAAACGGACAGACCAACTCTGGCCCTGTGAATCTTATCCCAAATGAAAGTTTGCTTTTTGTAAGAATTTTACGATCGTGGTAAAATGATGAAACAATTAATTCATATCACCCTTTTTACAACTTTGTTGATACCGAATATTCCGTTTATCCTGAAAGCACAGTTATTAATCGAACCGGGAAGTTCGGTAACCATTAAAAACGGGACCAGTTTTTTTGTTGGAACCGATCTTCAGCTTAAATCCGACAATATTTCCTCTGGTCATTTTGCCGATCAAACCACCAATGCCGGTGTAACAATTACAGGAGATGTTTTGGTCGAAAGATTTCTTTCGGCCGACGGATGGCACAACACCTCTTCCCCTGTGAGTAATGCCCGAAGTAATGTTTACACCGGAACCGACCTGATTTTTTATTACAACGAAACCATCATTTTAAACGATTGGGAATTTGGGTGGGTGTTTTATAACGGTGAATTATCAGTGATGAAAGGTTATGATATCTTTATCCCCACGAGCGATTTAACAGTAAGCTATACAGCAACTGGCGCCCAGACGCTTAACAGCGGAGCATACGCAATTCCGGTTACCCGCACCAATGTTCCAAACGGGGAAACCGAAAATCATAAAGGATGGAATCTGGTAGGAAATCCTTACCCAAGTCCTTTAGACTGGCTTGTTATGGATGGCTGGAATAAAACAGCTATCAACGATGCTAAATACATCTGGAACCCGGCAGCAAACAACTATACGATTTTCCTTGGCGGGCGCGAACCAGTCGGAATTAACGGAGGAACACAATACATCCCCTCCAATCAGGGGTTTTGGGTACAGGCTATTCAGAATGGTACGCTCCAGGTTAACAACCTCGCCCGACAAAGCATTATGTCGGCAACTCCTGATTTTTATAAAAATGCTGATTCTGAAACACCACTTGTTTGCTTTCAGGCAGATGGAAACGGATATTCCGATCAAAGTATCATCCGGTTTATCAGCGATTCGGGGCCTAACTTTGATGCCGGCCTCGATGCAGTGAAATTATCAAGCGGATCCGAACTGGTTCCACAAATTTGTACTGTAGCCGGGAAAATTTTTCTGGCCATTAACACTTTACCTCAACTTAGCGATGACCTTAGGGTAGAACTTAATTTTAGCGCCGGCAATCCCGGTTTTTATTCGCTTGAAATTGCTTACACCTCAAATCTTGATAACGGTTGCGAAATCTATCTCAACGACAGGTTAACACACGACCTTGTCAATCTGACCAACGATTCTGTTTACAGATTTTACCATGATCCGGGAAACCCTAAAGGCAGGTTTTACATTTATTTTAATCCATCAGAGGACATTAAAAATAATATTACCCCCGAAAATTCATTTTCGGTTTTTGCCTGCCGGAGTTTAATCACCATCGTAAAACACTCGGGCAAAGAAGTCAGCGGAAAGTTTGTTTTGTATGATATCCTTGGCAGGTGCAGATATTCGCGTTCTTTAACAAATGACAGCCAGATTCAGTTTCAGGTAGATGTACCTGCCGGATATTATGTGGCTCATATCGAATCGAATTTGTTTACTTTTAACCAAAAGGTGCGTATCACCGAATAGCTTTAAGTCATAAAAATAACCTAAATATAGCCAGCGATTAACTGAATCAGGGCTAAAGGGCTATCCCGGTTTTTTATCCGGGGTTATGGATAAAAATTTGCCGGATAAAAGTACCTCAGAACTGCAAAAGGATAAAAAACACTGTTAAACAGTCTTTTTTATCTGGCACACTGAAAAATAGCTGATTGAAATGAAAAAAAACTAAAATAATATTTTACCTTTGCAATTGTTGATAACATTTAATAAATAAAACTAATGAAACTAACTACATTTTGTTTGACGTTTTTGGCGATTATTTCATTGCCCTGCTTGAGTGTAAAAGCGCAGGAGCTTGAAGTAACACCTGGAAAGATGACCTTTGCTACTAACCCGGGGTCTTCTCAGACACAGCAGGTTTATGTTAGAAATAAAGGAAATACTGAACAATCCTTTATTTTCAACCTTGCCGATTGGCTTACTGACGAAAAAGGAGAAGCCAAATATTTCAGCCCCGGAACAACAAGCCGTTCCTGTGCCAACTGGATTACAGTTTCACCATCACTTGTAACGCTTCAGCCTAATGAATCAACACCAGTAAATGTGACCATGCTGGTACCCAACGACAATTATTCGACCAAATGGGCAGTTTTATTTGTCGAATCAGCCAAGGAAAAAACGGGCGTACAAGCTATTGATAAAAATGTTCAAATGGGTATTAATGTAGCTGCAAGAATTGCTGTTCCAATTTTTCAGTCACCTGCCAGCAACACCTTATTTAAAGGTACCATTGAGCAACTTACCGAAACCATCCTGGAAAATAATTCCCGAAAATATGAATCACTGGTTATAAATCTCGGTGATAAAATATTGAATTGCAAGGTTTATTACACCATTGCAAGCCTTGCCACTGCCGAAGAAATTACTTCAGAACCAGTAGAGTTTTCACTGCTTCCCGAATCAAGCAAAAAAATTGAGTATGTTTTGGATAAACCACTTACAAAAGGACGGTATTCAGTAACAGCAATTCTTGATTACGGATTCAATGATAACCTGGAAGGCATCGAGCTTGAAATCGAAGTGAAGTAATCAGGCAAAATGACTAAAACAATTTTCTTTTCACTGATTATCCTTTTTGGGATGCTTCAGTTTTCTGTTGCACAATCATCAACATTCGTTGATACCGCTTACTTTTCCAATAATAGTAAAATCATCAAATCCATCATCAGTTATCAGGTTGTCGAAGACGATACTTTACGGGACGGCCCGGCCCGGTATTATTATGGTACCGGAAAATTGTGGCAGACCGGAAATCATCAGGAAGACAAAATGATTGGCCTGTGGGAAACATACTATCCTGGTGGAGCAATAAAAAGAAAGGCTTTTTTTGACAGTGGCCTGAAACAAGGAATTATTGAAAATTTCTATGACAATGGCTCCCTCAAGAATAGCGGGAATTATCAGGACGACTCATTAACGGGTTTAATGACCTTGTACTATCAGTCAGGGGCTATTCAGGAAACCAGAAATTATGAACATAATAAGTTGAATGGGATCACCACAGGATTTTACCCCAATGGCAATTTAAACTACCAGTATAATTATGCCGACAGTCTTTTGGTTGGATTGTATGAGAAATACTATCTTTCAGGAAAAATCAAGGAAAAAGCGACCATAAAAAACCAGAACTTTTTTGGAAGTTACCGTTCCTTTTACGAAAACGGCAATGTGGAGAAAGAATACGCCTATAGTAATTTCGACATCGACGGCCCGTACCTGGTGCATTTCGAAAACGGACAACTGATGATGAAGGGAAACTATATCAGGGGCAAAATTCAAGGGCAATGGGAGCAGTTTTATGATAATGGCACCCTTTATGAAACCGGCCAATATTCCCGGGGAAAGCGCGAAGGCCTTTGGAAAACC
Organism: uncultured Lentimicrobiaceae bacterium; assembly: GCA_964407625.1. GTDB lineage: Bacteria > Bacteroidota > Bacteroidia > Bacteroidales > 4484-276 > CAJATL01. The sequence continues at coordinate 7,433 of CAYOWJ010000158.1, forward strand.
TGCTACCGCGATTCTTCACTTTATTTGGAAGGCCAGTATTTTCAAGGTGTTCCTGAGGGCGAATGGAAGGTTTATCACCCTAATGGGTCATTGAAACAAACGGGTAGTTTCAAAAACGGGATATCAGAAGGCGCCTGGCAGTTTTTCTACGAAAACGGTCAGCTAAGGGTTAAGGGTTCTTACACAAACAATAAAGAAAACGGTCATTGGGTCCAGTTTTACGAAAGTGGAAAAGTCAGACTGGATTTGTATTACTCCGACGGTCAGCTTAATGGAATATTGACTGCCTATGATGAAGACGGGAACCTGATAGAGCAGGCTGAATACATTGAAAATAAACTAATCAGACAGATCAAATAAATGTCGCGTCATTTACCATAGATCTTATTTATTTTGGGGGGTTACCATGTTGAAAAGGCACGTTTTTATTCTGTTTCTTCTGGCAATCAACATTACTCATTTACATGCACAGGATATTCCACCACCAAATCCATCGCTTGCAATCAGCATTATTTCGGGGTACAGCGTGATGTTTTTGTTTGATGACATTGATAAATACAAAACCGGAATCCTGAACTCCGGTCAATCCACATTTATTCGTGTTGGTTCGGTTGCCGACTGGCAATTGCAATTTAAGGCCGACCAAACCATTTTTTATGGAGAAAATGATCCCACCAACCAAATGGAACTTAATAATGTGGGCCTGGTAGTAGTTTCGACCGGAACAAACTTCGACGACGGATCCAATATTAGTAACTATGCCAAAACGACTCCACTCGCCCTGGAGGCTGAGGAGATAACCATTCTTTCAAAAGGCGCCGAAAGCAATAAAGGCTATGGAATCGACAACGCTTTTACGTTAAACTGGGAAATGGGAACCCGGAGAGGGAATATGAATAACCAGAGTATGTTGGAGCAAATGCTGAAATCAGACACCTATGTTATTAACATCGTTCTTACTTTGTCGATAATACAATAATCCACTTTTCGGGCACAGTAAATATGCTGGTTATGCAATAGAGGAATTAAGCCTTCCGGGTAGTTTGAATACCTTTTTTCTGTCGGCAATTTAAATAAAAACAAAAAAGGCTTGCGTTAAAATGAAA
>CAYOWJ010000159.1:0-8513 GCA_964407625.1 uncultured Lentimicrobiaceae bacterium
CCCTTTTCCAGACCAACCATGACGAAACACCCTTTTTTCAGGACGAAACACCCTTGTGGGAGTACGAAACCGGTTTTTTGGGTTTTTTGATGGGTGGAAATTGGGTCATTTTTGGCTCTTTTTTGGGGTGATTTTGAAGAAAAACACGGAGACATGGAGAGCACAAAGAAGCACGGAGCTTGATTAAAAAAATCTCTGTGCCCTCTGTATCTCCATGGTAAAATTGAGTTTTGAGATTTGAATTTTTGAGATTTCCTTTTGTGTTCTCTCCCGAAAATCGGGACAGGCTGTGCCTCCGCCAGTAGTCTGATGGTTTTGTGCTGAAATTTCCTATAATTTTTCCTTTAAAAAAAGAAATAATCCTGATTTTTTTCTTTTTAAAAGAGAAATAATTCTGGATTAAGAAGCTCACTGGAAATAATTTGTTGGCCGCAAGTTCAGTGGACTAATTATTTTTAACTACCCTGATCTTTGAACGTTTAATAAAGAAATCCCAGCAACCAAAGCGGAATTACGTTTGAGACCGGGTATTCGAGATCGTCTTTTACAAGCCAGGCCTCCCGCAAACCAGAAATTTGTTTTGTGCCTTTGTTTTGCCCGCCAATTTTGAGAATCAGCGACCCATCAATTTCAAAATCGCCACTTTTCGGTAGCCTGACTGCATGGTTTACAATTAGATGACTGTAAGCAAAGGTTTCACGAATTGTCCCTGTTGATGGGCTTCCTGATGCTATCGCAAACAAAAGATTCGTATTGTTCAAAAATATTTTCTCGGGCTTTTGAAGTGTGGCAATGCTAATTCCGGCAGGATATAGCAGCCGGATCAAGCGGGCTTCTTCGAGAAAATAGAGGTAATTGCCCATCGAATTCCGGTGGATGCCACTTTTTTCGGATAACTTGAGCAAGTTGGGTTTGAAAGGTACCTGCTGTGCGATAACATACAAAAGTTGAAGCATCTTTTTGGCATTCCGGATATCGAAACCCTGAATTTCGGCCATGTCGTATTCAACCATTAATCGTACAAGTTGCTGCAGGCGCTGAAAATATCCGGGCAAATCTTCCCTCGAAAAAGGATAATAGCCATATTGGAGGTAGTTGTTGAATAATTCAAACGGTCGGAAATCGGTCGGGAAAAAACCACGGATTGTATTGTTGCTGTCGGTCATCTGGTTTAATGTCAGGACGGGAAGGCTTTTCATACCGTTCATCGCCAGGTATTCACGATACGAAAGTCCGTGAAGTTCGTACATGAGCGCCCTCCGGCTGAGATCACCCTCCTGACGGGAAATATCAATGATTGAGGAACCTGTAAAAATAATTTGTAATTCGGGGTAGCGATCGTAGATGATTTTGATTTCTCTGGCCCATTGGGGATATTTGTGAACTTCGTCGAGTACGAGAATTTGGCCTCCCTGCTGGAAAAAAGTTTTGGCTGTTTCAACCAATGAATTAGTCAGAAAATAAAGGTCGTCGAGCGAAAAGTAGGCAGCTTTGGAGGCTGGCTTTCCTTGTTCTTTTAGCCATTGCAAAAGAAGCGTTGTTTTTCCCGTTCCCCGAGCACCTTTTATACCGATCAACCGGTTATTCCAATCAATTTTTCCGGCAAGGTATCTTTTAAAATCCAGCGACACACGCTGAACCAGCCTATCTGAATTTGAAAGTAATTCGATCATAGCACAAATGTTTGTGCAAAAATAAAAATAATATGCACATGTAGATGTGCAAATATCGTTTTCATCAAGACAAAAAACAGAGGCACTGAGAACACAATGAAGCACAGAGAATCATAAATAAAATCTCTGTTCCCTCCGTGTCTCCGTGGTAAAATTTGAGTTTTGTTTTTTGATTTTTGTTATTTTCTTTTGTGTTCTCCGTGCCTCCGTGTTAAAAACTATTCTTCCGCGGTTAATTAAAGAAAACATTTAGCTTTGCAGGACTGTAACAAAATCTGATGCTGCAAACATTCAAAATTCATTTGACCATTTTCCTGATTTTTCTCGTTTCCGGCAAAATCACTGCCCAGGAGGTTGTTTCATATTCTATTTCAGATGGCCTGGCGCATAAACATATTACCTATTTTCTGCAAGACAGGGATGGTTATTTGTGGATTGGCACGTGGGGCGGCCTGAGCCGTTACGACGGACACAGTTTTACTTCCTACAACAATAATCCAGATGATACAACAACGATTACAAGTGACCCGATTCATAAAATAACGCTTGACAGCACCGGCAGGATATGGGTTGTAACCCAACAAGGTATTGTAAAATACAATAACAAAACCGATAACTTCCAAAGGGTTTATTTCTGGGGTAAAAAAAGTTTGACAACCGAATTATCTATGGATTTGTGTTTCGATAAAAACAACAAGGGTTGGCTTTGTGGCCGCGAAGGCTTAGTTGAATTTGACACAGATTTGCGCTCCGTCCGATATTTTGATATTTCTGATTTTCATGAAGAAAACAGCCAGATTATTCCCGATAGCAGTGGGCTTTGGATTGCATCAGCAAAAGGCATTTTACATTTTCCTTTTCGATTATTGGCAAATAGCTCAACAATTACACTCCGGGATGCAGACACTTATTTTCCTTTTGAAGAAAACAACAACCAAGATCTGGTAAATCTCTTTATATGGGCATCAAGTGGAAAGTTTATTCTGATAACCGGAAGGACTGGGAGCCATTATAGCCCATTATTTATTTCAGACGAAAAAACACATTCGTTGCAACAGATACCTTTACCCACCTCCACCGATGGGTCGCCACTGTTCCAACTTACTGGAATTTCAAATGAAATAGCTCCCGATAGATTGCTCTTAAGCACTGATTGTCAAAAGACTGTAGTCTTAAACCTGAAAACCAGGACTTTTGAATTTGACGATCCGATCCAAAACCTTTTTGGAAAGACAATTCCTTCTATACTTCATTTCGACAACCATTCGAATATTTATTTTGGGGGACTAAGCGGTCTGTTTAAATATTCGATACCTCAATTAAACTTTAAGTCCTGGACATTCGAACCAGGTAAAATGAACTCAATAAGTGGCATGGCACTTACAGGAGCTTTATTCAAAGACAAGTACAACCATCTCTGGGTTGGTTCAAGAGATGGCGGACTGGACAGGATTGATTTGCGCGATAATTCCGTTGTAAACATCAACCTGCCCCCCGAATTAAGCAAATTATCCAATCCTACAGGTGTGTTCAATATTATCGCACTAAACGACAATGAATTGCTCATGAATATTGACTCGGTAATTTTTCGCTATCAAATTGCCGAAAACAGGTTTTCGTTTTTCAAATCAATTACCTATCATGTTTATAAATTTTTTAAAGACAGCAAAGATAATCTCTGGATCAGCGACAGAAATTGCATCATGATTGGTAAGCCGGAGGACAATTATAAAACCTTCAGGAGTATTCAACTTACCGATTTTTTACCGATTCCCATGAGTACACGCGATATTTTTGAAGATAGCAAAGGACAAATCTGGCTGGCTTGTGGAGATGGCCTGGTTAAACTTGATGTTGAAAATCCGAAAGCCAGCAAAATATTTGTTGGTCCCGGCAGCGAAACCGACCCGGAGGTTTTTTGCATCACCGAAACCAAAAACGGAACTTTCTGGCTGGGAACCATCCGAAGCGGCATTTATGCTTTCGATCCGGAAACCGAAAAATTTACTGCCCACTTTTCGACAAATGAAGGTTTGATAGATAATTCGGTAAATGTAATTTTTGAAGACAAAGCCGGTAACCTCTGGATGAGCACATGGAAAGGCATCGCAAACTTAAATCCCAAAACCGGAAAAATTGAAAACTACAGCGCCGTTAATGGCCTGCCTTTTCCGGAGTTTAACACCGGCTCCGATTTCCGGGATGAAGATGGCACCATTTACTTCGGCGGCCAGGGCGGGGTTATTGCTTTTCATCCCGATTCGCTGGTAAATTTTGAAACCAAAGCAGCTCCCGGCATTGATGCCATCACAACCATCGTTGGAGTAAAAGCGTTGGATTATCCTTTAAGAAATGGGAAAATGGTAACTTTACCTTATAACGAGAACTCCTTCTCGATCTCCTTCTCCAGCTTCGATTTCAGGAATGCCGGCGAACGCATTTACAGGTACCGGCTTAAAGGTGCAAAGGATGAATGGACTCAAAACCTCCATGATGACCTGAAGGCGGAATTTGTTGGCGTGAAACCCGGATTATACACTTTTGAGCTTCAATCGTCATACAAAGGATGGCCATGGATTTTGGAGACTGCAACAGTGTTGATACAGGTTTCGCCGCCACCCTTTTTCCAGCGACAGGGATTTCAAATTTTGTTACTTGTAGCATTTGTGCTTTCACTTTTCGCCATCGTATTTCTCAGGATCAGAAACAACAATATCCAAAAGGAAATTGAAATTGTGCGCCTCGAAAAAGAAGCCAACCAATCAACCTTAAATTTCCTGAAAAGCCAGATGAACCCTCATTTTTATTTTAATACGCTCAACGCCATCAACAGTTACATCATGCAAAACGATATCCGCTCGGCAAATAAGTACCTGACGACTTTTGCAAAGCTGATGCGGGATATTCTGGAAAACTCGCAAAAAGAGTTTGTTACCGTTGCTGAAGAAGGCAAAGTACTCGAAAAATACCTGTCACTCCAGCAACTCCGATTCGCCGGTTTGTTTGATTACATTGGGAATATTGACGATAATGCTGCCAATAAAAAAATTCCGCCCATGCTGCTTCAGCCTTTCGTCGAAAACTCGGTTGAATATGCTTTTTCAGGGATGCCGATGAAAGGAATTGTACAGGTTGATTTTAAATTCGAAAATAACCGTTTACTCTGCAATGTCACTGATAACGGCATTGGCATCGAAAAATCGGGTCAGATTAAGCAAAACAATAACCGTAAATCAACAGCCATCAAAAATATTTATAGCCGCATCGAGATGCTCAACAGGATTTACAGCGCCGATATCAGCCTTGAAATTATCCCTGCAAACCCTGAAAATCAGGACTACCCGGGAACAACAATACTCTTATCACTGCCGGATTTCGGGAAACCTGGAAATGAAAGGTAGTTTTGATACTATTATTTTTATCATTCCCTTAATGAAAGTTTTTTTTCTTATTATTGGATTTCTTTAGTACTCCCACATGAAAATTTTATGCTATTTTCGTTCAGTAATTCAAACGAACAGGCATTGCCAGAATTGAAGGCATTGTTTTTGTTTTAATAGTGCATCTTAGATTAATCCTTATGAAACTGCGAACTATTATTGTAGAAGATGAAGTTTTAGGGCAGGAAGTATTGACAACCATCCTTCAAGATTATTGCAGCGACAGCATCGAATTGTTGGATGTTACCGACAATGTCGAAAAATCAATCCAGTCAATAAAGCAAAATAATCCACAGCTTGTTTTTCTTGATGTTATGCTTGGGAATAACGATAACGGCGCTTTTGACATCCTTAAAAGCCTTGACCGGATTGATTTTAAAGTGGTTTTCACAACCAGCTCGGAGCAATCGGAGCACATTTTGAGAGCACTCAATAAATATGGCGCAAAAAAATATTTGCTCAAACCCCTGGATATTGATGAAGTGGTTGCGGCGGTAGAATTGGTAAAAAACGAAGCCAAAAGCCAATCCCTTGAAGACGAATTAAGCAGAATCAAAAAACTGATTAACAGTATTGGCCATCCGGAGGTACATAAAGTTCAGATAGCTGTCAGAAACGGAGTTCAATTTGTTCAATCCACCGAAATCATCATGTTTCGCTCCAACCATAATTCGACCCTTGTTTTCCTGACAAATGGAGAAACAATAACAACCTCAAAAAACCTTAAACATTTTGAAGAACTGTTTTCGGGAGAGGTTTTTATCAGGGTTTCCAAATCGTTTATTGTCAACATCAACCATGTCGAACGATTTTGCACCGAAGATGGCGGCACTATTTATCTTCATGGTGGCTGCACCGCAGCATTGTCGGATAGTTTTAACAAGAAATTCTTTGAAGCATTAAAAATATAATCCGGGGCATGGTAAGAAAAATAAACCACGGAGCCACAGAGCGCACTAAGAAACACAGAGAATTACAGGATAACAGGATTACAAGATTTCAGGATATTTTTCCTCATTCAAAATTCTTCATTCTTCATTTTACATTCTTCCTTCTAAATTGGACATTATTCTTCCGCAACCTCCGTGGTAAAACACCCGTGCTAAGCCACCTTTTTGTATCTCCACACCGCAACCGAAAGCGCGACAATAGCATAAATTATAAGGGCTGTAAGCTGATGAACGATATTTCTTAGTCCGGCACCTTTAAGCAAAATCATGCGGATAATTTCGATAAAATAAGCAATCGGATTGATGATGTTGATGGCACGCGCCCAGTCGGGCATGCTGTCAACGGCGGTGAAGAGACCGCTCATCAGGATAAAAATTACCAGGAAAAACCAGGTGAGAAACATCGATTGCTGCATGGTGTCGGAAAGCGTCGAAATGATGAGGCCAAGCGCCAGAACAGCTACCAGATAAATGGCGGCAACGCCAAAAACCAGTCCAATGCTTCCAACTATCGGAATATCGAAAAACAGCTTAGCCACCATCAGCCCAAAAGCCAGCTCAAACATGGCGATAATCCAGAAAGGAACTAACTTGCCGGCAATAAACTGATATTTTTTGATGGGCGTTACGTTGATTTGCTCGATGGTCCCGATTTCCTTTTCGCGTACTACGTTCATCCCCGAAAGGAAAAAAGCAATAATGGTCACCAACAAAACCAGGATTCCCGGCACCATGTATGTTTTATAATTCAATTCAGGATTAAACCAGTACGAATATTCGATCCCAATGGGCTGTTTCACTTTCCGGCTGATGAGTTCGGTAACCAGGTTCAGATTATAATCCCGGATAATTGCGAGCGTGTAAGCGTTGATGAGACTGGCTGCTGAACCGTTGATGGCATTAATTACCAGACTGATGCTTGCTTCTTTTTCGTTAACGAGATCTTTTTCGAAATCCTGCGGAATCTGAATAATCAGGTCGGCAACACCTTTTTCGATGTCTTTTTCGGCAAGTTCATAATTATACGAATATCCCACCATTTTATAAAATGATGAACCTTTGAATCTACTCACCAAATCCCGCGACGACGGGCTTTGATCGAGATCTACGACATGCGTCCTGATTGTTTTCATCTCATAGGTGGCGGCATGAGCCAAAATCAGAAGCTGAATCACCGGCATTACAAAGATGATGGGTAGCATCATCCTGTTGCGGAAAATCTGCAAAAACTCTTTCTGTAAAATAAAAATGATGGTTCTCATATTATTGCAGCCTGATTTTAAATTTACGAACACTTAGAGCGATAAAAAAGGCAATCATCCCAAACAGGATCAGGGTTTCCTTCCATAAAATCTGAACACCAATTCCTTTGAGCATTACGCCGCGCATCACGATGATAAACCACTTGGCAGGGATTACATTTGAAAGCCATTGGAGCGGCCAGGGCATATTTTCGATGGGGAATATGAAACCCGAAAGTAAAATGGTCGGCAGCATGAGCGCAACCATCGAAATCAGCATGGCTACCTGCTGGCTGTCAACTACGGATGAAATAAATATTCCGAGCGACAATGAAAGCAAAATATATACGAGGCTGTAACCGAGAAGCAGGACGAGGCTGCCACGTATCGGCACCCCAAACACAAAATAGCCAAGTATCAGAATGACCAGAGCAATGACAAAAGCAAGCAAAACATAAGGAACAACTTTCCCGATGATAATCTGGATGGGTTTGAGTGGCGAAACCAGCAGTACTTCCATGGTTCCCATTTCCTTTTCGCGGGCAATCGAAATGCTGGTCATCATGGCCGAAATCAGCAGCAAAAGCACGGTGATAACGCCCGGCACAAACATGAAAACACTTTTCATTTCGGCGTTATACAACATTCTGACCTCCGTTTTTACCTCGATGGGAAGTTTTTTATCAGCCAGCAATTCTTTCTGGAAATCGCTGACGATAGCAGTGGTATAATTTGTGAGGATTTTGGCGACATTGGGGTCGGAGGCATCGGCTAAAATCTGCATCGAAGCAGTGCCTTCACGTTCGATTTTCTCAGCAAAATCTGCTTCAAAAATCAGCACCTGCTTTATATTTCCTTGTTTAAAAGCATCCTCGATGCCGGCCTCACTGTCGAGGTTTTGGGCTAAGATAAAATACCCCGACGACAGGATTTTATGCGTAAGCTTGCTGGTAATATTATCTTTTGAATGGTCGAGGATTGCGATGCGTGCATTTTTGATGTCGTTGGTGAGCGCAAAACCAAACACCAGCAGTTGCACCACCGGCATCCCGAATAAAATCAACAACGTCCTGTAATCGCGGAAGATGTGGTAGAATTCTTTTTTAACAAAACCGAGGAGGTTTTTCATTTTAGTAAGTTTTTAGGCGTGAGGGATCAGGCATGAGGCATGAGTATTGAGGCATGAGTATTGAGGGGTGAGGAGTGAGG
>CAYOWJ010000160.1:0-8438 GCA_964407625.1 uncultured Lentimicrobiaceae bacterium
TTCTGGGCTGGATTTAAGTTTTTTAATGTTTATGGGCCTAACGAGTTTCATAAAGGGCGCATGGCATCGGTGGTTTTTCATGCTTTTCATCAGATTAATAAAACCGGCACGATGAAGCTTTTTCGTTCGCACAATCCGGAGTTTGAAGACGGCGAGCAGCTACGCGATTTTGTTTATGTAAAGGATGTGGTTGATGTGCTTATGTATTTTATGAAGAATCAGAAAGAATCAGGCCTTTACAATCTTGGGACAGGCGAGGCCAGGACTTTTCTCAACCTTGCTAATTCTACTTTCTGGGCGCTCGAAAAGGAACCCGACATCGAATTTATTGATACCCCGCTCGATATCCGCGACAAATACCAGTATTTTACGGAGGCTGATATGACCAAACTCAGGATTTATGGCTACACCAAAGATTTTACTTCGCTTGAAGAAGGTGTTGATGATTATGTGAGTAATTATTTAGTGCCCGGAAAATATTTTTAAATCTGTTGGTTTGTTTGAAGCTATTTGCAAATCAAAAGCTTTTAATGACCGGATAATTTGGATTTTTATTAGTGTTAATAATTTAACATAAACTTAATGTAAGCAGGTTTGGTAGAAATTAATTAAATCTACTTTTGCCGCCTAATTATAGACTATCTCCCAACATGACATTTCTTTACATCATTATTGTTTTAGTCCTCATTTTTGACTTCATCAACGGGTTTCATGACTCTGCCAATTCGATAGCAACAGTTGTTTCCACAAAAGTGCTGTCACCTTTAACAGCAGTAATTATGGCTGCATTTTTCAATTTTATTGCATTCCTGATCTTTCCGTTAAAGGTTGCTTCAACGATGGGAAAGGGTGTAATAAATCCGGATGTTATCAACCTTAATGTAATTGCCGCCGCTGTGATTGCTGCTATTTTATGGAATTTACTCACCTGGTGGTATGGCCTTCCATCAAGTTCTTCGCATACACTGGTGGGCGGTTTGGTTGGAGCAGCAGTGGCCAGTTCAGGCTGGGGGACTGTAGTATTTGCCGGAGTTTTGAAAATTGTAATTTTTATCATCATTGCGCCTGTACTTGGTATGATTATGTCGTTTATAATCTCTGCAATTGTAATTTTCTTTGCGCGAAAGCAATCACCGTCAGGAGTTGATAAATATTTCAGACGATTGCAACTTTTATCTGCCGCCGCTTTTAGTCTCGGACATGGTGGAAATGATGCCCAAAAATCGATGGGAATTATTTGGGTTGCCCTTATTGTAACCGGGTTAACAACCAAAAACGATCCGATCAGTTTATGGATTGTTCTATCCTGTCATTCAGCTATTGCTATTGGGACGTTATTTGGAGGTTGGAGAATTGTTAAAACCATGGGACAAAAAATTACCAAACTTAAACCATTTGAGGGCTTTTGTGCTGAATCTGCCGGTGCTCTCACTTTATTTGGTGCTACTCATTTTGGTATTCCGGTAAGTACTACGCACACAATTACCGGGGCAATAATCGGAGCAGGAGCCAGAAAAGGTGTTTCGGCTGTAAAATGGGGCGTGACCACAAAGATTTTCTGGGCATGGATACTCACTATTCCGGTTTCAGCGGTGATAAGTGCATTGATTTATTTTTTCCTTCATTTATTTGTGTGATAAATTAAATATTTTTGAGATTAAAAACCAGTCCTGAAGCGAATAAAAAACTAAAACTACTCATTATGAATCTTGATTATTTATTAAAGTTCTTTGTACCAAAAGACACAGCTTTTTTTCCGCTCTTTGAACATGATGTAAAAGTACTCGTAAAAGCTGCCGAACTGTTTAAAACCCTGATGGATACTCAAAGTATCGAGCAGCGTGAACCAATTATCAAACAGATTAAGGCGATGGAACTTGAAGGGGACGAAATCACCCATGAGATTTTTGGTCAGCTTAACAAATCTTTTATCACACCTTTCGATCGCGAAGACATTCATGAACTTGCTTCTTCGCTCGATGATGTGCTCGACCATATGAATGGTGCAAGCCAGCGCATCCGTCTTTACAAGCCAAAAGTGTTGCTTCCGGTTTTGAAGGAATTTTCGGAGTTAATTTATCAGGCAGCCAAAGAGATTGAGTTTTCGGTTAACGGCTTACGGAACGCCGGGAAAAACAGAGAAAAGATAATTCAGTCGTGCATCGTTTTGAATACCATCGAAAATATGGGCGATGATCTTTACCAGATGGGCATTTCAAAGCTTTTTGATGAAGAAAAAGATACCATCGAATTAATCAAAACCAAGGAAATTATTGCGACCCTCGAAAAAGCTGTCGACAAAGCCGAGGATGTTTCAGATGTTATCAAAACAATCCTGATAAAAATGGCGTAGTCAGGCGTAAGTCAGAAGACGGGAGTCGGAAATCGGAAGTCGGCAAGTTGAAAGTTGGCAGTCAATCATAAATCTGAAATCTAAAATCATAAATCTCCTAACTCCTAACTCTAAGTACTTCCTAATAATCAACATACTCCTGAAAAACCACCTGAAGGTAGGATTTCCCGTTTTTAATGGTCTGTTCACCGATGTTTTCAGGATTTTTCCAATAATACATTTTCAAATCGGCATCATAGCTGAAGCCAGTTCCGGGTTCGGTCCAGATAACGCCGTTATCGAAACCAAAATAGCGGAATTTTGGTGCATAAGGATTAAACAGGTTTCGGCTCCAGTTAAACTGATCGTGAGGAAGTTCCATCTGAGCCAGGATTGTAGCTGCAAAATCAACCTGCGAACCAGGCTGTTCCCACTGTATCCCGCGATATTCTACTTTGATCACATTTCCATAAAACAAAACCGGGATGCTGTGATATTCCACGGTATGATAAGGCCAGTTTTTGTACGAATTATGGCTGTGATCGGCGGTTAAAATGAAAAGCGTATTGTCGAACCAGGGCTGGGTGCGTGCTTTTTCGAAAAATTCGCCCAGGCAATGATCGGCGTAATAGGCCGAGTTGATGAAATGATTTTCGTTACCACCCCAGTCAAAAATTTCTTTCATCGGTTGGTCGTAAGGCGAATGAGAACTGAGTGTGAAAAGGCCTGCAAAGAAAGGTTGCTTTTCGTTGTTCAGGTCGCGGTATAGCCTGTCGAGAGTAAATTCGTCATGAACGCCCAATTTCCCTTGCGGGACCGATTTATCAAAATTGTCGCCTTCGATAATCCGTTTAAACCCATTGTAAATGATGTAGCCTTTGATATTTCCATAGATGAGTTGTCCTCCGAAATAAAAAGAAGTAGCGTAATCCAGATCGTTGAAAATGTGCACCAGGCTTGGCAGATGCACGAATTTGTCGGGTTGTTTGGTGATGGCAGAAATCGGATGTGCCGGAAATCCTCCAAAAATAGAAGCCATCCCTTGTTCGGAGCGCGAACCACTCGAAAGTATCTGGTTAAACAAAATGCCGCCTTGCTCAAGTTTCCTGAACTCCGGCGTTATTCCGGGTTCGCCCCCAAGCGATTCGATCAGGTCCGACGACCAGCTTTCGAGCATCAGGATTACGAAGTTTGGCCTGTTGGTGGTCAGGATTTTTATGGTAGTATCTTTTTGAATCGTATAAAGTTGTTTGACCGTTTTTTTAGCCTCAGCCAGATCGTAAAAATTGTAAGGATTTTTCCCAAAATTTTCGATGTTTTCCTTGATGCTGATGTAGAGGTTAAAGGCATTATTGGTGGCTGCAAGGTTTAAAATATTTTTATCAGAATAGTAGGATTGGCTTTGAATGATCGGGATTTGCTGAACGCCGCCCCGCATCCCGACCAGAATAAAAGGAGGAGTGATGAGCAGAAAAATCAGTGAAAAATAATAATTGGGCTTTTCGATGTGGATATTTTTATAGAAAAATTTCCGGTACATCCAGAACGAAAAAACCGTTAAACCGCCAACTAACATCAGCAAAGCAAAGAATTCGATCGTTGATGCCGAATTAAAGACTTCTGAAGGATGTTCGAGGTAACGGAGCGCCTTGTAGTTAAGTTTGGTTTTCCATTCGCCGTAAAGGCCTAATTCACCGCCGGTAATGAGCGCGTACATCAAAATCATCAGCAAGGTGTAAATTTTATTGATGGTGTTGATGATGGATTTTTTCCATAAAGATTGGATAAACAGCAGAAAAAACGGGATTACCATCAAATAACAGGCTGTGGCAAAATCAAGTTTCAGGGCATGATAAAAACCGGCTAAAGTCTCGAAAAAACCGGCACCATCGGCTTTGAGGTTTCCCAGATAAAAAACCAGGAATATCAGGCGGGCTAAAGCGAAAAACAACATCCAGAACAGCAGTTGTTTCAGCAACGAAACGATAATTTGCTTCATATCTAAAAATAAAACTTAAACAGATTTGGGTTTAATTTGTTGCCTTCGATTTGAGGATAAATCTGTCGTAAACAAATAAAAGCATTACGGTGAGCAGTCCGATTCCGGCAAAGACCATCCAGATATTGCCCGGGTGATAGGTATTCCAGAGATAATTTGTGAGTTCCTGGTTGGTCATTCCCATCAATCCTGCTGCCTGGTTCAGGTAATCGTTTTGGGTGAAATGTTCCGAAATTTCAGGTAAGTCGAGCCCACGGGCAGCAACTTCTCTTTGCAGCAAATTGATCTTATCCGACATTTTTCCATAAACGTCACCCGATAAAATTCCGGCAAGAAAATTACCTCCGGCCAGCGGGATGAACGATGCACCCATGTAAAGAGCCGTTTTTTCTTTTGGAGCAATCCGCCCGATGTACTCGGTAATTTTTGGTGAGCTGGCCATCTCACCCCATCCGAAAATCAAAACCGAAATAAACAGGAAAAGCGGATTATTGGTGTAAAACATGAGGGCAAGCCCCAAGGCATTAACCGCGATTCCCGACATCATCGCGTTAAGCGGTTTGAGTTTCATCACCAGCGCCGAGACAAAAACCTGGAAAATGATGATGTAAAAAGCATCAATATTCGACAGCATTTCAGGTGCGATGGTTCCCTGATCGGTTCCAATAGCCGAAGCAAGGCCGGGCGAAAAGGAGTGAAGCAGGTTATAAATCACGGAAGTGTCCATCCATTGATCGATAAAAACCGGAAGCGAATAAAACAACTGGTTGTAAATCGACCAGAATCCAATGATAATCACGAGGAACATAACAAGTTTTACGTCACTGATGGCTGTGCGGATATTTCTGAAAATGGTCAGCAGGGATTTTCCCAACGGGTCGGTATTTTTTGGCCGTTCAGGCTCTTTAAACACAAAAAGTACAATAACCAGATTAATCAGAATTGCCGCAGCCGACATAAAAAACATGTATTGCCAGTTGATAACGCGGAGTTTGCTGGCCATCACCGGTCCCAAAAAGGCGCCGATATTCACCATCATGTAAAATATCCCAAACCCGATTGAGGCAGTTTCGTCGTTGGTTGTTTTGGCGATGGTTGCCGAAATGATGGGTTTAAAAAGGGCAGCGCCCAGAGCCACGTAAAGGAAAACAAGGTAGAGCGAAAAGTAGGTTTTGAAAATTCCCATCATCAGGTAGCCGCTTGCCAGGATGAGATAAGCCACGATGAGCACGCGGCGGTAGCCGTATCTGTCGGCAATGGCGCCGGTGATGAGCGGTAAAAAGTAGAGAATGGCCACTACCGGGCCCATCATATAGCCTTTTTGTTCCTGCGAAAACCCGAGCGCTCCTGTTTCCTGCGAGCCTGTAAGATAAAGTGCAAGCAGCATAAAAATACCGTACCATGCCCATCGCTCGAATAATTCCATGGTATTGGCTACCCAAAATGCCCGTGGATATTTTTTTATTACTCCGATTATTTTGCTCATGAAATTTTTTTCTAAACTTTAGCGGGCAAAGATAGAAAACAAGTTTAACGGGGCTGTTTTTTCCTGAGTTTCCTGTGCATCATGATTAGTAGAGTGATGAGGGCAAAAATGAATGCTACCAGTCCAGCAACTAAGATCATCGAAGCGGAATTTAAGATAAAGAGGACATTTGAATTTGTGTCAGAACCACTTTGTTCGGAAGATGCCTTGTCGGTTTCTGATGACTGTTTTAAAGCCAGTAATTCGCCGGCATCAATATTTAACGAATCCTGAAGCCGGATGTATTGGTCGAGGTAAAATTCGGCGCTGTCCATTTGATGAATTGCTGCAAAAGTAAGTGAGATGTTCCTTGCATTTTCGGCCAGCTCCGGCAGCAAGCCGGTTTCGGAAGCGATCTGATTTGATTCGCGGTAGTATTCCATCGCTTTTTCGAAGTCGTTTTGCAAGGCAAGATTATGGCCAATAAAGGTTAAGGTTGCAGCAATATCGCGTTTATTGCCGAGCTCATGGTTGAGTTTTAAGCTTTGGATAAAGATTTCGTTTGCACGTAGCAAATTTCCCTGGGTTTCGTAAACCTGGCCAATAATAACCAAAGTAGCAGCAAGACCCTTTTTATCATCAATTTTTTCCCTGAGTTCGAGGGATTCGGAAAGACAATCGAGGGCTTCGGTCGTTTTTCCGTTTTCGGCGAAAATGGATCCCATATTTCTCAGCGCAATGGCTTTAATCCAGAGGTCGTTGATGCCGCTTGCCAAAACTACAGCTTCGCGATAATTTTGTAATGCCTCTTCGGCAAATCCCTGGCTTTGATAAATCGAACCAACGTTAATTAAAAGTCTGACGCTGCCTTCGGTATTGTTGATGATTTTGTTTGCTTCGATGGCTTTTTTATAATAATCGAGGGCTTTGGCATAATCGCCACGGAAATTAAAATTATTTCCAATGTTGGATAAAATGATGGAAATATACTTGTGATCGTTGAGCAATGTCTTAATTTTTAAGGCAGTTTCAAGATCGAGGAGGCCTTCGTCAAATTTCCCTAAAGTGGAATTGATGGTTCCGATAGCGTTGAGACATTCGGCCCAGCCTGAACTATCGCCGGTTTGGGTAAAAATCTGATAAGCTTGCCTGTAAAGTAAAATTGCCGTATCATACCTGGCCGTCATAAAATTTACGTTGCCTAAACTTTTTATCGAGCGGGCCAAAAGGGCATCATTTCCGGTATTTCTTGCCAGGATGATGGCTTCGGTGGCAAATGCTCCGGCTTTGGCAGGATCTGACCTCCTGAGTTTTTCAGAAAATTCGGTGAGTTGGATAATCTGATCCTCATATTTTTTCCCGGCTTTGATCGAATCTATCTCATTCCTGTAATCCTGCGCCTGCACGGGATTTAAACAGATAAAAAACAAACAAACAAACGACAAAGTCATCCGGTAATAAAAAAGCCATATTTTAAGATTTTTCAGCATCTATTTTTTATTTTCAACATACAGGTATGGCGAAATCTTCTCGTACAATTCTTTATAAATCAGGTTAACCTTGCGCAATTCATCCACCGAACTGTAATTACCGTTTTTGTTTTTATAATCAAAAATCGATTTTACCAGGTAATATTCGAGATAAGGATGTTTAAGAAGTTCCTTAAATTCGACGTTGTTGAGGTTTTTCTTTTTGATGAGCGACTGGTTGATTTCGATCTGTGCGGCAAAACCGGCATAGCGCGCGGTGTCCATTCCAAAAACTTCGAGCAGTTGTTCCTTCCGGTAAAAACCACCCAACAAATCGCGGTATTTGATAATCCTTCCGGCAAAGGAAGCGCCAACGCCTTTCAGATTTTGAAGAGTGCCGGTATCAGCGCTGTTGATTTCGACCATGGGAAGGGTAAATTCCCGGCTTTCGTAAGTTGGTTTTTGTAGCGAATCCCTGGCCGGCAGCAAAATAAAGGCTTCAAGCCGTTCATAATCTTCTGACGAGATGCTGTAAATCTTCTTAAAATCTTCCTTCGACAGAAATTTGCCACCCGCGTTCATATAACTTTGAATATTCCTGATCTGTCCTTCGTTCAGCCCCAGTTTTGGATAATCGAGCCCGGGCAGTTTATTTGGGTCGAACGAAAAAGGCTCGAAAGGAATTTTGCGCTCAGTTTCATTTTTCACCGGGGAGTATTCCGTTTTTTTAATTTCGATAAAAGGCTCCAGTGCGGCATATTCCTGGGCTGAGATCGAATAGATTTTTTTCAGGTCTTCCTTTTCATAAAACCTTCCGCCTTTATTCCTGAAATTCAAAATTACCGAAACCTGCTCCTGGCTGAGCCCCAGTTCGGGCCATCGTTCGGCTGGTAATTCGTTGGGGTCGAAAAAAAATGGGGCAAGTTGTTTTGCTCCCCGGGTTCTGCGGGAAGCCTCAAATGCCAGTAACTCATCTCTAAAACCATCATCATCGCTTGTTTCAGGCTTGATAAACGTCGGCATCAGAAAATAAATAATCATCAACAAAACCAACATCCCAACAAGCAGGAGCGAACCATTTCGCTGGCTTTTGGTGAAGGTGAAATATTCACTGATATTTTGACCAAATGCTGACAAAGGGATGAGTTTTTAAAAGTACTTAAAGTGCCTAAA
>CAYOWJ010000161.1:0-3739 GCA_964407625.1 uncultured Lentimicrobiaceae bacterium
ATGAAAGTTAACGGAAAAGAGTATCGGACAATCTGGATGGAAGGCTCCTCGGTTTTTATGATCGAGCAAAATCTGCTGCCTTTCGAATTTAAGATTTTCGAAGCAAAGGCTTATCTCCAAACCTGCCATTCGATAAAAACCATGATGGTTCGCGGTGCCGGTGCAATTGGCGCTGCTGCCGGATTTGCCATGGCGCAGGCTTTTTTGCAGTCTCCAAAAAAAGGTTTTGAGAATTTTATCGAAAATGCAAAACAAGAAATTGAAGCTACGCGGCCAACTGCCCGCAATTTATTTTATGCTGTTGAACGGGTTTTTGAAGCCGGAAAAATCTCCATCCAAAACGCTCAACGTGAATCCCAAAATATTGCTGATGAAGATGCTGCAGCCTCTCAGGCCATCGGCGATTTTGGAAACGAACTTATCAAACCTGGCTTTCGAATCCAGACACATTGCAACGCTGGCTGGCTGGCTTTTGTGGATTTTGGAACGGCACTTTCGCCCATTTACAAAGCCCATCATTCGGGTAAAAATATTTTTATTTGGGTTGACGAAACCCGTCCCCGAAGCCAGGGAGCGCGGCTCACTGCCTGGGAACTTTTTAACGAAGGCGTGCCTCATCAGATCGTTCCCGACAATGCCGGAGCGTGGCTCATGTCGGCAGGAAAAGTAGATATGATGATTGCTGGCGCCGACCGCATTGCCACAAATGGCGATACTGCCAACAAAATCGGTACCTTCGAAAAAGCTATTGTTGCAAAGAACTTTGGAATTCCGTTCTACATCGCAGCTCCAACTTCAACCTTCGATTTAGATTGTAAAAGTGGCAGCGACATCATCATCGAGGAACGAAGCGACGACGAAGTACTTTTCCAAACCGGCCCCGATGAAGCAGGAATTATCAGGAAAATCAGGGTTGCATCGCCCGGTTCATCAGCCATAAATCCGGCTTTTGATGTAACCCCGGCTGATTTCATCACTGGAATTATCACCGAAAAAGGAATTATCAAGCCAATAAGTAAGGAAATTCTATCTTTGTTTTAAACTTTTTAATCTGATCAATATGACTGAAATGTCGCTTACTTTAAAAGAAAAGTACATGTTACTTGTTTATCATCCTGAAACAGGACGTCCACTCAGCCAGTATTTATCCTTTGGACTCGCAGGTGCCGTTTTACTCGAACTCGCTGACATGGGAAGAATTACGCTCAAGGGATCACGCATTATGTTAAATGATGCAACTTCATGTTCCGATCCTTTGCTCGATTTGGTGATCAAAGAAATTGCCAGAGCCAGATCTACCAAAAAAGTCCCGACATGGATAAACCGTTTCGTTAGATTCCGTTTTCGCCGCCTCTTAAAGACAATGGTTCTCGAAGAAATGATCGCAAAACGGGTGATGAAAAAAGAAGAAGCCCGAATGCTGTTTTTCTTCAGATATTACAGATATCTTCCTTACGAAACCAGAAAACGCAACGAGCTTATTAAAGATGTTCGCGACAAGGTTTTAAGAAAAAGTGATGCCGAAAAAGATACTTCATTTTTAGCTGCCCTCATTGGTGCAACATTTATGGTAAGGAGGTTTTTTGAAAGCAGTGAACGAAAATTAGCCCGTCAACGAATAAAAGAAATTACTGCAGAAAATCATCTCACCAGAATTACCAGCGAAACTGTGAAAGCGATTAATGGTGCCATTCTTGCGTCAATCATAGCCAGCACCACGGCAGCGGCAGCAACATCTGGCGGATCACACTGACCGGATTTTTATTTAACCAGAATTACATCTTTTCAGGAACCTCAATTCCAAGCAGGTTCATGGATGTTTTTATTACCGAACCCACAAATCCGGCTAAAGCAAGACGGAAAGCGATCGTTGCCGGGTTTTCTTCTTTTAAAACAGGAACTTCCTGATAAAACTGGTTAAACTCTTTAGCCAGATCATACACGTAATTTGCAACCTGGGCGGGACTCAGATTTTCGGCTGCTTCGTGCACCACAGCCGGGAAATCGTGAAGTAATTTTATAAGATCCTTTTCTTTTGGCAGAATTAACTGCGGAATTTCATCTGTAGAAACAGCTAAACCTCTTTCGGCAGCTTTCCTGAATAATGAGCGGATCCTGGCATGGGTGTACTGAATAAATGGCCCGGTGTTTCCATTAAAATCAATCGATTCCTCCGGATTAAAAAGCATGGTCTTTTTTGGATCGACTTTTAAAATATAATATTTAAGCGCACCAAGGCTGATCATGGTAAAAAGATTGTGCTTTTCGACATCATCAAATGAGTCAATTTTTCCCAGGGTTTCGGTGGTGGTTTTGGCTGTATTGTACATTTCTTCCATCAGGTCGTCGGCATCAACAACGGTGCCTTCGCGCGATTTCATCCGTCCCTGCGGCAACTCAACCATCCCATACGATAAATGTAAAATATTGTCTGCCCATGGTTTTCCAAGCTTTTTGAGAATAAGCTTCAAAACATCAAAATGATAATTTTGCTCATTTCCAACCACATAAATCAATTTCCCGGCATGAAATTCGTCGGCACGGATTTGCGCCGTTCCCAGATCCTGGGTCATATAAACCGAAGTTCCATCAGCTCTCAGGAGAAGTTTCTCGTCCAAACCATCAGCGGTCAGGTCGCACCACACTGAGTTGTCTTCTTTTTTAAAAAGCACACCACAGGCAAGGCCTTCTTCGACCAGTTGACGCCCCAGCAGGTAGGTTTGCGATTCGTAATACATTTTATCAAAATCGACACCCATGCGGCGATAAGTTTCGTCGAAACCGGCATAAACCCAACCGTTCATCATTTCCCAGAGCGCACGGGTTCCGGCATCACCAGCCTCCCACCTGCGCAGCATTTCCTGAGCTTCGATAATTAAAGGAGCTTCCTTTTCGGCGCGTTCTTTTTCGACACCCGACAAAACCAATTGAGCAATTTCAGCTTTATAATACTGGTCGAACAAAACATAATATTTCCCAACCAAATGATCGCCTTTCATGCCCGAAGATTCCGGTGATTCCTGGTTTCCCCATTTTTGCCAGGCCAGCATTGATTTACAGATGTGAATTCCGCGGTCGTTGACAAGGTTGACTTTGATCGCATTTTTGCCGGCAGCTTTTATCAGGTTGGCTACCGAAAAACCCAACAGGTTATTGCGAATATGCCCAAGGTGCAGCGGTTTGTTGGTGTTGGGCGATGAATACTCCACGACAACCGGAGCACCTGCTTTTTCGGAAACCAAACCAAAAGTTGTATCCGAAAAGTTCTGATTAAAGAAATCGAGCCAGTATTTAAGGCTTATTTCGAGATTAAGAAAACCTTTAATAACATTAAAACCAGTTACTTCGTCGAGATTTCCGGTTAAAAACGCACCCAAGTCGTTGGCCGTTTGCTCGGGTGACTTTTTTGAGATTTTAAGAAACGGAAAAACAACGATGGTAAGGTCGCCTGTAAATTCTTTGCGTGTTTTTTGCACCGAAACCAATTTCGAATCAATGGTTTGTCCATAAATCCGGCTGACTGCCTCGACGGTTTTGTTAATCAGGATTTTTTCGATCATTATTACATTTTTTTATCAGGCAGCAAAAATAGGTTTTTAAAACGATGGGAAGGGTGAAATCTCAAAACTCATCCCGATAGCTATCTAAACAAATCACAAAACTCAAATCACAAATTTCAAATTTCAAATAATCAATCCTAAATCATCAATACTAAATCCGAAATCATCAATCCGAAATC
>CAYOWJ010000161.1:3839-8403 GCA_964407625.1 uncultured Lentimicrobiaceae bacterium
AAATCCGAAATCATCAATCCGAAATCATCAATCCTAAATCTGAAATCTGAAATCCTAAATCTGCTATCTCGTATTTTGTGATTTGTTTTTTGCTATTTGTTTTTTATCCAGCCATCCCTTCCATCGATTTTTCGAGTTCGCGGGCTTGTTGCAGGAATTCCTCCACGTTCATTTCGCGGTAGTAAATCATCCCATGACTGGCTCTGATCAGCGGAAGCGGATGTTCATAAAAGAAATTTTTACCCAATAAAAGCTGGATTTCCCGATGCTGCTCAACCCAGATTTTTGCGGCAAGGGTGCTGAATTTCCCATCAAGCTGATAACTTGGAAATGGTGCAGCCACCTGACTCAGGTAGCAATTTTCGAAGGCACTTTCCATCAGCGAAAGCGCATTGAGCGAAACCGGGGCTATCACTTCAACATCGGCCGGGTGAAAACGGAACCAAACGTTTCGGTATCCCCAGATTTTCAAACCTGACAAATCCTTTTCGAGACTCCATAATCTCACGGCTTCGGCTATGGCCTGCAAAACTTTGTAATGGGTGTCGGGACCACTGCCTTCGGGGTCGAGGGCCAGGCTGATAACGGTAGGCTGAAGTTTTCGGAGCATTTCCAAAACCGGGGCTACATCGCGCTTTTGCTCGGGTTGCTCGGTAAAAATATCACCGGTGTAAAACCCAAGCCTCAAATGATGAACATGGCTGACTTGTACTCCAAAATGCGCCCAAACCAGTTCTTCTTCAAACTCGCGTATCATCCCTTTGAAAGTCTGAATTTTTGGCGGATTTTTTTCGCCATCATAGGAATTTTCGAGGATATTCAGAATGGCTAAAATTTCATGCCTGAGTTCAACAATACTTTTAACCTGATAAATTTCGACAATTGCCCTGACAAGACGATGGCAAAGCCCCCGGCGCCTTTCCGATTCTTCGCCGGCAGCAACTTTATTCAGATAATGTGATACATCTTTATCCCACTTAAATTTATAACCTGATTCAAAAAAATCGGGATATTGAATCATCTGGATAATGCCGGAATCGATAAATTTAAGGGTGTCTTTGAGCGCATCAATGATAAAACTATTGGTGACCGCTGTAAATCCAGAGGTTAAAACGGCAAAATGCAGGTCGTTGGATGCCGAGCGCAACTGGCGTGAAATCAGCGGAAGTATCCCAAGCATAATATCATCGTGATGAGGGCCTGTATGCAGAAAAACTTCATTTTCATAGCGTCGCATGCCCTTTTCCATTTTTTTCCAAACTGAATTAACGACATCGGAAACCGTTGAATCGTTTAATCCGGGAATCATGCTGCAGGTGGGATCACTTTTTAAATCGTCACAAGTGAGATTATGGCCATATTTGTTTTCTTTTTTACAAAGCTCAATAACTGCACGCTCTGTTTTTTGATTAGTCCAAACACCTTGTTCAAAAAAAGCATTAACCGAATCGGTGAGGCCAATTGCAGCGCCACGGGTGAGATAAAATCTTGAATTTTTCAATTTATTTAAAACTGAAGCCGGGTAAAGGTTTGACGGACTATTTTCGAGTGAATTTTTGATGACATCAGCTTTCGACTCGCCGGCAGCAATGATAATGGCCACCGCATCGGGATTGTAGGTGATGGTTTCGAGGCCGATGGTGATAACAAGCCGGTTACGTGAAACATCAATCCCGCCAAGGTCGCCGGCAGCTACTGCCTGAGTTTCGAAATTTGTCGCAGTTAGCCGGGTTGTCGAGAAATGATCGGATCCGCGGGTATTAAAGGCGATATGTCCGTCGGGGCCAATACCACCCAGGAAAAAACCAATCCCGCCTTTTTCTCTTATTTTATTTTCATATTCGGAGCACCAGTTATCGATTAAGAAAATGGATTGCTGCTGAAGTCTCTCGAAAGAATTTTGACATTCGCGGTATCTAAGGCTCAGATCAACTTTAAGGTCCGGAAAAATTTCGGTAAAATGTTTTCCTCCGGCAAGTGGGATTTCATCAGCATTTATCAGCAAACTTCCCGATTTATCCAAACCAAAACCTTCGAGATAAAATTTATTTACATAATCATAAAAACTGTTGTGCTGGCTTGACGAAATCGGATAAAATTCATCAATCTGAACAAACTGAAGCCTGCTCAAATCAGGCTTATCCTTCATTTTTAATCCGTGTGCGATCCTGATTTTCTGAGCTTTTATCTCATTCCAGTTCGACAAAAAATAATGCGTCCATTTAATAAAGTGTTCAGGTGTTTTGCCAGTTGGAAGACTGATTACCCCTTCCGGATTTTCGGCAACCCATTCCAAAAACCGCAGTGCTGTCAATAGCCCCAGTTTAGGAAAATTATCAACAGTAATGTATGGAATGCCTGTTGTTTGGCTGCTTACACCAGATAATTCGTAAAAAGCACTTTCGACGGAAGTCAGATTTATTTTGTTCATGAGTTGATGATTTATGATAAGTAACCCTAACTTTTTAAAATATTTTACAAAGTAAATTCAAATGAACAAATAATGCAACATTTATGTATTGTTAATGATTTAACAAAAATAAAGTGCTTTTACAAAAAAACTCATTAACAAACCTTTGAAAGAATATCTAAACGATTACCTTTGCAGTGCTTTAAAAAAAAGCGAATGTTTAACTATCAAAAAGGGAAAATAATAATGAAGAAAAATGTAATCATTATTGGTGCTGCAGGAAGGGATTTCCATAATTTTAATACCTATTTTCGTGGAAATAACCTGTACAATGTTGTGGCCTTTACGGCTGCGCAGATTCCTGATATCGACGGAAGGAAGTACCCGGCGGAACTCGCTGGCGATTTATACCCGGACGGTATCCCAATTTATGCAGAAGAAGACCTCCCTAAATTAATCAAAGATTTACAAGCGGACGATTGCGTGTTTTCTTACAGCGACGTACCTTACAACAGGGTAATGTCGGTAAGTGCCATTGTAAATGCAGCCGGGGCAAATTTTATGCTTCTGGGGCCGAAAGACACCATGCTCAAAAGTACCAAACCAGTAATTGCAGTTGGAGCTGTTAGAACAGGTTGCGGAAAGAGCCAGACCTCACGGCGCATTATCGAATTGCTGATGGAAAGAGGACTAAAAGTTGTTGCTGTGCGGCACCCAATGCCTTATGGTGACCTTGTAGCTCAAAAGGTTCAGCGGTTTGCAACCATTGCCGACCTTGCAAAACACAAATGCACAGTCGAAGAAATGGAGGAGTACGAACCACACGTCGTTCGTGGCAATGTAATTTACGCTGGCGTTGATTACGAAGCTATTTTAAGAGCTGCCGAACAGGATCCTGATGGTTGTGATGTTGTTTTGTGGGATGGCGGAAATAACGATTTCCCGTTCTACAAACCTGATCTTAACATCACCGTTGTTGACCCGCATCGCCCTGGTCACGAATTGAGCTATTATCCCGGCGAAGTAACCTTGCGCATGTGTGATGTTGCTGTGATTAACAAAATGGACAGTGCTGCACCAGAGGCCATCCAGATTGTTCGTCAGAACATTGCCAAAGTTGCTCCAAATGCAATTGTAATTGATGGCGCTTCGCCTATCGCAGTTGACGATCCTTCGGTTATTAAAGGCAAAAGAGTTTTAGTTGTCGAAGATGGCCCAACATTAACCCACGGTGAAATGAAACTTGGTGCCGGAACGATTGCAGCCCAAAAATTTGGTGCAAAAGAAATGGTTGATCCTCGTCCTTACACCGTTGGAAAACTCAGCGAAACTTTCAGAATTTACCCGAACATCGGCACACTTCTGCCAGCAATGGGTTACAGCGATCAACAATTAAAAGATCTCGAAACTACTATCGCCAACACCGTTTGCGATTCGGTTGTTATCGGAACACCAATTGATCTTAAACGACTGATCAAAATCGACAAACCAAGCACCAGGGTTTATTATGACCTTCAGGAAATTGGTTTCCCGAATTTTGACGGAATAATTGACGACTTCGTAGCAAAATACAATCTGAAAAAGTAATCAGCATTTTGCAAAACATTAAAAAAGGCAGCCCTAAAAGGTTGCCTTTTTTCATTTACAAATGCAAATTAATGAGGTAATTGTATTTTTTGATCCATTTGATTTCTCTTTCTTGCTCCCCAAATAGCAGTAGCCGGAATTATTATCAAGGTTGGAATTGTTGATGCGATGGGCTTTGGTGTACCTTTCAGATGATGAAGGCCAAAAGTTAACAATAACGTAAAAACCGAAGGGATTACTATTGATGCCACTATTGCAAACCGGCGTTTTTTGATGTTTGTTGCCAGGTATTCGCAGGCTTTCATTAAAGTTCCACCAAAAATAAAAGTATAAGATCCCTGTTTTATTGCAGCAGTTATTGAACCTGAAATTTCATGGGTCGAAAAATAATTTATTCCCAAAACAATCCCGCCCATAACCATTGCTCCGGCAATTCCGATTTTGTAGTCGATAAACTTTTGTGCTGATTTTGCTGTTTTTTGTAGTTTAATCATGAGTACCAATAAAATAAAGAAATTATGGAACCTTTATCAGCCTTTAACTTGATAATGTTTTATTATCACCAAT
>CAYOWJ010000162.1:0-8347 GCA_964407625.1 uncultured Lentimicrobiaceae bacterium
AATACTGCAAACAAGATGGCTACAACCATCGAATAAGCTGCGAAAGTCAGCCAGATTCCCTGCCAGTCGAACTGTTCGCCCGTTCTGAAGTAGGTATCGATTACAACACCGCTGATTCTGCTCCCAAGGAAAGCACCGACACCATTTACCATCATCATGAATAAACCCTGCGAACTTGCTCTTACTCTTGGGTCGGTCTGGGTTTCGACAAAAAGAGAACCCGAAATATTGAAGAAGTCGAAAGCCATCCCATAAATAATGCACGAAAGAATGATCATCCATAAACCCGCAGCAGGATCACCGTAAGCAAAAAGGCCAAACCTCAAAACCCAGGCTATCATACTAAAAATCATCACCTTCTTTATACCAAATTTCCTTAGGAAAAATGGAATAGTGAGGATAAAGAGTGTCTCCGAAATCTGAGAAATCGACATGATAATTGCCGGAAATTTTACGGCAAGCAGATCTTTAAACTCCGGAATTTTGGCGAAATCGTGTAAAAAAGTATCGCCGTAGGCATTGGTCAACTGGAGGGAGGCGCCAAGTAACATGGCAAAAATAAAGAAAAGTGCCATTTTGGTATTTTTAAACAGGGCAAAGGCGTTTAAACCAAAAGCTTCGACAAAAGTACGTTTGTGTCCCTGTGCAGGTGGAGGGCATTTTGGCAGCGTAAAGGCATAAATCCCCAGGAATAATGAGGCTGCCGAGGCAACATAAAACTGCATAGCTGATTTTTCAAAACCGGTGAGACTGATAATCCAGAGTGCCACAATAAAACCTATTGTTCCCCAAACCCTGATTGGCGGGAAGGTTTTGATGATATCCAGATTCTTGTTCTTCAAAGCTGAATACGAAATGGTAATCGAAAGCGAAATGGTTGGCATGTAAAAACACATGTTCACCAGCATAATCCAAAACATGGTAGAAGGATCGTTAACGGAGGGCACCATAAAAAGGATTATTGCTCCCATAATATGAAAGAAGCCATAAAGCCGTTCGGCGTTGATCCAACGGTCGGCGATGATTCCTGCAATTGCAGGCATAAATAAGGATGCAATTCCCATGGTTGAGAAAATTGCTCCAAATTCAGTTCCCGACCAGTGTTTTGTTTGAAACCAGTAGGCCCCGATTGTTAAAAGCCATGAACCCCAGACAAAAAACTGAAAAAAGTTCATCAAAATTAGACGATTCCTGATACCCATCTTTTTTACCTTTTTTTTAACACTACATTTTTAAAATATCAAATCTCAAAATTCAAATCTCAAATCTGAAATCAACCTGCCAACTGCCTACTGGTGACTGCCCACTTCCAACTACTGATTCACCCCTTACGCCTTACGACTTAGGCCTTACGACTAACGACTGGTGACTACCAACTGCCTACTCCTTTTTCATTCGTCGTTTTATTTCATCCCGGATTTTAGAGGCTTTTTCGTATTCTTCATTCTCGATGGCCATCTGAATTTGCTTTTCAAGTTCTTCGATGGACAATAATTCCCATGGATTTTGCTCCCTTCTTTCGCTATCCTGCCATTCGCTGTCGTCGTCTTCCTTTTTGTCGTCGTCAACTACAACACCGGCTGCCGACATAATATTTTCGTAGGTAAAAATGGGACAATTAAACCTGATGGCGATAGCAACTGCATCTGAGGTGCGCGAATCGATTTCGATAACCTGTTTTCCGTCGTTACAAATCAGTTGGGCATAAAATACACCTTCGAAAAATTTATTGATAATTACCTCGGTTACCGCAATGTGAAAAGCTACTGCCAGACTTTTAAGCAGGTCATGTGTTAATGGACGGGCAGGTTTCATTTTCTCCAGTTCGATCGCGATGGCCTGTGCTTCAAAGCCTCCAATGATGATGGGCAGTCTTCGTTTTCCTCCCGCTTCACCTAAAATCAGCGCGTAGGCACCACTTTGAGATTGGCTGTAGGACATGCCCAGAATTTCAAGTCTAATTTTCTCCATTTATTTTAAATCGTTATCTTAGTTTGAAAGCTTAAAAATACTCCGTTGTTAAAAAAATACTCCCCTTTTTAGTAGGAAGCAAAAAACCAGATTTCAAAATTGAAAATTACCAACATTTCAAATTATTAAATCCGAAAATCAGGTTGCCGAAAATATTAATTTTCATGTGTTTATAATTTGTTTTTTAATTGTCACATGGAATCGCATGATTAAAATAATCATTACAGTTGGTGTTTAATAATTATTTTAATCATGCTTATTTCACCCTTTCAATTCTTTACGTAATTTCTCTATCAGTGAAACAGGCAATCTTGAATATCTGAAAATCTTTTCATCAGGTTCATTTTCGGTTATCATTTGAATCGCGAGTTCGTATTTTTCTTTATAAACTGCATCAAAAATCATTGTTTGTGCAATACTTGCATCCGAACTCAACCGCTCCAAATACCTGGAATAATCGGCCAATTGTTTTGATGACATGTTGATTGTTTTGAGCTTTTCGCGTGCTTCGGCCAGACCTTTGGCGTTAAAATTATCGGGTATCTCGCTGTTTTTGAAGAAGTAAATCCATTCGTCAATGGTGTTTTTTGCAATATCGTCAAACTGGTTTACCCTTATCAAATAATGAAACGGAAAAATATCAGTAACAGTTTCCTTGCTAAATAAGGCTTTCTGTTCGTCGGACAATTCAAAAATATCATGCTGGTTTATGCCTTCAAATCTGGTTTCGCCTTTGTAAAGATAATCCTTGCCTTGTCCAAAATTAAAATACACCACACTTATCGTGATAATTTTTTTCACCATCGAGTAAGGCGAACCTTCTTTCATGTATTCGGTAATCGCTTTTGAGGTGCCGTACAAAACCCTGAACAAATAATCTATCTCTCTGGTATTTTGTATCTCGACAATGATAATCTCGCCCTTTGTGTTTTCGATTAAAATGTCAACACGGTTACTTTTATCGTCTTCGGTTTCCTTGTTTCCTTCTTCCGAAAGCAGCGTTTTTATTTTTACATCCTCCAGGAATAATTCGGATAAAAAACCTTCCAGTATGCCAAAATTAGCTTTGCTGCGAAGGATTTTTTTCACAGCCCAATCGAATCTGATATGTGATTTTGCCCTGGTTATCATTTTTTAACTTAAATATTCTGAACCTGATTTAGAAAAGCGAAAGTTTAACATAACGCTTCGGGTTAAGCCTGATATCTTCGAGAAGTTTATCGAGGCTTGACGTTGATTTTTCGAGGTTGTAATACAAACTATCGTTTGTAAACAACTGGCCGATGGTGCCTTCACCACGGTTAATTTTATCCGAAATTTCCTTCAGGTTATTGATGGCTACTCCGGCTTCACGAACGGTTTTTGAAAGATCGGAACTGGCAAGCGAATCGCTCAGGGTTTCGAAATTGGTTAAGATGTTGTTGATCTTTTCGTTATTCCCATCTAGGTTGCGTGATATTGATTCGAGATTGGCCAAAATCGCTCCAACCCTGTTTTTCTCATTATTAAGAATGGTATCAATATTTGCTGAAACGCTTTCAGCATTTCGTAAGGTATTCCGGATATTTTCGATGGTACTTGCTAAGTTCTGACGGGTGTTTTCATTGAAAATCGACTGGATTACGGCCATTACCGAGTCGATCGAATTAATTAAAACAATGGCTTTGCGTTTGAGTGGCTCCACCTCTTCGGTTAACTGGTCTTTGAGGCTGCTTTCGAGGCTTGAAATGAGGGTATCGCCATCCACGAGGTAAACGGGTGAATCACCCATCACAATCTCAACGGCCTTGCTGCCCAAAAGGTCGGTGGCAAAAATTTTGGCTACCGAATTATCAGGAATTTCAATGTCACTTTTGATGTACATTTCGACGATGATCTTTGGCGAGCCTTCGATAAAATCCATATCCTGCACCTGACCAATGCGTAAACCATTTACAAGAACTTTGTTAGATTTTTCAAGTCCGTCAACTTTGTCGTAAACTGCATAAAAATACCGGGTCTTCGAAAAGAGGTTTGTCCCCTTTAAAAAATTGAAACCCCAAATAAACAGTGCAATTGCAGCTAAAAAAATTAATCCGACTTTAAATTCGCGTGTAAATTTCACAATATTTATTTTTTTACAAATCTATTCCTTTTTTTTCAAATAAAGTTTTACGCTTTCCCGTGATTTGATCTGGCTATTTTCGAAAGTAATTATTTCGGCGTTTTTCAGGTATTTTTTGCTAATCCATTTATTCTCCGACACGAGATTATAAATCGACAAAGCGTCATCTTTGGAAAGGCCAGCCCCAAAAGTGTACAAATAAGAACCATTTTCATAGAAATATTTTACATCGGGCAAATGTTTAAATTCGGGATCGTTTAAAGGTCGGAGTTTTGTAAAGGAGGCAAATCCAATTCTGAAAATCGTTTCAGTGGTATTTTCAACGATTTTTGTTTCAGTGAATACCGGTTCAATGATGGTTGGCAGCGGTTTTTCGAAAGTAAATTTATAATCTTTCACAGCCTCAAGGATGGCCAAAGCAATTTTATCCTGATTTACCGGATCGAGCAGGAATTTTTCTTCAGCAGGATTGCTGATAAATCCGGTCTCAAGTAAAATTCCTGGCATGGTGGTGAGGTACAAAACCACGAATCCGGCCTGCTTCACTCCCCGGTCGTGCATTCCGGCAACCTTCATCATTTTGTTTTGTGCAATTTGCGAAAAATCGAGGCTTTGCTCGATATGGGCACTCTGAAACATGTTTAGTGTGATGTAATCCTCATCAAGACTCGGATCGAAGCCATCATACTGGTTCAGATAATTTTCTTCCATGAGGATGGCTGCATTTTCGGTTTTGGCAACTTCGAGGTTTTCGGAGGTTTTGTGCAGGCCCATCACGTAAGTTTCGGCCCCGAAAGGCTTTGGTGAGAGGTTGGAGTTACAGTGAACCGAGATAAACAGATCGGCCTTGCTTTCGTTGGCAATAGCCGCTCTTTTGTGAAGCTCGACAAAAACATCATTTTTGCGTGTATAAATTACCCGGATACCGGGCAGGCTGTCCTGGATTAATTTTCCGGCTTTTAAAGTGATGGCAAGGGTAAGATCCTTTTCGAAAGAGTTTTTCCCGATCGCACCTTTGTCGTAGCCACCATGTCCGGCATCAAGCACGATCTTATCAAAACCATTCCCGTTTTGTGCTGAAAGGTTCAGACTAAATATCAGGATGAATAAAAAAGTAAGAAATTGCAAAATGCAGCGTTTCATCATTCTGAAAATGGTTTGTGATTCTATTAAAAACACCTGAAGTTACCTTTTTAGTGATTGCTTCTTTTTGAAGTGTCACAAAATTAGGCGAAAATGATGAACACGCATCATAAAACACATCTGCAAATTGATTTTCTTTGCAGTAATTTTTAAATTAGAAGGAATTTTAACAAATTTTGGAAATCCTGATCAGAAATTCTGGCAACAAACAGCATAACCGGAGAGTCATTTTTTTAATGAAAAATGCTTTTCCGGGTTTTTTTGTTTTGACAATCTTTTTGATGATTAGTGTCGGTGTTTGGGGTCAGGTACAGGAAAGCACAGTAAAAAATGATGCTCGTCAGGTTATCGAAAATATTGCAACTGACACACTCCTGAATCAGTTTACCGATAGTTTACCTGCTAAACCCAGCCTGGCTGACAGCCTTCAAAATAAACCTAAAAAATTTGGCCTCGACAATAAGGTTAAGTACACTGCCAAAGACACCATCCGGTTTGATATTAAGGCCCAAAAAGTTTATCTCGATGGAGATGCCCAGATCGAATATGGCGAAATAAGCCTGAAGGCTGCTCATATCGAAATCGATTTTGGGAAAAATCAGGCGTATGCCCGTGGTGAACCCGATTCGACAGGAAAAATGTATGGCGAACCAGTCTTTGCGGAAGGTGACCAGAAGTTTGATTCGGAAATTCTCACCTATAATTTTGACACCAAAAAAGGAATCATCAAAAGTGTAACGACCAAAGACGGCGATGGTTTCCTCTACGGCGAACGCATTAAAAGGTTGCCCAACGAGCGCATCAATATCCAGAAAGGATGGTACACTACCTGTGATGCAAAACATCCGCACTTCGAATTTCGCTATACCAAAGCCCAGGTAATCCCGAACAATAAAATTATTTCAGGACCGGCTTACATGGTTATCGAAGATGTCCCTGTTCCCCTGTTTCTGCCTTTTGGACTATTCCCCAATAAAAGCGGGCAACGGTCGGGCATCATCATTCCAACTTTTGGTGAAGGCTCCGCCGACAGAGGGTTTTACCTGCAAAATGTTGGCTACTATTGGGGTATTAACGATTACATGGATTTTACCGTAACCGGCGACATCTATACCAGCGGCAGCTGGGCAATCAGACCAACACTCAGGTACAATCAGAAATACAAGTTTAATGGCAATTTCGACTTCAGCTATGCCAGAAACATCCTTGGCGACCGCGATGCACCTGACACAGAAATTAAAAAGGATTTCTCGATACGCTGGACGCACAGTCAGGATCCAAAAGCCCGTCCCAACAGTCGTTTTTCGGCAAGCGTAAATATTGTGACTTCGCAGTTTAACGAATACAATTTATCCACCGATCAGGATTATTTATCAAATACTTTCCAGTCGAGCATCTCCTATCAAACCAACTGGAATAATAAATATTTTCTTTCGCTCAATGCTTCTCATTCTCAAAATACCATCGACCGAAGCATGAACATCACCCTGCCAAGTTTTACTTTTAACACCAAGCAGTTTTTCCCGTTACGGCGCGAAAAACCTGTGGGTAAGTTAAAATGGTACGAAAACATCAGTTTAAAGTACTCAGTAAATGCCGATAACCGCATTTCGACCTACGACAGTCTCTTGTTTAAACCTGGCTGGGAAGAAGACTTCCGATATGGCGCCAAACATGCTATCCCGGTAAGCACCTCGCTCAAGGTGCTCAAATTTTTTACGCTGTCACCATCGCTCAATTACAGCGAAAAGTGGTATCCGTATTCGATCAGAAAAACCTGGACCAACGACACTTTATATACCGCAACAGATACCATTGCCGGCTATGTAAGAGTTGACACGATTAACGGGTTCAATGCTGCACGTGAGTATTCGTTCTCGGCAGGACTCAGCACCAGGCTTTACGGGATGTACCAGTTTAACAGTGGTCCGGTGATGGCCATCAGGCATGTAATTACACCAAGTGTATCATTCAGTTACAACCCCGATTTTGGTGCAGAATCATGGGGATATTATAAAACCTATCAATACGATACCCTTGGCAGGACTAAGAGATATTCGATTTTTGAAGGCTCATTGTATGGAGGACCCTCCGACGGAAAATCAGGCAGAGTATCGTTTTCGCTTGCCAACAACCTCGAAATGAAAGTCCGATCCAAAAATGACACGATTACTGGTTTCAAAAAAGTAGTTTTGATAGATAACTTCAGTTTAAACACCTCCTACGATCTGGCCAGAGATTCGCTCAACTGGTCGCCGCTTTCGATAAGCGGGCGAACAGTGTTATTCAAAAAACTCAACATCACCTATTCAAGTTCCTGGAATCCTTATGCCGTGGACTCTTCAGGCCGGACCTACAATAAATTTGAGTGGGAAGTTAATAAGCGATTGTTCAGGATGGAAAATTCGACCTGGAGTTTTAGCCTTAATTACAGGCTAAGTTCGTCTGATGTTGCAAAGAAAAAAGGAAAAGACGTGCCAGCAGTCCAAGCCGACGATCCGGCACTTTCTCAATACAGCGAACAGGAAATCCGCGATGTGCTCGACAACCCGGATCAATACATCGACTGGAATAATGCATGGAGTATAAGTTTTGCTTACAGCCTGAGATTTTCGAATAGCCCGCTCTACATCAATTACGACCGGAACGACCGCCGCACACAAGTTCAAACGGTAAATGTAACAGCTGATCTGAGTGTTACACCAAAATGGAAAGTAGGCTTTTCGTCAAACTATGATATTGAGGCTAAAAAATTCGCCTATTCATCAGTCGATATTTCGCGCGATCTGCATTGCTGGGAAATGCGTTTTCACTGGGTTCCGGCAGGTCCGCGCAAAAGCTGGAATTTTGGTATCAATGTAAAGGCATCCATTCTTAAAGATCTGAAATACGA
Organism: uncultured Lentimicrobiaceae bacterium; assembly: GCA_964407625.1. Lineage (GTDB taxonomy): Bacteria > Bacteroidota > Bacteroidia > Bacteroidales > 4484-276 > CAJATL01. Next base: position 8,112 of record CAYOWJ010000162.1, read on the forward strand.
CCGAAAGAAAGATTTCAGAGATGCCTATTGATAAAACTCAAAACTCAAAATACAAAACTCAAAACACAAAATACAAAACACAATGAACAAATACTGATAAACGGGAAACAGAAAAGCATCTGATTACATTACAAACCGCTAGTATTTCTTGTATTTAAAATGCTCTTCACGAAATGGCAAACTCTTAAAATCCTCTTTAAACACTAGCCAATCAAGGATTTTGAGCGCATGTTCTT
>CAYOWJ010000163.1:0-6812 GCA_964407625.1 uncultured Lentimicrobiaceae bacterium
GCCCACCTGGACTTGAACCAGGGACCTACTGATTATGAGTCAGTTGCTCTAACCAACTGAGCTATAGGCCCTCACTTTTATGATGTAATTTTATAAAAGGATTGCAAAAATAGTGTTTTGTGATAAATCCCCAACAAAAATTTAATATTTCGTTGTAATTTATTGGTTGTTGAAGTTTGACTATTTTAGCCGCTAACATTAATAATACAAGAGATGAAATCAGAAAACATTCATAATCTGGTATTTGATTTTGGTGGCGTGATTTATCAGATCGATTTTGAACGGCAGAAACGAGCTTTTTTAGAGGAGAAAATTGTGGGTTTTGAAAAGCTGTACTCACAGGCCAGCCAGAATTCATTATTTTGTGACCTCGAAACCGGTCGGATATCGGATCATGATTTCCGGGATAAAGTTACCGGTTTAATTGGAAAAAACATTTGCCCGTGCAAAATAGATGAACTTTGGAACAGTATTTTAGTGGATTATTATTACGATAAAATTAGTCTGCTCCAAAAACTCAGACCCAGGTATCGGCTCTTTTTGCTCAGTAACACCAACGCCATTCATTACAATTTTTACTCGGCTCAGTTTATCAAAAAATTTGGGTACGGCTTTGAAAATCTGTTTGATAAATCCTATTGGTCATTTAAAATAGGGATGCGAAAACCTGATAGGGAGATTTTTGTAAAATTGATTTCCGATAATGGATTTACCCGTGAAAATGCTTTGTTTATTGATGATACCATTCAAAATACCGAAAGTGCCGAACGGTATGGCTTAACCTCTCACTTCCTTTCACCGGGTGAAAATCTATCAGATTTGTTTGATGAGTCGTTAAATATCAGGTTATAACGAAAATTCTTTCTTTAAATCGGCAAAAACACTATCGAGGGTGATCTTGATAAATCCTACGATTTCTTTAAGATCAGTCATGTTCTCCAGAACCTTTTCGGGCTTATCGATTTTTCTGATAACATCATGAAGCGAAACAATTTTCATCATATCAATGGATGCTTTCATTTTGTGTGCGTTATGAGCAATCATTTCGAAGTTGTTTGTCAGCAGATTTTCGTTCAGATCATCCATAATCCGGGGAGTAGATTCCACAAAGATTGTTACCATTTTTTGCAGGCCATCCTGATCACCAACGATATCGATTAATTGCGTGAGATCATAAAGTTTATTGGTTTTCATGCACAAGATTTTAAAGTTCATTGTTTTTCATCATCCGGTAGATTGTTGACTTTCCAATATCCAGCTTTTTAGCTACTTTAATGATATTGTTGTCATATTTATCAAGGAAATACCTGATGATTTTCCGGTTATAGCCTACAAGCGAATCTTCGGCATCAAGAAGGAAGTCGTTGGAGCGGTTTGGCGAACTGAATGAGATGTCGGTGTCATCAATAACCGGAGTATTCGACATTACGGTTGCAAGTTCCATCATTGCCTTTAATTCTCGGGCATTTCCCGGATAAGAGTATCCAAGCAGTTTTTCCTGCGCATGTTGAGAAATGGTTTTTTTTGGAATATTATTTTCCTCACAAAACTCATCAGTAAAATATTTAGCCAAAATCAAAATATCATTACCGCGATTTCGGAGAGGCGGCAGATAAATTGGGAGTCCTAAAAGCCGGTAATAAAGGTCTTGCCTGAAATTTCCTTTTTGAACTTCTTCGGCAAGATTACGGTTGGTGGCAACAAGAATGCGGGCTTCAACTTTTACAAGATGATGTCCTCCGATGCGTGTTAATTCTCTTTCCTGAAGCACGCGCAATAATTTCGCCTGCATGTTTAGGTCCATTTCGCCAACTTCATCAAGAAAAAGCGTTCCTTTTCCTGCTTCTTCGAATTTCCCTAATTTCCGGGTGTTGGCACCGGTAAACGCACCTTTTTCGAAACCAAACAATTCGCTCTCGATAAGCTCTTTTGGAATTGCCGATACATTAATAGCGATGTAAGGGTGCTTGCCACGTGGCGAATTGTAATGGATGGCTTTTGCAACCAAATCCTTTCCTGTGCCCGTTTCTCCGGCAATTGATACAATGATGTTTGTCGAAATAGCTTTTTCGATCAGGGCAAAGATGTGCTTAATTTCGGGGCTATTTCCTTTGATAATATTCCCAAACTTGTATTTTTTTCCAATTTCTTCCTTTAAGACATCAATCTGATTCTCAAGTTTTACCTTTTCCCTGATATTTTTCAGGGCATTCCAGATGCGGTCTTTGGTGTCGTCGTCTTTTACAAAATAATCGTAGGCCCCTTCTTTAAGCAGGATTACTGCCGTGGAAACATCTTCCTGGCCTGAAACAATAATTACTGGTATTTCGGGATTGAATTCCTTTACTTTCTTTAATACATCGAGGCCCGACATATCAGGAAGTGAATAGTCCAATGAAACTACTGAAGGATTTTTGTAAAGATTATGAAGAAAATCTTTTCCGGTTTCAAATTTCTCAACCACATAATCCGGATTCAGGCTGATATGGTATTTCAACATTTCGCCATAAAACGGATCATCTTCGACAACAAAAACTTTAAATGGATTCATGTATGAACAATTTTTTCCAAAACTATACATTTTTTTCGTTCTTATCCCAAATCGGGAAATAAAAGATTTTGAAAAAAATATTTCAAAACCGGAAATGAAATTTGCTTTGAAAGACTTCCGGGCTGTTTTTTTTGGTCGTTAATTAATCATAATTATTTTCTTGCAGATGTAAATCAGTAATTACACTTTTATAAATTTGCACGGTCGCAGCAACATATTCAACTACATTCATATTTTACAAATTCCTGCACACATCACTAATATTAAATCATTGAAATGGAAAAAATCAAAGTATTAAACCCTGTTGTCGAGCTTGATGGCGATGAAATGACCAGGGTAATCTGGAAATTTATCAAAGAAAAACTCATTTTCCCTTACCTGGATATCGACATCAAATATTACGATCTGGGAATAGAAAAACGCGACGAAACAAACGATCAGATAACTGTTGATGCCGCCAATGCAATTCTTAAATACAACGTTGGCATTAAATGTGCAACGATTACACCTGACGAAAACCGTGTAACCGAGTTTGGGCTTAAGGAAATGTATCGCTCTCCAAACGGAACAATCAGGAATATTCTGGATGGTACAGTTTTTCGTGAACCGATTCTCATCAATAACATTCCGCGCTTGGTGCCAGGCTGGACAGCGCCGATTTGTATCGGCCGTCATGCTTTTGGCGATCAGTATCGCGCAACCGATTTTCTGGTAAAAGGCAAAGGAAAACTCACCATCACTTTTACACCTGAGAATGGCGATGCCCCCCAATCATTTAATGTTTACGATTTTAAAGGCGACGGTGTAGCGCTTGCCATGTACAATACCGATGAATCCATCACCGGTTTTGCGCATTCATGCTTCAACATGGCGCTGCAAAAAAAATGGCCGCTTTATCTTTCTACAAAAAACACCATTCTTAAAAAATACGACGGACGGTTTAAGGATATTTTTCAGGAAGTTTTTGAGAATGATTATCAGTCAAGATTTAAAGCAATCGGAATTACTTACGAGCATCGCCTGATTGATGATATGGTTGCTTCGGCGCTTAAATGGCCCGGAAATTTTGTGTGGGCTTGTAAAAATTATGATGGCGATGTTCAATCGGATACGGTGGCACAGGGGTTTGGCTCCTTGGGCTTGATGACTTCAGTGCTTGTTACTCCCGACGGAAAGACCATCGAGGCAGAGGCAGCACACGGCACAGTTACCAGGCATTACAGGGAACATCAAAAAGGGAAACCTACTTCCACGAATCCAATTGCTTCGATTTTTGCCTGGACACGTGGCCTGGCACATCGCGGCAAACTCGATGGAAACGATCAACTCATAAAATTTGCCAATACACTCGAAGAAGTGTGTATCGAAACTGTCGAATCAGGCAAAATGACAAAGGACCTTGCAATGATTGCGTTTGGCAATTCAGTGAAAACTGATCAATATCTTAACACCGAAGATTTTCTTAATGCATTGGATGAAAATCTTAAACTAAAACTTAAAAAATAATCAGGATAAAAGAGAATTATCATGTTACATCTCAATTATTTACTATTTTTAACAAGTCAAAAAACATATTTGCATAATATTCTAACTACATTAAAATGAGTAATTTAAAAATAAAATTACAACAAAAAATTGACGAGCACCGCCCACGGACTCAGCGTTTGTTACATGAATTTGGTCATGTTGTGGTCGATCAGGTCACCATTGGTCAGATTATCGGAGGGATGCGCGGAATAAAAAGCCTGGTTACTGATATTTCTTACCTTGATCCAAATGAAGGAATCCGTTATCGTGGGTATACGTTACAGGAGGTTTTCGAAAAACTTCCAAAGCCAAAAGGTAGCGAAATGCCCTATGTTGAAGGATTGTTTTATTTGCTGCTTACCGGCGATGTGCCCACTTATGAAGAGGTTATGGATGTTGTTGACGAGTTTAGAAAGCGCAGGATTGTTCCCCGTTATGTTTACGAAGTTATCGATGCTTCGCCTTGCTGCAGCCATCCGATGGCCATTTTCTCAAATGCAATTCTTGCCATGAGCCGTGAATCGTTCTTCGCCAAGAAACATGCTGCCGGCATTAATAAAAATAACCTATGGGATCCGATGTATGAGGATGCATTGAATTTATTGGCTAAACTTCCTGAGATTGCCACCTACATTCATGCAAAGTTGTATCGAGAAGGAAAACGCATTCAATCAAATCCAAACCTTGATATTGGTGCTGATTTTGCTCACATGATGGGTAAGCCCAAACCTTATGATGACGTTTCCCGGCTTCATTTTATCATTCATGCCGATCATGAAAGCGGAAACGTAAGTGCCCATACCGGTCACCTGGTAGCGAGTACACTTGCCGATATTTATATGTCGATTTCGTCGATGGTCAATGGCCTTGCCGGACCATTGCATGGTTTGGCAAATCAGGAAGTTCTTGTTTGGTTGCAGGAGGTTAAAGATAAAATGGGTGATGAAATCCCAACCGAAGACGAAATGAAACAATTTGTCTGGGATACGCTTAACTCGGGCCAGGTTATTCCGGGTTATGGGCATGCTGTGTTGAGAAAGACTGATCCACGCTACACCATTCAGCGCGATTTCTGTTTGAAAAATATGCCCAACGACCCATTGTTTAAGTATGTTGACCTGCTTTATAAAGTTGTTCCACCAATTCTTAAAGAACAGGGAAAAGCAAAAAATCCATGGCCAAACCTGGATGCCCAGACTGGTGTTATCCAGTGGCATTATGGGGTGACTGAATACGATTTTTATACTGTACTTTTCGGAGTTGGAAGATCAATCGGAATTGCTGCCAACATTATCTGGGACCGCGCTTTGGGTTATCCGTTGGAGAGACCAAAATCGGTGACTACCGAAATGCTCGAAAAAATTGCCGGAATCAGGCCAATGGATCCAGGTGAGGAAATTCCATCAGAATAGTTTAAGGGTAAAATTTTACAGGAGAGTTCTGAAGGTCAAATTTCAGGGCTCTTTTTTTTATTGTTGAATTTGAAAAAGCATCATTGCAATGACCGAACAATACGAAATCAGTCTGCCTGAATTCCGACGGGGCATACACCTGATAACGCGCCATATCGAAAATCAGTTGAACACTTTACCAGATAAAGGGATGGTCAATATTTTTATCAAGCATACCTCGGCAGGATTGACCATTAACGAAAACGCAGATCCTTCGGTGCGGACTGATCTTGAGAAATATTTTGATAAAAATGTGCCCGAAAATGCTCCTTATTACCGGCATACCATGGAAGGTGCCGACGACATGCCTGCTCACATCAAGTCGGTAATTACCGGGGCATCTTTAACGATTCCTGTAACCAACGGGCGGCTCAATCTGGGAACCTGGCAAGGAATATTTTTATGCGAATTCCGAAATCATGGTGGCGGGCGGAAACTCTTAATCACTGTTTTCAGTTAAAGAAATATTTGACGAGCGATTTTTATTAAACCGAATCTTTAGCTAAGAAGGATTGAGAAAACGCCATCAGTTCCGGGAAGAATTTTCTGAAATCTTCTTCTAAATCCTGGTAATGGATTATTAGATCGATGCCACCATTTTCGATTCCGGAAACAAACTTTGTGCGTCGCGACATACCCTGCAAAGCCAGGCTGATACTGTCGGTTTTAGCGTAAGAGTTGAGCCAGTTGCCTGCTGCCATCAGAGGCAAAATCCTTTTCATCCGGGGAGGCATCAAAACGTAATGTCTGAAAAGCATTTTGTACGAATTACGCGTAAAATGCAGGAGCGTTTCATCGGAGAAATCGTGCCAGTTGGCGGCCAGAAAATGATCAAAATACATATCCACAACAACACCTGAATATTTCCGGTAGTTAGCCCTGATCCGTGATTTGCTCACATCAACCAACGGATGCGTGTCGGTAAATTCGTCAATCAACCTGTGCAACTTAATTCCGGCCCGGATTTTTTCGGGAAAACCTTCTATTTGCCGGCCTTTTACAGCATCAGCAATGAAATTACCCACCATGATTTCTTCATCATTAAACGAAAGATACAAATGTGCGAGGTAATTCATGAGGTCAGGTTTTTAATTCTCAGGTAGAAGTTTATATTTTTGCAGAGAGCAGGGCGCAAAGCGCGAAGAGCGTGGCAGTTTTATAAATTGCTTTTTTCCAATTATCGAATTCTTCCAACCTTTCCTTTTTCCATTCTTTAATTCTTCCATTGTCGAATTGTCCAATTGTCGAATTCTTCTATTCTTCCATCCTTCCATTGTCGAATT
>CAYOWJ010000163.1:6912-8314 GCA_964407625.1 uncultured Lentimicrobiaceae bacterium
AATTGTCGAATTCTTCTATTCTTCCATCCTTCCATTGTCGAATTATCAAATTGTCGAATTGTTACATTCCTCTGCCATTCCATCTTTCCACTCTTCCCCTGCTTTCATCCCTCGGTTCGTTTCGATGCAAAATAGATATCCAGAAGCCGCTGAGCAGCAATGTAAGAGCTGATTTTGTCGCTCAGCAAATCTTTATTAACCTGAGCCAGGACGTTTTGGATGGTTTCGTTTTGATAAAAACCGCTTTTCAGGTTTTCGTGAATGGTCCCGAACATGATTTGAACTTTCTGATCGTGACGCTTTTTTTGAAAGTAACCATTCGCTTTTGTGAAATCTTCATATTTTCTGATGGTCTGCCATACATCTTCGATTCCTTGCTTCGACCGTGCACTGCAAAGCCCAACCTGAGGTATCCAGCCCGACTCCGTTGGCGGGAAAAGATGAAGAGCATTTTTATATTCGGTTTTGGCCTGGTTGGCTTTATGGATGTTGTCGCCGTCGGCTTTGTTGATGAAGATGGCATCGGCCATTTCCATGATGCCGCGTTTGATGCCCTGCAATTCGTCGCCGGCACCGGCAAGCATCAGCAGCAGGAAAAAATCAACCATCGAATGGACGGCAATTTCAGATTGTCCTACGCCCACCGTCTCGATAAAAATCACATCAAAGCCGGCAGCTTCGCACAGGATAATGGTTTCGTTGGTTTTACGCGCCACGCCACCCAACGATCCGGCCGAAGGTGAAGGACGGATAAAAGCATTTTTGTCGGTTGACAAATCCTCCATCCTGGTCTTATCGCCGAGGATGCTGCCTTTGGTGCGGCTGCTGCTTGGATCAATGGCCAGCACTGCCAGTTTAAATCCTGCCGAGGTGAGATGTTTTCCAAGCGCTTCGATAAAAGTACTTTTCCCTACACCAGGAACGCCAGTAATTCCAACGCGAACCGAATTTCCTGAATGCGGTAGGCATTTTTCGATAACATCCTGTGCAAGCGCATAATGAGGAGGGTTTACACTTTCGACAAGAGTGATGGCCTTGCTCAGGATGGTGCGGTTGCCCGACAGGATTCCCTGAACATATTCATCAGGCTTAAGCAATTGCTGCTTTTTGCTTTTAAATCGCTCAACAGCCGATGGATTTACCTGTTCAGGCTGTTCGATTCCTTCGTTAACTTTAAGTGCAGATTCGTGATTTTGATGATCCTTGTAAGGCATGGCCACTTTATATTTTTACAGGCGCAAAGTTAATTTTAAAAATAAACAGCAATTTCGCAATTTAGTTTCGACAGTGCGAGAGATTGGCAGAAGCAAATCCGTTCAGGAATTTAGAATTTAGTTGGGACAGTTTAAAAAAGATGTTAATTTTGCCGCTCGAAAAATATTACTCTCCGTAGCTCAGTTGG
>CAYOWJ010000164.1:0-8278 GCA_964407625.1 uncultured Lentimicrobiaceae bacterium
TCAAAAAAGCGGTTTTTTGGCCTGAAAGGCCTAAATTTCAATAACCTCCGGTGAAACCGGGGGTCAAGAAGTGTAGTATATCTCAGAGCACTGATAAGGTTCAACCCTTTCAGGGCTGTAAACGCCCGTCTTTCCTTAGTCAGTGGGCTTTGCCCACGGTTATCGAAATTTAGCCACTACGTGGCTTTTCTTAGGTATAAAATCCGATACTCAGTTAAATTTTTATTAATGCAGTGAAATGAAAAGCCTTGAATGGAAAAAAAAACCTAAGCCCAACAATGCAGGCTTAGGTTTTTAATCATCTGTTTACGTGAGAACTAGAACTTATGAAACCTCGTAAAAAAGGTACATCAGATTAAAAGCTCTCGCCACTTTCGGCAAGTTTTTTATCTAATTTTTTGAGGAAAAAAAGCACAACCCGGTACATGGCATAAATCAAAACCGGCCAGCTCAGGAAATATAAAATCTGTGTTAAGTGCATAATTTACTGTTTTTAAATGATGATTAATAGGTGTGAGTTTCAGATTGCATTTCGGCGGCATCAATTTTTTTGTTGTTGATGGCGCGCCATGCCCAAACAATGTATGCCAGCACAAACGGCACCAGCAGCGAAACATAACTCATTGCTGTAAGGGTAAATTTACTCGATGAGCTGTTCATGATGGTGAGTGAACTGTTCAGATCGAACGTTGAAGGATAATAGGCCGTATTGTTGAAACCTGCGAGCATCAGCACCGAAAAAACGGTGAGAACAGTTCCAAGACCTGCCGGGAAAATTCCCTTCGTGCATTTGCCAATCAGCGTTCCGAAAATTCCCCACAAAACAGCAACAACGCCAAGCAAAAACATAATCAGCACCAGCGGCATGGCCAGCAGGTTGTTGAAATATTTGTAAGGCTCCATCTGAACTTTCCACAGCAGCGGGTCTTTCCCGGCTTCCGGGATAACTGCAAAGCCATCTTTTAAAAGTAACAGGCCAACAAAAAGCAGGAAGAAAACCAAAAAAGGCACGGCATTGATGAGGAGTTGTTTTTTACTCCTTGCAAAGATATTTTCGTCGGCGATGTCGTTCATAAAATAAAGCAAACCAAGGATGCGGGCTAAGAAAAAAATGGCAAGGCCAAGTGCCACATTCTGAACGTTCAAAACAGCTTCGAGTCCATGTGCCGGGCCTTCCCAGGCTGAAATAGTGGTTGAGCCTGATCCGAAAATGTTCGTCAGGTTCAATTTATTCACCGAGAATTCCGAACCGGTAAAAAACGTCGAAACGGCTGTTCCAACGAGAATTGTTCCCAAGGCTCCGTTCAAAATCAAAAACCACTCAAAAGTTTTCTGACCTAAGAAATTATTGGCTTTTGTGCGATATTCGTACGAAACTGCCTGGATAACGAAAGCAAAAAGTATGGCCATCCAAACCCAGTAAGCGCCTCCAAAACTGGTTGAGTAAAATAACGGGAACGAAGCAAAAAACGCACCGCCAAAGGTAACGAGCGTGGTAAACGTAAATTCCCATTTACGTCCGAGGGAGTTAATCAGCATTTTGCGCTCGGCTTCGGTTTTGGCAACGGTGTAAATCAAAGTTTGCCCGCCCTGTACAAAAAACAGGAAAACCAGCAGGCTGGCGAGCAGCGATACGATGACCCACCAATATTGTTGCAATGCAAGTAACGATAATGATTCAAACATTTTAGTGTCCTCCTGTTATTCCTTTTTTAATTTGAGAAATCATAATCCGGACCTCTGCGATAAGCAAAGTGGTGAATGTGACGGCAAACAGCCAGAAAGTAATCTGTACGCTGCTGGCATCGAGTTTTGAGACCGCAGATAGAGTGGGCATCAAATCCTGGATAACCCACGGCTGGCGGCCCATTTCGGCAAGTACCCATCCGGCCTGGCTGGCAAGGTAAACCAAAGGAATCGTCCAAATGGCCACGTAGAGCAGCCACCTCATTTTTTCGAGCTTGTTTTTGAGACCGTAAATCAGCATCAGTATAAACAGTAAAAGGAAATGACCGGAAAGCATCACCATAATACGGAATGCGTAAAATGAAACCGGAATGCTCGGAATAAGACCACCAACAGATTTGTTGTCATAATATCCATACCCAAAATATCTGAAGGTACTGGCCATCCAATTTTTGTCGTCAAATTTGGCGCGTAGCAACGTTGCCTGAACCTCATCACCCCGATTGACTGCTTCTTTGTAATTTTTTAATGTGGTGATGGCTTCCTTGCCAAGCAGAATTTTGTCGTAATACGATGGTTCAACTCTGCCTGAGTTACCATCTTTATAACCGTTTACCAGGTCTTTTACTCCCGGAATGTAGGCGTTTGCATTCAAAAAAGCCATGTAGGACAAGGCATTTGGAATCTCGATTTTGATATAGAAATCTTTTTCCTGGTATTGCCCTTGCGTTTTTGGTAAAGCAGGTTTTTCCAAAATCCCGAAAGCCACAAGCGGAACATTGGTTTGTCCGTCCCAGAGTGCTTCCATAGCAGCAAATTTCATAGGCTGAACGCGGGCAATTGTTCGTGCCGACTCATCACCGGTCCAAACCATGTAAAGTGCTGCCATCAGGCCAAAAACCGAGGCAACCAGAATACTTTTTTTGGCAAAGATGGCATCGCGGTTTTTCAACAGGTACCAGGATGAAACGCCAATCACAAACACAGCCGAAAGCACATAAGCCGACGAAATGGTGTGCAAAAACTTGTTGATGGCCGATGGCGAAAAAAGCACAGCCCAAAAATCGACCATTTCGTTGCGTGCCGTGTCGGGATTAAAAACCATCCCAACCGGGTCCTGCATCCAGGCGTTGGCGACCAGAATCCAGAGTGCCGAAAGGTTTGCGCCGATGGCCACCAGCCATGTTGAAATTAAGTGGGTCTTTTTACTCACTTTATTCCATCCAAAAAACATGATGGCAATAAATGTCGATTCCATAAAAAAGGCCATAATTCCCTCGATAGCCAGAGGTGCACCAAAAATGTCGCCCACAAACCACGAGTAGTTCGACCAGTTTGTCCCGAATTCGAATTCAAGGATCAGTCCGGTGGCCACGCCAATTGCGAAGTTTATCCCGAAAAGGGTAGCCCAGAATTTGGTCATTTTTTTCCATTTTTCGTCTCCGGTTTTTACATAAATCGATTCCATAATCGCGATAATGAAAGCCAGTCCGAGGGTGAGCGGAACAAAAATCCAGTGAAACATTGCTGTTAAGGCAAATTGTCCCCTCGACCAATCAATTAAAGTCAAGTCGAAATTTTCCATAAAAATTTATTTAGTGATTATTTTTTGGATCAGTCAATTGTTCGATAACATAATTACTGCGTTCCTCGTCAGTTTTGAAATTGGATTTCAGGAAGTTGGGAAAAAAGATCAGTCTGAAAATCACAAACATGATAAACAGTTTGATGATGATGATCAGCCACACCTGTTTGCCCCAGCCCGTGAGGTTTCTGAAGCCTTCGATGTAAAAGAAAAATATCCTCTTAAAGATGTTTTGCTTGTCATTCATTCCAAAAAACGCATTGTCTGAAATTAGATAGACTTTTAGTTAAGTATAATTATGACGGTTGCTTGATTGGTTTACTGTGGATTTACAGCCTGAAAACTAAGGGCTTCATAGCCTTTTTCGTTGATGGCAGCCTGCATTTGTTCGAAGGTGGCTTTTGTTTTGTCGAAAGTTACAACGGCCGTCGAATCGAGGTGCGAGGCTTTAACATCCTGAACTCCCTGAAGGCTTTTTACCGCAGTCTGGACTGTGCGTTCGCAGCCTTCGCAGGTCATACCAACGACTGCGATTTCGATTTTTTGTAGATTTTCGGGAGCGATGGTTTCTACTTTGGCAGCTTCACCACCGGTTTGTTGTGTGCCGCTTTGCTGGCCACAAGCAGCCATTACAACGGTTAAGATGAAGATAAATACAAGATTTTTCATGATGATTTTGAATTAAAAATGAATTTTGTTTGTAGAATTCAGGGGGTAAATGTACCAATTATTTAATTTCTTGTAATATGTTTTTAAGCTACTGCTCCAAAACGATGTGCAGATTTGTTTTACTGAAATATTTAAAAAATTAATTTTGAGATTGTTGCCTGCTAATTTGGAAAGGTTTATAAATTGCAGAGCCCGCAGCGCAAAGCGCAAAGCGCATAACACAAACCCTTCAATCTTCCGGTTTTCCATTCTTCCATTTTCAAATTGTCGAATTGCCGCCCCGATAGCTATCGGGGGTCGAATTCACACATCCTTCCATCATTCCATTTTTCCATTCTTCCATTTTCAAATTGTCGAATTGTCGAATTATCGAATTGTTACATTTTTCCATCCTTCCATTCTTCCATTCTTCCAATAAATTTGGATTACTTTGCAGCCAAAATCTAAATAAGTGGAATCGAACAAATGTGTGCATTGTGGCGATGATTGCGGGAAATACCCTGTTGTTTGGGAAAACCAGAACTTTTGCTGTCATGGCTGTAAAACGGTTTACCAGATGCTGAACAAAAAGCAGCTTTACAAATATTACGAAATCGAGCGTACGCCTGGAATAAAGGTTGAAAAACATGATTTTGCAGCTAAGTATGCTTTTTTGGATAATGAAGAAATCAGGGATAAGATGCTCGACTTTTCGGAAGGCGAGGTAAGCAAGGTAACCCTTTACATTCCTTCCATCCATTGCAGTTCATGCATCTGGCTGCTCGAAAACATGCACCTTCTCGACAAAGGCGTAAAAAGTTCGCTGGTAAATTTTGTGAAAAAAGAAGTTTCGATCACCTTTAAACATCAGGAAATTACGCTGAGGCAACTGGTCGAACTGCTGGCTTCGGTTCACTACATTCCACAGATTACCCTCGACAAAATCGAAGGAAAGGAAAAACCAAAATCAAATACCGGGTTGCTGATAAAAATTGGGGTGGCAGGATTTGTTTTCGGAAACATCATGCTTTTGAGCATGCCCGAATATCTGGCTATCCGCGGGCAACTGGACGCGGTTTTCCAGGGTTTTTTTGGTTGGATAAAAATTTTACTTTCGTTGCCCGTTTTGTTTTATAGCAGCAGCGGCTACTGGCTTTCGGCCTTTAAAAACCTGAAGCATAAAATCATCAATATTGATTTGCCCATTACCCTCGGAATTATTGCCCTTGCTGCTCAGAGTTATGTCGAAATCCTTGTTTCCGGTGAGCCGGGATATCTTGATTCGCTGGCAGGTTTTGTCTTTTTCCTGCTTATCGGAAAATGGTATCAGGATAAAACCTATCAAAGCCTGGCTTTCGACCGTGATTACAAATCCTATTTTCCGGTGGCCGTTACAAAGATTACCGCAAAGGGAGAAGAAAGCACACCGCTGAAAAATCTTGTAGCCGGCGACATTATCTTAATCCGAAACCAGGAACTTATCCCCGCCGATGGTGTACTTAAAAAAGGGCAGGGTTTTATCGATTATTCCTTTGTTACCGGCGAATCGTTACCTGTAAATAAAAAGGAAGGCGACGTTTTGTATGCCGGCGGAAAGCAGATTGGCAGCGCCATCCAGGTCATCATCACCAAAGATGTGGCCCAGAGCCAGCTTACCCAGTTATGGAACCAGAATTCGGATCCCGAAAAAACGACTTCCCGGATCAGCTCATTGATCGACAGGCTGAGCAAAAATTTCACCATTGCCGTTTTGCTTATCGCTACAATTACAGCTATTTTCTGGTATTTTTTCGATCCATCAAAAGCGATTATCGCTTTTACTTCGGTTTTAATTGTGGCATGTCCTTGCGCCATTGCGCTCTCGATGCCTTTTTCGTTTGGAACAGCCATGCGGATTTTTGGTGGTAAGGGGTTTTATCTGAAAAATACAGGCGTTGTTGAACGCATCACTAATATTGATACGGTAGTTTTTGATAAGACCGGGACCATCACTCATAATCGGTCAAAAAATGTTGTACTTACTGACGGGCAACTTTCGCCAGCCGAAACCATTGCAGTAAAATCGCTGGCACGACAGTCGGCGCACCCGCTCAGCATGGCGGTTTTCGATTTCCTGGATTCTGACCACATTGATGAAGTGGAGAATTTTATGGAAATTCCTGCATCCGGAATCAAAGGAACCGTTGACGGCTTGCATGTAAAAGTAGGTTCGATGGATTTTATCCAGCACGAAGGCGAATATGCCGAAACTGCGGCTTCGGAGGTTTTTGTTTCGGTTGACGGTGTTTTTAAAGCCCGTTTTACCATCGAAAGCAAATACCGCGAAGGAATCGATGCAGTTATCGACACCCTGTTGCCAGATTATGAACTTCATGTTTTATCCGGAGATAACGATTCCGACAGGAGCAAACTCGGCCTTCTGTTTCGAAACTCCGAAAGGTTGCATTTCAGGCAATCGCCCAACGACAAGCTGGAGTACATTAAAAATCTGAAAAAACAAAACAAACATGTTTTGATGATTGGCGATGGTTTAAATGATGCTGGTGCCCTCAATGCCAGCGATGTCGGGATTTCGATTGCCGACGACATTTACCAGTTTTCGCCGGCCTGCGATGCCATCCTCGAATCCGGTCGTTTTGCTGATCTGGTGAAGTTTATCCGCTTTTCGGTAACTTCGCTCAATATTGTAAAAGCCAGTTATTTTATTTCGGTTTTTTACAATATTGTGGGGCTTTCGTTTGCTGTTCAGGGAATATTATCACCCATCATTGCCGCCATTCTGATGCCGCTGAGTTCGGTAACCGTGGTAGCTTTTGTAACTTTTTCGACCAGGATTGCAGCGAGGGTTAAGTTAAAATAGGGGTTTAGAGCGGGAGTCCCCAGTTTCCTTTTAGGGGAAGGGGTTAGGGGTTGAGGTGACAAAACAAAATTTCATTTCCGGAAAAATCCAAAAATTTATTGGACAAATTTCATTTTTAAAAGTAAATTTGTCCATATCACTGATTGCGAATTGATTTTCAATATCTTAATATTCAAAAATATCAAAACTATTTTTTATTCGATTATAATCGAAATCTTTATCTGATTTTTACTTTTATTCGATTATAATCGTAAAAACATGAAAAAATATAATTATATTAGATCGTAATCGAAAAAACTGTATTATTTTTGCATTTATTAGATTATAATCGAAAACTATGATAAAAAGAGAAAAGTATTTAAATGCAATCCGCCCGTTTATTGATAAACCATTGATAAAGGCCATAACCGGCATACGAAGATGCGGAAAGAGTACGCTAATGTTGCAAATCATCGACGAACTTATCGAAAATGGCATTGATACCGAACGAATCATTTACATCAACAAAGAGCTTTTTGAATTTGATGCCATCAGAAATTATTCTGATTTGCATAATTATGTTGTGGAACATACAAAACATCCCGAAATTACAACTTATCTTTTTATTGATGAAGTTCAGGAAATCGGGGAGTGGGAAAAGGCTGTTAATTCGCTTCTTGCCATTAAGAATTTCGACATTTACATCACCGGATCTAATGCCCGCTTGCTATCCTCCGAGCTTGCTACGCTGCTTTCGGGCAGGTATTTGGAATTTAAGATGTACACACTTACTTACCCTGAATTCAAGTTTCTGACCGAACTAAATCAAAAAGAACACACCGGCATTGATACTTTTGATTTATTTCTCAAATATGGCGGATTTCCAGGTATTCATGCTTTTGAGTGGAACGAAACGGTGATTCGGCAATACCTCAGTTCGCTTTACAGCACCATTCTTTTGAAAGATGTGGTAGTTCGCTACAATATTCGGGATGCAGCCATGCTCGAAAAAATTATCGAATTTCTGATTGATAATTGTGGGAATATTACCACGGCAAAAAATATCAGCGATTATGTAAAATCACAACAACGAAAAGTATCCGTTGAAACCGTTCAAAGTTATATTTCGTTTGCCATGAATGCCTTATTACTGCAGCAGGTCCGCCGCTTTGATTTACAAGGAAAACGTTTGCTCGAAACGCACGAAAAATACTATCTGAGCGATGTTGGATTTCGCCTGGCAACAACAGGTTTCACTCCGGAATCATTACCTGGCCAACTTGAAAATGTTGTTCTTCTCCATTTATTGGCTGATGGATACAAAGTTACCATTGGAAAAATGAATAATCTGGAAATTGATTTCATCGCTCAGAAAAATCAGGACAAAATCTATATTCAGGTTTGTACCACTTTAAACGATAGCAAAGTAATTGACCGTGAGTACGGCTCCTTAGAAAAAGTTAACGACCATTTCCCAAAATTTGTCCTCTCCCTCGACCAGGGTTTTGAAACCTCCCGGA
>CAYOWJ010000165.1:0-6360 GCA_964407625.1 uncultured Lentimicrobiaceae bacterium
AACTTTTCGTCAGGAATAATCATTCCGGCGGCAATTGATTTTGCCCTGTCCTTCATAATAGCTGTTGGATTATAATCTGCTCCTGGTCCGTGGCAGGTTTCGCATGATACACCTTCTTCAACAGTAAGTGTACCCATGTTGGCTGCTTTAACGCTGCCCGCTGTAGCATGACATTTTAAGCATTTAGGGTCTTTGGCTTCATCACCTTTTAAACTCTGCATTGCAGTGGCATGTTTCGTTTCAGACCATTGTTTGAATTGAGCTCCAGTAGCTGGTTTGTTGTGACACATTTTACATTTTTTAACTCCGACGTAATCGTGAGCCTGAGCCATAGTGGCCATGTTTCCTAAGAAAAACAGAAAACATGCAAATAATAAACTTCTTAATAGCATAACATTTTAAATTTTGGTTAATAATTAATTTTCAAAAACAATCTTTATCAAAGCTTCAGGCGATTATTACATTTATGAG
The DNA here is from genome assembly GCA_964407625.1 of uncultured Lentimicrobiaceae bacterium. Taxonomy (GTDB): domain Bacteria; phylum Bacteroidota; class Bacteroidia; order Bacteroidales; family 4484-276; genus CAJATL01. The sequence goes on from CAYOWJ010000165.1 coordinate 472, forward strand.
AAGCATAAACGTCCTGAAACATATTTTAAAAATTTTCCCGATTTAATAACAAAAAGAACGCCATTCTTCAAAACGATCATTATCAAGTACGATTAATAAACACCCAAAAGTAATGAATAAACAATTAATATGACCATAATTACTCCAAGGGCGAGGAATGTGAAGCCAAAAAATTTAACTACCTTCATCCATTGTGGCGAAAATTCTCTTTCTACTACCATCTCATCGAGCCTGCCCGATTCAACCAATTCCTGGTATTCACGGGGACGATCTTTTTTATATTCTTCCAAAGGCACATGTCCGGTAAAAATTACAGTGTCCATCGGGAACGATTCTGGCCGGAGGTGAGTGTTAAAAAAGTGAATCGTGAAAATAAATCCAGTCGCAAGTAAGGCTTCATCGCTATGAATAATCTGAGCAACGTTGATAGCCCAGCCCGGCAAAAACAGCGTAAAAAATTCCGGAAACCATAAAATCAGACCAGAGAAACCAATCACCGCCACGCCCCAAAATACCGCCATGTAATCAAACTTTTCCCAATAGGTCCAGCGACCATACTCAGGGCGGGGGCCTTTACCCAAAAACCATTTTATCGAATCCCGCAGATCAAAATAATCCTGCTTATTAAACATTATAGAGCCTTTGCCGAAAACAAATTCCTTAATGCTGCTGCCTGCTTTGGCTCTGAGTAATACCAGATTGTACAGATGAAATGCGAAATACCCGAAGGTCAGGATAGCAGCGAAACGATGCAGGTTCCCGGCATTTTTAACGCCACCAAGGAAGTTAGCTACAAAAGTAGCCCATTCCATGTGTGCAAATTTTAGGGTCATTCCGGTTAGTGCCAGCACTAAAAAACTTATGATAACCATGAGATGGGTAAAACGCTGCCTCGTGTTAAAACGGCGATAATACTTGATTGGGCCAGTTTCTTTTACGTGTTTATTCTTTTTCCGCTGTTTCATCGACTTTGGCAACCAGATGAGTGTATGAAAGCCGAAAAACGAAAACACGGATACCAACAGAGTGGTCATTGCCCAAAATGAATAAAACAGAATGTCATTATCGTTGTGTGTAGCATGGGTCAGATAGCCTGTAAACTCAAGATTGGCGTTGCTGTGACATTTTTTACAGGTTGTGACAATGTTTTTAAAACCTATCTGTGAGTTAGGATTTTTCCCGTTGAGAATATAGTGAGATCCATGACAATCTGAACATCTGGCAGCTCTTAAATCACCGAGCTGGTAAGCTTTGCCGTGGTAGGTTTCTTTATAGGTTTCAGAAAGTTTTTGATGGCATTTACCACATTGCAGTGTGACTTCAGTCATGAATTTGCTTTGATCGATCTCGCTGATAATATGCGCAGAATGGCAATCGGTACAAGTTGGAAACTTTAATTTATCGGTATTGTCTCTGATAGAGTGGTCGCTGCTCAGGTATTCGTCATAAATGCTTTTGTGGCATTTAGCACAGGTTAACGGAACATTTGCAGGATTAACTGATGAGGCGCTATCAGTCATTTTAAGTTCGTGGTGTGTAGTATGGCAATCGGTGCAGATCGCACTCACCAAAAGCCCTTTTTCCAATAATCCCTTGCCGTGAATACTTTTTGAATAATCAGCATAAGCATCAACCTCTTTTAAAACGGCGTGATTATTGGCCTGTCCGCCTTTGCTGTGACAGCTTCCACAAAGAGCAGGAACAGCAGATCGATATATCGGTGATTTGTCATCAGTTTTTGATTTGGTTTCATGGGTGCCATGGCAATTGGTGCAATAAGGTGCGTCTGGTTTTTTCTCAATGTAGGCCTTTCCATGCCCGCTGTCGAAATAATCGTTGGCAACTTCAATGTGGCAGTTCGAGCAATCAACCCATTTGGATGTTTCGCAAGGCCGTTCCAGTTTTGGATTTGCATCGGCATGGCATTTAATACATGGAATATTTAAATGCACCGAATTAGCCAGGTGTGAAATATCAACAGGTATGATGCTATCACCCTTAAAAATTGGCCTTTTTATAGTATTGGCAACATCGTGGCAAGCCAGGCACACCTTGTTGGAAACAGTTTTTTCGATCGATTGAAATTCGACAATATGTGGCGGGTGGCAATCGCTGCATGAAGGCACGGCACCAGGTGCTTTTTCCCATAATTCATTTCTGACTACTTTTTTGTGTGTCTGCTCAATTCTGACATGACATGCCATACAAGTAGTTGCAACCTGATCGTGATGAATGGTAGAATTTTTATCGGTATGTGGCAACACCAAGTGGTTCCCGTGACAGTCGTTGCAAGTTGCAGTTACCAGAAGACCGCTTTCGAATAATCCTCTTCCGTGAATCCCTTCACTATAGTTTTCGATAATGTTGTGCTCGGTAATATTATAATTTCGTGATACCGGCGCCCCTTCTTTGTGGCAATTTCCACACAAATAAGGGATATTCATTTTATAGGTTCGTGATGTCGGGTCCGTTCGCGTAAGAATATCGTGTGTTCCATGACATTCTTTACAATCCGGGGCATAAGGATCATTTCGGCTGAAGGCTTTTCCGTGGATGCCCTGGTAAAACTCCATGTCGGCATCTTTATGGCAGCTCCCGCAATTCACAAGCGGCATTTTTTTTATGTTGTCGGCATGAGGGAAATTCTCAGCATCTTCTTCGATATGGCATTTAACACATTCAACAGTGGTGTGTACCGATTTTGAAATTGCCTCGGGAGTAATGAATAAAGATACCTTTTTGCCCTTTCTGACCATTGTTAGCTCAGGATCGCCATGGCACATCAGGCAATCATCATTTGTCTGGGCAACAAGCCTTCCCGAAATCAGTATTAAAACAAAAATCAGAATCTTGTTAACGATAATAAAATATTTTCTCTTAGCTTGCATCTTTCAAACGTTTTAGTGTTGTTTACTTCCAATCAGCGTCTTATCAAAAACAATAACAAGTCAGACACACTGTTTGAGCCAGCTCAATATTTGCCGAAAATTCTTTTTCACTGTTAATGCCAACCATCAATCATGCTTTTAAAATTGCTCCAGGTTGTAGTTCCTATTGTACAGAAATAAATATGGACAAACATAAAAACCGAGATAAAAAACCCAATAATTCCGTGTAGTAATGCGGTGAGATGAAGACCGCTTATTCCAAAAACATTGGTAAGATTTGTTTCCGGAAATAAAAGCCCCCAGCCTGTGATAAAAATCAGAGGCAGGAAAAAATACATGGTCACCAGATACGAAACTTTCTGGAGTGGATTAAACTTGCGGTCTCTGGTTACCGGATATGGTTTTTCGGCATGTGTAAAAATGCCAATAGTGTAATAAACAGCCTGTTTTTTAAGGCTTTCGAATAATCCTTTAATTTGGGTTTTATAGTATTTGCCATTTGGTGTAAATGCATTTCCAATAACAAAAACGAAGTAACTTAACGTGAGTAGAATTCCGGCAATGTTGTGCATAGTAACCGCAATATCAAACCTGATAATAGGATATTCGGGATTCGAATATTGCAGGCTCACTCCTGAAATAATGAGTATGAGACATAAAATGGCATTTGTCCAGTGCCACAGTCTGATCCAGATAGGATATAAATATAGTCGTTCTGACATGAGTTTTTTATTTTTTAAGAATTCTGATAATTGAGTGAACGGTTATTCCCAGGATTACAAATCCAAACATCACCAGGCTGATAATATTTAAGTAGATATTGCGATTTGCACCGATTACGTATGAATCGTTCATGAGGGAAGCGTTCAAAAAGCCTGCTTTATTCCGTTTTTCCAGAACCTGATATTTGTATAAAGAGGCCATTAAAATTGAATTGCTCTGGTGACATTGTACACATTTCTTTACTGCCTGTTCTTTAGGCAAAATCAGGTGTGCTACCAGGATACTGTCATTATTTTGAGTATGACATTCGATGCACCGAACATTTGCAAAATGTGCTTTTTGATTGGGTAGCCAATCATGAGTAACCAAAACATTTGGGTTTTCCTTTTCGGTAAGCATCTGATAATTGTCAATATCAGCATGACAATTTAAACAAATCGCATTGTCGTAGGCGATCGTTAGTGAAAGATTTTCGGTGTTGCGTGCACTGATTTTGTATGAATGAGGATTGTGACACATCCAACAGGTAAAGCTCTCATCATGCCGGCTCGAATGAACACTCTGATGGAATTCGCTCTCGATACCTTCGAAGTTAAATTTTGCATAAGTTTCGTCGCCACCGTGGCAATCCATGCACTGGAACTTTGCATCCATCCTGAGGTTCCCATCATGTGGGAAATTTTCGTAATCGCTTGAGTGGCAATCGGTGCAAACAAATGTTTTGTGGTTGGAAGTATAAAATGTAGCCGAGTCGAACACAAAGTAAGGGTTCATCCTTTCCTTAACCTGCTTACCCTGAGATTCGTTAAAAAAGGTATAAAATTTATCACCATGGCATTTAAAACACTTTTGATTTTGGATAACATTGGCAGGAATTTCTTTGTCATCCTGCGATAAGGCAGGAAACGACAGTAATAATAGCCCTGTTGCAAGTAAAATTATTTTTCTAAAACCGGTTTTCATAGTTTGAGTTCAATTTTTAGAACGCCTTACCTTCCTTTATTGTAAAACAAATGTCAGGCATTTAGCAGGTTAAAGTTTATAATCAAGAAAAATGAAAAGGGTGAAAAATGGACTAAACACCCTTATCATAGGAATTCAATATTTTAAATTTTCATTTGAATAATTATTGTCCATTTTTTTGGCACTTCAAATATTACTTCTTAAAAATTCCAGAGTCGGGTAATATTAAAGCCAATCATCATTTCCTCGAACAAATGTCCCTTTTTAGCCCAATCGTTTTGATTTTCCATCATGTTGTACTGTGGACTGAGGGTATTTGCTGTACCAGCAAAAATCTGGAATACGTGGGTACCCGAAGAAATTTCCCAACCAAACCCAAGATTTGGTTTTGGCTTATTAATGGGTTCACTGTTTTCGTAAATGGATTTAATATCCAGCGGAATGTCATAATTAAATATTACTGCCGATTGTGCAGAAATCTTGTATCTTGCGCTGATTGATATTCCGATTTTATCGTGTTCATTCAACGAATCAACCGAATTCAGGTGTGAAAAGCTTGGCGAGATCTGCATGCTGAAGTTATTATTGAATTTGCGGGCAATAATGAGCTGTGCAAAGTACGAAAATCTGTTGGTGAATTGGTAGTTTACGCCAAAATCAGCCGAATCAACGCAGGTGATTCCCATGTTGCCATAAAATGTTACGGCAACCGGGTAACTTTCGGAGCGGGTTTGATTGATGATATTATATTTTACCCTGAAATCCATCAGTTTACGATCTTTGGTGTAACCATATCCAATGTTAAGATTCGTTATCGGGGTATAGTTTATTCCGAGGCGGATATTCGATGGAGCGTAAACTCCATAAACATCAGTAATTCCATTGTTCCATTTACCAAAACGATGTTCGATTGTAGCCTCCAGCGTTTTTGCCGTCTGTGTTACAATAGTCTGGTTGTCGATAAGCATACCACTTTCAAAGGGATTGCTAACCGGCCTGTTGTCTGGTGCTTCTTCTTCCTGTGCAAATACCGAAATAGTTGACATCAGAAATATTACAAACAAGTATTTTATTGATTTCATCATTTAAGATTTTAAATTTAATTGTCCTCTGATTAATTATTTTTAGCACCGTCCTCGATCCAAAGCAAAATTGCTGCAGCTTCATCAACTGTGTATTTTTTCCAGTTGTGTGTTGAAGATGCTGGGCTTGGATACTCATAAATTACGCTGTTTTCTGGTGTTGCCTGATCTATTAACCCCAACGAGGTCAAGCTATTGTAGGCTCCATCAGGGGTAAGGTTAGGGGCAGTTCC
>CAYOWJ010000165.1:6460-8275 GCA_964407625.1 uncultured Lentimicrobiaceae bacterium
GCACCTGCTGTGCCATAGTGAGGATGTGTACGATAACCTGGTTTCAGTTTGGTAGCTGTACCACCATCCGGATTGTAGAACCAATCGCCGGGAGCTGCTGCTATACCAACATAGTCAAGTACATTTCCGTCGGCTGCCGAAGCAGTGAAAGGACGTGGCTGGTGACATTTGATACACAAATTACTTATCCCACCATCGGCGGCACAATCAATGGTTTTAGCACCACCCCACATGGTCATCGAAACCGGGGCAACCGTTGTTAAACCTAAATCACCAGTGGTGTAGGTTGTATGCAAAGCACTGTGGCATGTTGAACAGGTAATTTCACCATAAGCCGCTGTTGCAACAGTGGTGTAGCCATTTACATACTTGTTGGTAGTTGGGTTTAAAGTAAATGTTGAAGGTACATTGTTTTCAACTACATACTTAAATGCTTCTGATGCATGGCATGGAGTGCAGCCAGTATTACCAGCTTCTTCAAAAGCTGCTTCACCCCATGAGTGTTTTGAAAGCTCATACTGTGTTGCAGCCAGTTCAATTCCGTCTGGTGAATGGCATTCGATGCAACCTGCGGTTCCATCAGCACCATTTGTACCATTTGTACCGTTTGTACCATTGGTTCCGTTAGTTCCTGCAGGTCCTTGTGGGCCTTCTTTTGTGCATCCCGCTGCGATTAGTACCATGACCATCAACAGCATTGATAATTTTGCTAAGAATAAATTTTTCATATTAAATAATAAATTTAGTTGGTTTTGAAATTTGAGCAAAAATAGACTTACCAAAAATACTGGACAACCTTCACACCACAACATAATACTGATATATCGAAATATTTATCAGTGTTAGTATTGATCTATGTCAATCAAAATTAATCTTCCGTTGATTTTAATATGTTAATGTATTGATATTATGCTTACTTTTGCTTCATTAAAAATCCCCTTTCAGCGGGTAATTTTATTAATATGATTAATTTTAAACGGTCAGTTAACTGCGGGGGTTGCAGTGAATGCAACAATAAATCGCCACTTTTCAATTTATTGACTAGTGAAGAGTTAGATATTGTCAATAAAGATAGGTTTGAGGTTACGTACAAATCCGGCGAAATGATTTTTAAACAGGGAACCGCATCAACCCATATTTTAATGCTGACTTCCGGCCTGGTAAAAATTTACCTGGAAGGCTACAATGGTAAAAACCTTCTTCTAAAAGTTATCAAACCACCAAGAATATTTGGGGCTTTAGGAATTTATTTTGACAACCGAAACTATTACACTGCCACAGCTCTCGAAAATTCGACCGTGTGTTTTGTTAATGTTGATAACTTTAAACAATGCGTCAGGTCGAATCCTGATTTTGCAGAAAAATTTATCGAACACCTCAACCGTAACTCAGTTTATGCTTTTGGTCGCTTTGTTGATTTGACTCAAAAACAAATGCCGGGCAGGGTTGCTGATGCGCTGCTTTATCTTGCCAACGACGTTTACGAATCCAATCCATACAAAATCACCCTTTCACGACAGGATTTGGCTGACATGACGAGCCTTTCGAAGGAAAGTTTTATCAGGATTCTTAAAGAATTTAAAGAAGATGGTATTATTAAAATGAATGGTGATTTTATCGAAATCAGTAAAATGGACGCTTTAAAAAAGATAAGCCAGGTAGGATAACTATATTATTAAGGTGTACCGGGAAAAAAAATGGCGGCAAACTTTACAAATTTGCCGCCATTTTTTATCGAATGGTTATTATTTTATGAATATCTTTTTACGGAAGCTCTTTTGATCAGTTGAAATATCAAGAAAATACATCCCTGAA
>CAYOWJ010000166.1:0-8102 GCA_964407625.1 uncultured Lentimicrobiaceae bacterium
CACGAAAAAGCGGCAATTCTGCAAAAGCTTCTGCTTGCCGCAAATCAGTTAAATTCAGAAATACTCAGGAATCAAAGTGGCTTTGAAGTTATTTCGAACATCAATTTTGATCTTGCCTGGGGGCTGGGAAGCAGTTCGTCGCTATTATCAAACATCGCCCACTGGTTTGATGTCGATCCGATGGTTTTGCACCACAAAACATCCAAAGGCTCCGGTTTTGATGTGGCCTGTGCCCGTGCAGGAGGCCCGATTCTTTATCAGCTTAACGCAGAAAATGCAAAAATTACACCGGTAACTTTTGATCCGGGATTCAGGGACCAGATTTTTTTTGTTTATCTCGGCAAAAAACAGCAATCCGACCGGAGCATCAAATGTTATCACAACCTGCTTAAATCGCGTGAATCAGAAATTGAGCAGATTTCGGAGCTTACCGAAGAAATTGTTTTTGCCCACAGCCTGAGCGATTTTGATTACGCAATCAAAGAACACGAAAAAATAATTTCGAAGGTTCTGAGTAGAAAAACTATAGGTGAAATCAGGTTTCCGGGATACGAAGGCTCCGTGAAATCGCTTGGTGCCTGGGGAGGAGATTTTGTGATGATGACCTGGAAAAACGAACGTACCGACCTTGAGAAATACCTGCACGAAAAAGGATATTTCACGATTTTTTCGTTTGACGAAATCGTTTACCATCATGCTAATCAAGTGGTTTTTACAAAATAAATCGAATTATGGTAAAAGACGAGAAAACCGGCAACCGGCCAGGTGAGGATTTTTCCGGGGGAACCATCGCCTGGCGCAGTCCAAGCAACATTGCGCTCATAAAATATTGGGGTAAGAAGGGTTTTCAGATTCCATCAAATCCCTCGATCAGCATGACGCTGTCGGATTCGTACACCGAAACCCTTGTAAAATACAGACCTTCACAAAACCCCGGAAAAATTTCGTTCGACTTCTTTTTTGAAGGTGAGAAAAAGCCACAATTCGGGCAAAAAATTTCAACCTTTTTCGAGGCAGTTTCTGACATTTTTCCTTTTCTGAAAAATTTCGATCTCGAAATACACAGCAGCAACACTTTCCCCCATTCTGCCGGGATTGCTTCGTCGGCATCAGCGATGAGTGCGCTGGCTTTATGCCTTTGTTCGATGGAACAACAAATTGCAGGCACCGGAAACGAAAATGGCGACTTTTTCCAGAAAGCTTCCAACATAGCCAGGATTGGTTCTGGAAGCGCTTCCCGCAGCATTTACGGCGGATTTGTCACCTGGGGGGAAATTGATTCTTTGCAGGAAACCTCCGATTTTTACGCCTCTCCGCTAAAAACCAGCATCCACCCGATATTTCAAAATTTACGCGACACCATACTGATCATCAATAAAAATGAAAAAGCAGTCTCGAGCCGCGCAGGACATGGGTTGATGGAAAACCATCCTTTTGCAGCAGCACGGATAACACAGGCTTACCAGAATCTGGCTGAACTTTCGGTTTTTCTGACCGACGGAAATTTTGATGGTTTTGTTAAAATTGTCGAAAACGAGGCACTCACCCTGCACGCCTTGATGATGGCTTCAAATCCGGGATATTTGCTCATACAGCCGGGAACACTGAATGTTATCCGAAAAATTTGGGATTTTCGCAAACAAACCAGAACAAACATTGTTTTTACCCTCGACGCCGGACCAAATGTTCATCTTTTATATCCCGAACGTGAAACAAAAACGGTAAGAGATTTTATAAAAAATGAGTTATTGGCCGATTGCGATGAAAACAAAATTATTGATGACAAGCTGGGTGAAGGCCCTAAAAAACTGAAATGATAAAGAAAAACGAAACATTTTACGCCAAGATTTTATTGTTTGGAGAGTACAGCATCATGTGCGATTCGATGGCATTGACGGTACCTTACACGCATTTTAAAGGCGAGTTGAGTTACATCAACGACGATAAATACACCGATCTTGACTTTGCAACTGAATCGAATAAATCACTCCGCGAATACCAGGTTTATTTGCTCAACTTAGCGGAGAAAAAGGAACTGCTTTTCGAAATGGATTTCGACTCGTTTAAAATTGATGTTGAATCAGGATTGTATTTTGAATCAACAATTCCACAGGGTTACGGCATCGGCAGCTCAGGCGCTTTATGTGCAGCAATTTACGGGAAATACTCCCGGAATAAAATTGTTGGTGATGAAAAAATATCGACTGAAGATTTACTGCACTTAAAAAGGATTTTTGCTCAGATGGAATCTTTTTTTCATGGTGTCAGCTCCGGCATGGACCCGCTGAACTGCTACATCAAAAATCCACTGCTCATCAAATCAAAAACCAATATCGAAACCGTGGGGATACCGCGTGAATTTTCGAAAAATGGCGGGATTTTTCTTATCAACACCGGGAAACCCGGAAAAACAGGCCCTCTTGTAAACCTGTTTTTTGAGCAATGTAAAGAAGACCGCTTTTATAATCTGATCAAAAATGAGATGATTCCTTTTACAAACGGATGCATTCAATCGATCGTTAAAGGCGAAATCAACGAGTTTTTTGGCCATTTAAAATCACTCTCCAGGTTTTTACTATCCAACCTAAAACCCATGATTCCTGCTGCTTTTCTTGATGCCTGGCAAAAAGGACTCGAGTCGGGGGATTATTACCTGAAACTTTGCGGCTCAGGAGGCGGCGGCTTCCTGCTTGGTTTTACTGAGGATTTCGATAAAGCCCAGAAAATTTTACACCTTCAGAATATCGAAATTGTGCCAGTCTCAAAATTCCATTAGTATTTTTGCCTTTGTTTTCTTTTGAAAGGAAGGTTTAAGCATTCATCCAATAAAAATATTTATCATGACCAACCAAAGAAGTTTTGAGATTTCAGGAAATATTGTTGATCTGATCAACGAACGCGTTTTCCCGGGATTAGTCACTGTTAAGGACGGAAAGATTTCCTCCATTTCCGAAATGAAAAATGTTGACAACCAGTTTATTCTTCCAGGGCTTATTGATGCGCACATTCATATCGAGAGCAGTATGTTGATTCCGTCGGAATTTGCGCGGCTTGCCGTTGTTCACGGAACAGTCGCCACGGTGTCCGATCCTCACGAAATCGCCAATGTGCTTGGTATTGATGGCATCAGGTACATGATCAGCAACGGGAAAAAAGTGCCTTTTCATTTTTACTTCGGGGCTTCTTCCTGCGTTCCGGCTACTGTTTTCGAAACTTCAGGCGCCAGCCTTGGCGTTGCCGAAATAGAAGAATTGCTCAAAATGCCTGAGATTAAATATATGTCGGAGATGATGAATTTTCCGGGTGTTTTATTTGAAGATAAAGAAGTGATGGAAAAAATTGCCATCGCAAAAAAGTATAATAAACCTGTGGATGGCCATGCTCCGGGGGTGAAAGGCGACGATGCCAGGAAATATATTCAGGCCGGCATTACCACCGATCACGAATGTTTCACTATCGAAGAAGCGCTTGATAAGATTAAATGGGGCATGAAAATCCAAATCAGGGAAGGCAGCGCGGCTAAGAATTTTGACGATCTGATCGGCCTGCTCGAAACCCACCCAGAAATGGTTTTGTTCTGTTCCGACGACAAACACCCAAACGACCTTGTTCACGGTCATATCAACCAATTGGTGAAACGCGCCGTCGCCAGAGGTTTCGACCCCATGCTTGTCTTAAAAAGCTGCATCATAAATCCGGTAAATCATTATAAACTTGACGTAGGATTATTGCGACAAGGCGATGACGCGGATTTTATCATCGTCGATAATCTCAGCGATTTTAATGTGCTCAACACGTTTATCGGCGGAATAAAAGTTGCCGATAACGGGAAGTGTTTAATCCCGTCGGTAAAGGAAGCTGAACCTAATAATTTCCATGCCTTAACAATTTCGATCGAAGATATTTTTGTTCCGGCCAAGTCCGGCGAAATCGGGGTAATCCGCGCCTTCGACGGGCAACTGATCACCGAAAAATACCTTGCTTCAGCAAAGATCAGTGATGGAAACATCATCAGTGATACCGAAAATGATATCCTGAAAATGGTTGTTCTGAATCGCTATCAAAAAGCAAAACCTGCAGTGTGTTTTATTAATAATTTCGGATTTAAAAGAGGCGCGATTGCTTCAACAGTTGCTCACGACAGCCATAATATTATTGCGGTGGGAACTTCGGATAAAGAAATTATAGAAGCCATAAACCTGCTGATCGATGCCAAAGGAGGAGTTTCGCTGGTTGACGGACCTGAAAAAAATATCCTGCCTTTGCCGGTGGCCGGTCTCATGTCGGCAAACGATGGATTTGAAGTCGCAGGAGCTTATGACAAAATGGATAAACTTGCGAAAGGTTTAGGCTCCGGATTAGGTGCACCTTACATGACGCTCTCTTTTATGGCCTTGCTTGTTATTCCTGCATTGAAGCTAAGCGACAAAGGACTTTTTGACGGGACAAGGTTTGAATTTACCACCTTATTTAAAAATTAAATAAATTACATATTTATTCGCTTATTATGTATAAATATTTCTATTTTTGCCCAAAACTAAATTTATGGGAAAATTATTATTAGACATCGACAAACTTGAGCTGGCAGCCAGCAAATTAAGAGCAATAGCTCACCCAATGCGCATTGCAATTATTGATTTATTACACGAAAAACAGCTCAGTGTTACCGAGATTTACGAAAAACTCGACATCGAGCAGGCTTCGGCTTCGCATCACCTGAATATTTTAAAAACCAAGGGTGTTCTAGCCTCCAAGCGCAACGGGAAGAAAATATTTTACTCTCTTAAAAACCAGACACTAACCGAAATCATTGAATGTATCAATCGTTGCAACGATAATTAATTCAGCAACAGGTATTTTTTTTGTCTTAAAAAATAGATTATTTAGGGGAGCAACCAGCTTTTTTCGATATCCCAGTTGGCTCTAACCTCAATTTCAGCCGGAATAAACAATACGTTTTCCGGCTGTCTTTTTAGGAAGTAATATCCCGTGTCCCATTTCCGGTTGTGCCATTTATCACCGATAGCCTTGAGCATGTATTTACCGGGCAAAACGTACATAAAAGTTACCACCGAACTTTCTGTAACCAGTTTCTCTCTTAAAACCTCACCTTTCGGCGTAAGCAATTGGAGAAGATAAGGAAATTCGCCGGTTTCCAGTTCAACATCAACCAGGATATTTCCATATTCTTTTGCTGCTTTTGTTTTAAAGGACAATTGCGTCGAGTCGTTGGTAAGGCCATAAATGGAGTAAAATGAAGAGTCTGGAAAGATGAAGTCGTAGTTTTTTTCTTCAACAATTTCACCATCCAAAACAAAATGCCGAAGGATACTGTCGGTAGCCAGAAACGGCGGATTGCAGGTAGTATCGGTTCCAGAAATAAACTGGGTGTGGGTAAAATCAGCCGAACGCAACGGATCATCAAAATTTATCATTAACCTGTTGCCTAATTCAAAACTACGGTTCTTTGCATTATGATTTATTTTAATCCACTGGGTAACCACCTCATCATCATTTTTCCGTTTCTTTTTATCTGGTTTTTGTTTTCTCAAAACAATCATGGTTGTGTCGAGTATCGAATCGTTCACCGAAACTTTAACCTGGATGCTGTCGTAACTTACATCATGCAGCCACACCAGCAAGGTGTCGCGCCGGGTATTAAATTCTTCCGTTTTCCAGTCTTCGGCAACCTCCTTATTAATTACATCCAGTTTTAAGCTTCCTTTTACAGGATATTTAAACACCATTTTATACCTTCCCGGGGTAGTCATCTCACTTGCCAAAATTCTTTGCACCGAATCATCCTGCTGAAACATCATCAAATGAAAGTAATTTTTATAAAGACTGGCAACGATTAAAGTGTCCTTTTTGGATGTATCATCTGATTTAACAGTCATGTCAGGGAAAAGCGCTGATTCGGGCTTAATCAGCGAATCGATAAATGCAATTTCCTCATTAGGCTGGTCAAAAAGATAATTGCTGTTCACGTCTTTAAGTGCGAAAATTTTATACGGTTCATTTCTCAGATTTCTTAACTGGAAAATCCCGTTTTTATCTGTCTTTGAAACATAGAGAGGCCGCACCTTGCAAGGCACCGAGTCCTGGGGAATAGTGTCGTTTTTTTCGGGATAAAGCATCACAAATACACCCTCAGCAGGTTTATGGTCAAAAGCACTGAGCACCTCCCCTCCTACCGACAATGAATCGATGTAGCTGCCTGTTGAAAATGCGTAAACGAAATTTGTAAGGGGATTGTCTTCGGTGAGATCAACGATGGCGCTGCCAAAAAAAATGGAGTAGGTTGTGTTGGCGACGAGTTTGCTGTTCAGGTCGACAATCACCGACTTTCCGCGGAGCTTAAATTCAGGCGGCTCATCCAGGGGAGGCGAAATAATTACCTGTTGGTTGGGATTTTTGAGCTTCACAAATTCATCAAACGTTATCGAAATTGATGATTTATCAAAATTGGTTGAGTAATTTGGTGGATCGCTTTTAACCACCGAAGGCGGAGTTTCATCCTTTGGGCCACCGGTTGGAGAGACAGGATTGGCGCAACTTACGGCCAACCAGGTGAGTGCCATAAAAATGAAAAGCCTGAAAATGAAAATCGCTGGTTTCAAATCTGAATGTTTAATTTTGTGCAAAGATGCGAAAAAAGGAGATGAAATTTCGGGTAATGATGAACTCATTTCGCTGTATTTCGGTATTTCAGGTTTTACCAAAATAGATGATTTAACCAATGAGCAACATAATTCATTTTCAAGTTCTGATTTGATGACGTATGACTGGCTTTTAAAATGAAGAAGATATTTTTGCAATTAAGCATTAAAAAATGCCCGATAAAGTAGAGATTAACTTTTTTCGGGCATTGTCAGGGCATAAAATTGTACGTTTAGTAACGTCCTAATAATATTCTGTTTAGTGTCGAATTCATTGAGCTGTCACAAATTGAGATAATAAAAAATCATCCTAATTTATACAATATCAATTATTTAATAGTTTGCTAATATTCAACATCACCATTTTCAAACGTTTGAATTGCGTAATAATGAGGGAATTTTAAAGAAAAAACTCATTATTTACTGTCACAACAGTATTGTTGTTTCCTAAATCCAGTCCAACGCAAGTATAGCTACTTTTTTCGTCCATGGGTTTTATTCTGGTGTTAGCCATTTCGACCGAATGTTGGCAATATCCTTTGCTGGCAGCAAGGTTTGGATCAGGGTTAACGATTACTTTTAACACGCCTTCAAATTCTTCTTTGAAAAACTCAACAATCTCGTTGTACATGGCACCACCGCCAACAAGGTAAATTTTTTGTGCACGGTAGAAGTCTTCATCCATGATTTTTTTCCTGATTGATGGCGAAATAACTTCGTTATAATATGACCGTAATGCCTTCGACCTAAGTTCTTTCAGGTCGGTGTCTTTGCGGTTTATAATCATGCTGCCACGCTGAAATGCCCGTTCTAATTGCTGTTCGGTTAATAAACTCAGGTAATAATGCTTTTCAAGGTCGCTTTTAAGCCTGTTAACAACATACATCAAACCAGGGGCACTATGTGTTGTACGGTAAATCAAACCACCTGGTGATGAAAGTGCTAATTCAAATGTTCCATAACCAAGACTGGCAATTAAAAAACTGTCCTTTTCTTTCAAACTGCCGTTTCTAATTGAACTAACACATCCCTCGATCTCCGACATTACATCTACTTCCTGAACGGAGAAGCTAACTTTTTCGGTGCCAGTACCCCCAAGAGTTCTGGTGTCAAATTCAATTTCGTGGGAACGTTTAAAAAACTCAATAGCCCCATTTCTGTAAGGCTGGTAGGTTGTAAAGGGAAAGCCAACTGTAAGAATTAATTTATTGTAGGTTCCTTGTGTTGCAATAATGAGCCCAATCAATCCAAGCAATTGATAATCAATATCATCAGCAGAGCTGTTCAAAAACTTGTGTGGTGAGTGTCCTTCTTTTAATGCAAGTTCACCAACAATGAAATTTTTGTCTTTAAAGTTAACTATCCTCATCGCTTCCAAAAAACTATCCGCTACTTTTTCAAAATCCCGATAATCTTCTTCAAACACGCTTGGGAAAATAAATG
>CAYOWJ010000167.1:0-5819 GCA_964407625.1 uncultured Lentimicrobiaceae bacterium
AATATTTACTGGCAGCACCACGGGAGCATGAAGTTTTATTTACTGATACCATTGTAGATTTCGATATAACGGTAGTAAACGTTGATGATCCGTGGGAAACCGAAATCATTTCGGGCAATGGCTGGATTCAGGTCCTCGACTTTGGAAATGATTTGTTGCAACTTGGTATTTCCGATAACGGTTTACTTGAAACCCGCATTGGGAAAGTGAGGATTTTTGCTCCCGCCAACCCAAACGTTGCCGACACAATTTCGGTCTTTCAGTTTTCGGCGCCTGACACTGCCCTCCTTATAGCGCCCCGTGAGCAATGGGTTTTACATACCGGAAACTCAAATCTCGGATTCCAGGTAACGGCTGTAAATGTTGAGAACTGGTCAGCATATCCCGGAAATTTTGACTGGATTTCGGTTAATCCTTCAGGTGAAGAATTGTTGAGTTTGAATATTGCCGAAAATCCTACGCTGGCAACGAGAGTTGGAAAAGTTATTATTTCTGATGATTCAAATGCCGATGTCCGCGATTCGGTGATGGTTTATCAATATTCGGCACTCGACACCTTCCTCCTCGCCTCTCCTCGTGAACAGAATGTTCAGTTTACCGGCAATGCAATCAATTTTCACATCACAAAAGTTAACGTGAATAGTTGGGTTGTGAATACTGCGATTTTGCCCAACTGGATTGAGTTAGGCAGTAACAGTGAGGATACGCTGCATCTGAATATTCTGATGAATCCTAACCTGGAAACACGATCTGCAACAGTTCATCTTTATGATCCCGGTAATGCGGAAACCAGAGATTCGGTTGATGTTTTTCAGTTCGCGGCTGTTGATCCTTACATTTTAATTGCTCCCCGTGAAAAAAGAGTTTCACATCTCGGAAATGCCGCTGTCGACTTTGATGTAACCCTCGTAAATGTTGATGAATGGGAATTTGTTGACACCACAATTTACCAGGATTGGATTGATTTTCAAAACCTGGGAAACAAAATGAGGTTAAGTATTGACATCAACAACTTGCTTGAAGCCCGATTTGCCAACATTGTGATCAGGGCAGTGGGCGACACGCTTGTAAAAGACAGTGTCAGCATTTACCAATATTCTGGATTAGACCAATATATCCTCATGGAACCGCGCGAGCAATTAGCCAAAAGGTATTCCACCGACACACTTTATTTTGAGATTAAAAGAGTAAATGTTGATGGTGTGGCCTTTGAAATTTTTGACGATTCGGCCATGATTAATCCTGATTCGACATACATTGAAAACGACATATTAACGGTTGCCGTAAAATCGAATAATTCGCCATACTCCCGGCAGGCCTCTGTCAAAGTTTTTGATCTTCAAAGTCCCGGCCAGGTGTACGATTCGGTTTCGGTTTATCAGAATTTCCCGTACATCATCCTCCGTCCTTCGGCTATCGACAGCATTGTCTGGACGGATACGGTGCACAAAATCAACACTTATTCCAATGTAGCCCAATATACGGTAAGCAAGAGTGAAAATCTGGAGTGGTATCAGATCAGTAAAGATTCGGCCGACTGGTCAAACGCTTCGCTTACGCTGGCAGGCAACGATCAGTTCTTCATGCGCGTCGACAGCAATAACAACTCTTACCTGAGGCGCTCTTCATTCCTTGGTTTTGAAATCAGTGACCAAATCGCCACCGAATTTTGGTTTGACCAGAATACACGACCAGGAAAATTTTATCCTGTAAAGGGAAATGTTTTTGTTCAGAACGACCCCCAACAGCCTTTACCCGGTGTTTCGGTTGTTCTTTATGATTCAATTCTGAAAACCAATAATTCAGGAATCTATGAATATCAAAAAGTGCCTGAAAACTGGATTGGAACAATTACACCATTGATCGATACATCATGGGCAATACCTTATTATTTCCTTCCGCCGAGGATCGAAATAGCTGGCCTCGGAATTATCGACACAACACTGATCACTCCTTTTGCAGCCTATAAAATTGATCCTGCCGTAACACTGGCTCCAAAAAGCACGGCCATTTGCTTTGGCCAGATGCTTTTACCCGGCGATCCCGGATACCCCGCAGCCAGCATTACCGACACTTATGGCTCGAGTACGTATCATTGGACTTCAGATCATCCTGATTCGCTCCTGGCGATAAACCCGGATATCCTAACACCGGAGTTCATGCCAAAAATAACCACAACCTATCGCCTTGAAGTGAATAACTTTTTCAGAACAGCAGTTGATTCCTTCCAGATTGTAGTAAATCAGCTTCCTGACGAGTTTAGTTTTAACGGAGAATATGTGGTTTGCAGAAGTCAGTCAGGGGTCATTTATCAGGTGACTGACCCAAAACCTGGTGTCTATTATAAATGGGAACTCGATGCCGGCAATCCGGGCGGAGTTTTTGCCAACAGTTCTTTTCCTCTCACGGTTTCAGGCAACATTGCAATTGTAAACTGGGGAGATAATCCTGGAAATTATAATCTTCATCTGGTTGCTTATAACCAGTTCGACTGTCCTGCTGCCCCGCTAACAAAAACAATTGAGATAACAAATACAGAGGCCCCGCAACCAACTACATTGCTGCGCAAGGAAAACGACAATATGCTTTATTGTTCCGATTCACTCGCAACATTTTATGAGTGGGGCTGGTTTCAGAAAAATACTGCCGGTGAACTTGTGCAGGAATTCATCATTCCCGGGAAAAACGACTGGTATTGCAGGTTACCCGATGATCATGCTTTTAACCCATCAGCGTTTAACTACTTTGTTATCGCTTATTATGATGAAAACTCATGTGGTTCGAGATCATTTTTCAACGCGCCGGTTGCCATCGACGAAATTCCGGACGACAATATCAGCGTGTTCCCAAATCCCGGAAATGGAATCTTTACAATCCGTTTTGGAAGTCAGGTAATTTCTGAGGAAGGGATAATCGGGATTTACAATGCTTCCGGACAAATGATTCATCAACAAAATCTGGTTGGGACCAGAAACGAAGTAACCATTGATCTCAGCAGAAACGGGTCCGCTGATCCCGGAATTTACCTGCTGGTAGTTCGTACCCAGGAACGCTTGCTCAATTACAAAATCGTAATTCAATAACCTGATGACGATGAAAAATATACACCAGATTTTACTTGCCTGCCTGCTGTTTCTGATCTTCGTACATCCGGTAAACGGGCAAAATACCAGCAACAACGAAAAATTGAGAAAAGCACGCTTGTTATTGAGTGAATATTCCGATGCTTCTCATTTTAAAGATATGAATACTGGCGGTTTTGATCCATCCTGGGAAGGGATTTTCAGGAACTGCTTCGATACAAATACCCGCAGAATTGTTTTCGATGTACCTTTCAGGATTCAACAGGAAAACATTAGTCAGGAGTCACTGGTAATTGAAAAATACCTCGACATTGTTGCCATTGATGAATACACCGAAATAATAAGAAACGCCTGCGACCTTTACCATATCACCGATTTTGACTATAAACTGATCGAAACAGGATTTGACACCACAAAACTGAGTTCGTCCAATAAGATGCAGTTTGGGATCAGGAAAACATTCAGCAACACCAACTGGTCGTTGAGTGATGTGGTTAACTATATCATCGAAATTCGGTTCATTGGCGATCAGCCCAAAATCACCGCAATCAGGCAAAAGGATGAAAACCTGGCCCGGTCCAACGTTTCATTGACCTTTATCAACTCAACCATTAAACAAATTAACCAGGAATACAAATTAACCGACATTGTAAGCGAAATCAGCATCGAATTCGATGAAAACGTCAATAACAGGAAACTGGTTGCCGGGACTAACGCTTCAGGAAAAATCGAGCTGGGCTTAATTCCCAACAGTGCCACCATAAAAATTGACACGGTATTTGATTTTTCCGGCACCAAATATATGGTACCTCCGGATTGGAAGGTTGATGGTAAAAAAGTAAATACCAAACCCGTACAAGGATTTGAGGTTAAAATTCAATCCTCGGAATGGAATGGTTTTTCCTGGTCGTTCAGGGGTTTTGGTGGCATGATCAGTCAAAGCGAAAATCAGTTGAAAAACTTTTCGACCGATTCAGATTTCAGCAACAATACTGGCTTCAAATATGGTTTTGGCGTTGAAATGGTGAAACACTTCAGCCTTAGTCAGCTTATCAATATTTTTGACAATTCGCCGAAAAAAGCTGATCCCCTCAAACGAACCTCACGCCAAAACACGTATTTAGGCGTCGGGATGGGGGTTTCATATTATCAGTATCAGTACCGGATATCGAGCGAAGCATTTGTCCAGAATCCCTACGATTACACCGACCGTTTGGGTGAGCCGGTTGACATCCTCGTGAGTGTGGCAGAATATCACGAAACAACCTCAGGCAATGGCATTATCTTACCCATATTTACTGAGGTAAGAAAAGTTTTGACCAGCAACAGCAAATATTTGCAGGCATTGTCGTTTCAGGCTGGATTAAACATCATTTTTCCTCTTGAGACAAACTACAACATTTCAGGCAAATTTTCACGTCATGGCCTTTATAATCAGTACAATCCCAAACCAATTACTGATGACGCTTTTTACAATTATTATTCACAATCCGGAAAAGAAATTGATGAAAATTTCCAGGAAAACCCGATTTCAACAGCCCTGATGTTTCGGCTAAATGGCTATTTTGATCTATTTGGTAAAAAATCAGATAACTTGCTCGACATTGGGTTGCTGGTATCATTTCCGTTCAGTAATAAATCCTCATCCGAAACGGATGGATTTTACATTTCGCAAGGAAACGATGAATTCAGCAGCATGAGCAATTCCAAAAACAAAATTTACAACTACTTCCTCGGGTTGAGTGTCGGCTATAACTTCATCAATTACCGGTTGTATTGATAAGTTTGGGAGTGAACCATCGCTCAAAAGCCAATAAAAAAAACTTGCGTCAAAAATTATTTATCATACCAGTAAGGTGTTTCATGCCATACTGGATAATTTCTTCAAAATAATAAACCGTCTTTTCCTTTTGACATTGCGTTAAATTACGCAGTAAAAAATTGTACTTTCGCCGCCAGTTTTTTTAAAGGATTATTGGCCCAAAAAGGCATGCGATGAATGATATAAATATTATTTTAGTTGATGAACATCCCATTGTTAGGGAGGCATTAATGTCGGTTTTGGCAAATGCTGAATCAATTGAGGTGATTGACGCTGTGAATAATGTTGATGCCCTACTCGAAAAAATGAAGCATCTGCCTGCAACTTTTATTCAGGTTGTTTTACTTAATGTTTATAACGCGAATGACCTCGAAATCGAAAATATTAAACGGATACAAAAAGCCTATGGAAAGGTTAATATCCTTGCACTTCTGATGTATTCGAACGAAAGTTTTATCTGGAAATCAATAAAAGCGGGGGCAAAAGGTATCTTATCAGATCAGACATCACGCAATGAAATTGTTCAGGCCATTTACACCCTTCGAAACGGGTATGAATACCTGGGGAAATCAATAACAAACATCGTTCTCAACAGTTACATTAACCGCTCGCACAATGGAGCAACCAGCCAGGATTATCTGTCGCAGCTTTCACTTCGCGAAATTGAAGTTTTGAAATTATTTGGCGAAGGCCTCACCAATCAGGAAATAGCCGACAAACTGTTCATTTCGATCCGGACTGTTGAATCCCACAAGAACAACATCATGAAAAAAATCAATCTTCGCACCACTGTTGATCTGGTGAAATTTGCGATCCGAAATAATATTATTGACTTTTAGTCCTGTCCTGATTATTCCGATTTATCCTACTAAAACTTCTGATTCTGATTGAAGGTAAATTCCAAAATCCCTCAT
>CAYOWJ010000167.1:5919-7989 GCA_964407625.1 uncultured Lentimicrobiaceae bacterium
ATTATCACTTTCAACGAAATAATTTTTGATGGTGGGGTTTTGGCCAGCAACAATTATGTTAAAACAGTCAGATTCTTTGCTCCTGACCTGATCGAAATCACCTTCCAGGCAACTTTTAACATTCAATTTACTGGTAGTGGTTCTGTTGCATTTATTATTTATACCGCCGGAGAACGAGGAACATCTCCACTGACTTTCGAGCAATTTGAGATCAATGGTCACAATCAGCTTTTCAATGTTATCAACGGCAGCGTTCATATTGATGCATGCCTTGATGCAATTGCCAATGCCGGAAATGATGGCCTTTGTCTGGTGAATCAAAACTACACACTCGACGGAATGGCTCAAAATTATGAGTCAGTGCTCTGGCAGACACAAGGCGACGGATCATTTAATAATGCATCCTTATTAAATGCAGTTTACACGCCTGGTTCACAAGATATCATGAATGGTGCAGTTAACCTTTGCCTTACAGCGTTTGCGCTGGACGATTGTGCAGATAACACCGATTGCATGAATCTGAATATCGGCCCAAAGGCGGTTTTGCCTGATCTTAATGTCGATGCCGGTGCAACATTTTCAGTGCCGGTTACCATATTTAATATGCCTCCTGTTCAGCATTTGACCTTTAGGATAAAATACGATAATACAATTATCAACTACGACCAGGTAACATTTGACGGCGGAGTGTTGGCAGCCAATAAATACTCAAAAACTGTCAGTATTATCGAACCCAATGAGATACAGATTACCTTCACAGCTTTGTTTACAAATTATTTTTCGGGAAGCGGTGATGTTGCTTTCATCAGTTTTCAGGCAGGCGATCATGGAACATCTGAATTAGATTTTACAACTTTTACCTTAAACGGGCAAAACTATCTTAGCAATGTTGTAAATGGCAGTGTGCATATTGGCGAATGCTTTGATGCCGTTGCCAATGCAGGCAATGATGCTTTGGTTCTGCTTAATCAAAGTTATACCCTGAACGGGACCGCTCAGAATTATGAGTCGATACTTTGGCAAACATCAGGAGACGGAACTTTTAATAATCCTGTGATCCTGAATGCTACCTACACTCCCGGACCTCAGGATATTATAAACGCAACAGCGAACCTTTGCCTGACAGCCTTCGCAACCGATCCGTGTTCTGACAACACCGATTGTATGAATCTAAATATTGGTCCCCAGGCCGTTTTGCCACACGAAACTGTTGATCCAGGTGAAACATTTTTAATTCCGGTTACAGTAAATAATACTCCAACACTGCAGCATCTTGTCATTCGTACAAAATACGATAACTCAATTATCAGTTTCGATCAGGTTTTTTTTGAAGGAGGGGTGCTCTCTAAAAATAATTACGTAAAAACAGTAAGTTTTATTGAACCTGACATCATCGAAATGACTTTTACGGCAACATTTACCAATTATTTCCAGGGTAGTGGCATTGTAGCATTTATCCAGTTTACAGCAGGAAATTATGGTACTTCAGATCTCATTTTCACACAATTTTCGGTTAACGGTCAAAATTATCTCAGCAATGTAATAAATGGAAGCGTTTTCATCGACGGATGTCTTGATGCAACTGCAAATGCCGGCACTGATGATCAGATTTGTCAGGATCAGGATTATGCTTTAAACGGCACAGCCGAAAATTTCCAAACACTTTTATGGCAGACCCAGGGCGATGGAACTTTCGATGATCCGGAAATCTTAACCCCGGTTTACACTCCGGGACCGCAGGATATCAGCACCGGCTCGGTAAGCCTGTGTTTAACTGCCTTTGCGGATGAACCATGCAACGATTTCACCGATTGCATGCTTCTGGGAATTTTACCATTGCCTCAATTGACGTGTCAGACTGATTTTGAAATATGTCTTGATGCCGAACCCATAGCTTTGGAAGGTTCCTTGCCTGTCGGTGGAACCTATTCCGGCCCGGGAACAACAAATAATATTTTCGATCCCTCCCTTGCCGGTTTGGGCGAGCATTCAATAACCTATTATTATAATGATAGTCAGGGTTGCAGCAATACCTGCAATTTTGTGATTACGGTCAATCCTCTCCCTGAG
>CAYOWJ010000168.1:0-7925 GCA_964407625.1 uncultured Lentimicrobiaceae bacterium
TCAAATTAACGATATTTTTGTGGAAAATTGGGGAGAATGATAATTC
Organism: uncultured Lentimicrobiaceae bacterium; assembly: GCA_964407625.1. Classification (GTDB taxonomy): domain Bacteria; phylum Bacteroidota; class Bacteroidia; order Bacteroidales; family 4484-276; genus CAJATL01. The sequence goes on from CAYOWJ010000168.1 coordinate 47, forward strand.
AAAAAGAGTCGGAAAATGCACTGGTCGAAAAGCTAAAAAACAATAGCAAATCAGCCTTTAGTGTGATATTTTTGACTTATTACCAGGATTTGGTCCGGTTTGCATTCCGGTTTACAAAAAACCTGGATCTATCTGAAGAGATCGTTCAGGATGTTTTTATAAAAATCTGGGAAGAACGCAGCACCCTCGAAATTCATCATTCCCTAAAATCGTTCCTGCTCAAATCGGTGCAAAACCTGAGTATTGACAGATTACGTCACTTAAACATTGTAAACAAATACGCCTCATTGGTTTTAGATAACCCCATCCTCTCCGAAAATGCCACCGAAAATTATGTGCTGCGCGATGAGCTGGAATTGAATTACATCCGGGCAATGGAAAAAATTCCCATTGAATATGCTGATGTTTATCGGATGAGCCGTGTTGATGCCCTCAACTACCAGGAAATAGCACAAAAACTTGGCGTTTCTGTTCGAACTGTCGAAGTTCGGATTGGAAAAGCGTTATGCCTGTTACGCGAAGAGTTAAAAGACTTCCTGATTACAATCATCCTTTTTTTTCAGCTTCTGAATTAAGAAGCATTTTACCTCGCTTCACAAGCTAAAACCGCCCTCTTCCTGTTTTAAAAAAAGTTTTTGTTTTTGATGTGGATTTTCAATCCTGAAACGTCATTATTATGTTAGAAGAAAAAATGGACAACAACAAACACGAAACGGTAAATAATCTGATTGCTGCCTGCCTCGGCGGGAATCCATCAATTGAAGAAATTCAAAAGCTGGAATCATGGATACTCGAATCGGATGAAAACCTGGCTTATTACCGGCAAATGAAAAACCTTTGGGAAACCTCAGCCGAATTTTCTGTTTCGCCAGAGGAAGCCTTAGATAAGGTGTTGAAGCGTATCGAGGGAAAACAGAAGAAACCATCATTATGGTTTTACCTGCAAAAGGTGGCTGCCGTTTTATTTATTCCTTTAGTTATCTCAACGTTGTGGCTTGGGTTAGAGAAGTGGGATAAGAGTGATGGCGAAAAACCCAAAAACATAAGGATAGTTGCTGCCTTTGGAACGTTTACAAGCCTCGAACTGCCAGACGGCTCGAAGGTCTGGCTAAACTCAGGAAGTAGCCTGCAATATCCTGATAAGTTTTCGACAGATTGCAGGAATGTTGACCTTGTTGGGGAGGCTTACTTCGAGGTTCATTCTGATCTGGATTCTCCTTTTTTTGTAAACACACCTTTTTTTGTTGTTAAAGCAACCGGAACCCATTTTAATGTTTCGGCCTACCAAAACTGGCAATATCCTTCGGTAACCTTGGTTGATGGAAAAGTATCGTTTCAGGGAATCAACGCAAAACTTAAAGATGAAAAAATTGCCGTAATGCAGCCCAATCAGTTCCTGCAATATGATACTTTGACCGGAGAAGTTGACATCAAAAATGAAGACATCTACAAACATATTGCCTGGAAAGATGGCAAACTGGTTTTTAGAAATGATTTGTTAAGCGATGTTGCAAAAAAGATAAGCCTGCAATATAATGTTGATATCGAAATTACCAGCGACCAGGTAAAACAATACCGCTACAGGGCAACTTTTGAAAACGAAACGCTCAGCGAGTTACTGGCTTTGCTTAAACTCACTTCCCCTTTCGATTACAACGAAATCAGCCCAAAATACCTATCCGACGGATCGTTCACAAAAAAGAAAATCATCATTTTTTCGACAAATAAAATCATTAATTATGAAAAGTAAGCATCCAAAACCAAACCTTTCGGGATAAGCCTCATACCGAAATTAAAGCAAGAAAAAACCGGCCAAAGGCCTTTTCCTGCTTTTGGATATGACCATAAACCAGGTTTTTGCTAAGTATCCAACTCAAATTATTAAGTAAAGTGATCATTCTTTTAAATTTTAAACAGCTATCAAATGAGAATATTTTTACTTTTTGGACTTCTTTTCATACTTAATGCGTTACCCGCCAGCCTTTTTTCGCAATCAACCAAAATTACCCTAAATTTAACAGATGTTCCTTTAAACGACATCCTGAATGAAATTGAGCAACAAAGCGATTATTCGTTTTTGGTAAACCAGAAACTGGTTGACCTTACGCGAAAAACAAATGCTGTGTTTGTGGACACTCCCATTATTGACGTTCTCGACAGTTTATTCAAAGGACAAAACGTTGATATTGTTACCATTGAAAAACAGATTATTCTGACGCCCAGCAAATCGGAGCAGGAGAAAGACCTTTCTAAACCAAAAAAAATCACAGGTCGGGTCACCGATTCAAAAACCACCGAGCCCCTGATTGGATTAACAGTTCACATCAAGGGCACAACCAACGGAACCACCACTTCGTATGATGGCACTTACGCGATCGAAGTGCAGACCAACGATGCAGTGCTGGTTTTTTCGTATTTAGGTTTCGAGACACAGGAATTTGCTGTTGCCGATATTACAACCTTAGACGTTGTGATGAACGAAACAGCCACTGAACTCGAAAGCGTTGTTGTGACTGCTCTTGGCATCAAAAGGGAGGAAAAAGCACTCGGTTATTCGGTACAAAAAGTTGATGGTGAATCGTTGCAGACAATAAAAGTTGTTGACCCCACCACCTCACTCACCGGAAAAGTAGCTGGTTTATTAATAAAAAACAGTCCAAACTTCGGGACAAAACCAATCATCAGCCTGCGTGGTGAAACCCCGCTCATCGTAATTGATGGTGTGCCAATGGCAAATACTTCGATTAATGACGTTTCGCCGGACGACATCAAAAGTATTGATGTATTAAAAGGTGCAACTGCCTCGGCTTTGTATGGTTACAGGGGAGCAAACGGTGCTATTATGATAACCACCTTACGTGGTGACAAAGCCAAAGGACTTTCGGTGTCCATCAATTCTTCCACCATGTTTAATCTTGGATTTGTAACCACCCCAAAAACACAAAAATCCTATTCGTCGGGTTTTAATGGGAAATATGGCGATGATTACGTTTGGGGTGATAAACTTGATATTGGCCGTACGGCAAGGCTTTGGGACCCCTTTGAAATGGTATGGAAAGACAGTACTCTCCTTACTTCAAAAGGGAAAGACAACCTTAAGAATTTTCAAAAATTAGGTTACATCTTCAACAATAACATCAGTATTGTAAATCAGGGTGAACATGGAAGCCTCAGGTCATCTTTTTCGCATGTTTATAATCAAGGGCAATTTCCGAATCAGAAACTCGATAAATTTACTTATTTTCTTGGTGGAAATATTGAAGTGAAAAATTTTACGCTCGAATCGAGCTTTTCCTATTCCAAACATGTTTCACCAAACATACGCGGAAACCAATATTCGGGCGGTTATTTATACAATCTTATCGGATGGCTTGGTGCAGAGTGGGATTTAAAGGAATATGGAAATTATTGGCTTGTTAAGGATGAACAACAAAACTGGTTTAACAGCGAGTGGTATGATAATCCTTATTTTCTCGCCAACGAGGTTATAACAACCTCCGACAGAGACATTATGAATGGTTTTGTGGCTGCATCCTACAAATTTACTCCCTGGATGAAATTGTCACTCCGTTCGGGTCTGGATTCTTATCTCGACCGATACACTTCTCAAAATCCAATCAGCGCCCGAAATGCCTGGAGTTATTATGGTTATTATGAAGATGAAAAATACACAGGTTACAGTCTGAACAACGACCTTATCCTTTCGATGGATAAAACTTTTGGAGATTTTCGCATTGATGGGCTTCTTGGAGGTACCATCTTCCTGGCAAAGGATGACTACTTTGATGCTAACACGCAGGGAGGAATTTCGGTGCCCGGCTTCTATTCCTTACGAGCATCCGTTGACCCCATCGGTTGGGAAACTTCATTGGAACGCAGGCAGGTAAACAGCCTTTACGGGCGCGCAACAGTGGCCTGGAAAAGCCTTGCTTATCTTGATGTAACGGGTCGTAACGACTGGAGCTCGACATTGGCTGAAGAAAACCGCTCTTACTTTTATCCTTCGGTAGCTGCAAGTTTTGTTATTTCCGAGTTGCTCCCGCAAGTAAGCTGGCTTGATATGTGGAAATTGAGGACATCTTGGACAACTTCCAAAACTCCCGCCGGAGTTTACGATATCAGCAATAATTACATTGTTGAAAATGAAGTGTGGGGTGGCTATAATTCGGCCTATTATCCCACCGAACTCCGTGGTTCCGACATCAGGCCTCAAACCTCTCAAACGTATGAAATCGGTACAGCGGCAATCTTTCTTAAAAATCGTATCCGTTTTGATTTTACCGTTTATCAGAAAAAAATATATGACTTCCTTGCTTCGGCTTCGATTAGTGAAGCAACGGGTTTTTACACAAAATATGTAAATACCGACGAAGAAAGAATAAAAAAAGGTGTTGAGATTGTTTTGGGAGTTGTTCCGGTACAAACAAAAGACTGGAGGTGGAATATTGATTTCAACTGGTCGAAAGATGCTACCTATTATTCACAACTTGACGAACAATACTCGCCCGATGAGTTATGGGTTTCGGAAGGATCGAGGGTTGATTATTACACCGTTAGAGACTGGACAAGAGACCCGGATGGCAATATTATAAACAGTAATGGTTTTCCGGTTCGTTCGACGTACTACACCATAGCTGGTTACAGCAACCCTGACTGGATTTGGGGTTTGAATTCAAACCTAAAGTATAAAGACTTTTCGTTTGCTTTTTCGTTCGACGGACGCGTTGGTGGTGTTTCATTCTCACGTCTCGACGCTTTGCTCTGGAACTCGGGCGCACACATTGGCACCGATAACCAGTATCGCTACGACGAAGTTGTTAACGGCTTAACCAATTATGTTGGGCAGGGTGTAAAAGTAGTTTCAGGTTCCGTTACCTACGACACCTACGGGAGAATAACTTCCGACACCCGGGTTTTTGAAGAAAATAATGTGGAGGTTTCTTACGAAAGCTATATGCGGAGCCATTATGCTGCTGGTGCCTGGAGCTGGGCGCCACAGGATATTCTGGACGAAACTTTTGTTAAACTCCGGGAGGTTTCGTTATCATACGACGTCCCCAGGGTAATCGAAGAAAAACTCAGGATGAAAGATGCGGTAGTTTCGTTGGTTGGCCAGAATTTATTCTATTGGGGAAAAGAGTATAAAAACACCGACCCCGATTATGGCGAATCCTGGGATATGATTTCTCCTTCGATCCGTTATGTTGGTTTTAATCTAAAGTTAACCTTTTAACAAAAGCACATCATGAAAAAAATAACATTCATATTTCTGTTTTCCGGCTTATTAATCGGGTTTGGCTCTTGTTCAAAATTCGACGATTTAAATACTGATCCAAATAATACATCTTCGGTAACTGCCGAATTGCTGGCGACCAACCTTATCCTTGAAACTGTAAAATATCCCGGCGTTGGAAAAGATTTCCTGTACAAGGACATGTTTGCCAAATACATCTCCTACATGGAAGGAGCTACTGATTATCAATATAACAAAGTCGAAAGAACGTATTTCTCCTCACTGATTAAACTCACCAATGTCGAAAAAATGATCGAAGCAGCCAAAGGTTCGGTGTACGAAGACTCTTATCGCGCACTAGGCCATTTTATCAGGGCTTACACCTTTTTTAATCTGACAATGAGTGTTGGTGATATTCCATATTCCGAAGCAATACAGGGTGAAGCGGGCATTTACAATCCAAAATATGATGCACAAAAAGATGTTTTTTTGGGGATATTAAATGAACTGGAAGAAGCCAGTAATCTTTTCGGTTCGGGAAGAGATTTTGCCGGCGATCCCGTTTTTGATGGAAACGTACTGAAATGGCAAAAAGCCACAAACAGCCTTGCTTTAAAAGTGCTGACTCATTTATGGAAAAAAACCGGTGATACTGATCTGGCCGTAGCTTCCCGATTTAACAACATTGTTGCCGGAAATCTTATCCTGCAATCGAATAGTGATAATTTACAGTTGGTTTATTCAAGCATCGAAATCGAATATTATCCCTTTTACAACAGCAGCTTCCGCAAGTATCCCATAATGAGTACAACAATTGTTGATAAGATGAAAGAATATCAGGATTATCGCTTATTCTATTTTGCCGAACCATCGGTAGCCCAAACCAATGCAGGAGTTCCTGCCAATAGTTGGGATGCTTATGTTGGCGTAAATCCATCCGATGATTTTGGATCAATCAGCGCAAAGTATTCCGCAGGGCAAATCAGCGGTGTCAACCCACGGTATTATGCACTCGATAAGGGAGAACCAACATTTTTGGTGAGTTATGCCGAACAATGTTTTATTATTGCAGAAGGAATTTTGCGGGGCTGGACAGGTGGAGATGCTCAGGTTTTTTATGAAAATGGTGTAAAGGCTGCAATGCTTTTTGTTGCAAACAATACACCCGATAATGCAACTTATCATCATGGTATGAAAATAACAAGTGCATTTATAGCTGATTACATTGCAAGCGCGAATGTAACCTTTACGGGCAATACCGACCAAAAGCTGCAAAAAATTTATCAGCAGCGGTATTTTATTGGTTTTATGCAGGATGGCTGGAATACTTACTACGAACACCGGCGGACTGGCTATCCTGAGTTTCCGATAAACGAATTGACCAACCTTAATCCTGTCAAAACACAAATGCCTTTACGCTGGATGTACCCTTCAAATGAGTTATCCTTCAACCGGGCAAATGTCGAAATCGCAATAAACAGCCAGTTTAGCGGAAACGACGATGTAAACGCTGTAATGTGGATACTTCAGTAAAAACTTTAAAGTAAATTTTCAAGTAATTAATAAATTTTTGTACATTGTTAAACATTTTAAATTGTGTCTTATGAAAAAAAATCTATTCTTTTTGTTTGTCCTGATTATGGCAAACTTTGTTGTAAATGCTTCTGTTCCCGAGAGGAAAGGATGGTGGAAGTTTGATGATGCAGCAGACATGTTGAAAGCTGAGATTGGATCTGCGCTTGTTCTCACCGGCACCCAGGAATCAGTAAATGGTCCTGTGGCTGGTAATCTGGCAACTAAAATTGGTGTAGGAAGTTATCTTACTGCCACGCATGGCATTGCTGCAAATGGTGGAGGTACGCTGGTAAATGAATATTCTCTCCAGATCGATTTTTCGGTTCCTGATCTTGCTCTTTGGCATGCTTTCATCCAGACAACAGTTGATAACTCCGACGATGCGGAAATTTTTACCAACACCGACAACGCCCTTGGTGCATGGAGAATGGGCTATTCAGCAAACCTCGTTTCGGCAAATACCTGGTATCGGATGATAATTTCGGTGAAAAATGGCGAAACTGGCGGATTTTACAAAATCTACATCAACGGCGTATTATGGGTTGATGGCATTGGCCAAACTGTTGACGACAGAGACGCACTGCAAACTGCATTGCTCTTTTTTGCCGATAACGACGGCGAAGATAGCCCTGTTAATTGTTCAGAACTTGGTATCTGGGATGTTGCTTTAACTGCCGAACAAGCTACTGATTTGGGCGATGCAACAACTTCATCAACCGGAATTTTTGAAAACAACCCGGCTGAAAAAACTTCAGAATTAGGCCAGATTTATCCTAATCCCTGCGCATCTTCAACAACTGTTGCATATCAGATTTTGACCAGAGAAGACATAAACTTCCAGATTCTGGATATGACAGGTAAAGTTATCAGGGTTATCCCTGCCGGTGTTAAAGCCCCGGGACAATATAACTTTGAACTTTCCACCGCCAACCTTCCAGCCGGAACTTATTACCTCCGCATGAAAACGGATCAAAGCGTAAGTACGAAAAAAATGGTGATTATCCAATAATCTCAGATTGAAGAGGATTGATCGAGGGTGTCTTAGTTTATGGGGCACTCTCTTTCTTTTTT
>CAYOWJ010000169.1:0-7883 GCA_964407625.1 uncultured Lentimicrobiaceae bacterium
GAATTTATTTTGCGCCTCCCGCAACATATCATGCCCTTTACGCATCTTTAGCAAAACAATATTTGTAATGAAAAGTAGTTTTTAACGTTCAGTTTTAATGGCCAATAAATCAATACTAATGAAAATTTTCAGACCCATATTTTTCAGCCTTTTAGTGGCTGTTTTGTTTCCTTTGTATGCCCAATCTCAAATAGCTATTGGCGAATGGCGAGATCATCTGCCTTACCTGCGCACGATTGCGGTTGTTGATGCCGGCGACCGGGTTTATTGTGCCACCGATTATAGTTTGTTTTATTATGAGAAAACCGATTACACCATCACCCGGCTAACCAAAGTCAATGGTTTGTCGGATATCGGCATCAGCTCGATGAGCTATAATGAGACTTACAAAACCCTGCTCATTGCTTACAGCAACGCCAATATCGACCTGATAAAAGACAACGAGGTTATTAATATTTCTGATATTAAAAGGAAACCAATCCTGGGGAATAAGACCATCAATAACATCTTGTTTGTTGACAAACTGGCTTACCTTGCCTGTGGTTTTGGAATTGTGGTTCTTGATGTGGATAAAGAAGAGTTTCCCGAACCCATCTATTATATTGGTGAAAACGGAAGCCAGATCAATGTTCTGGATGTGACTTTTGGAGCGGATTCACTTTTTGCAGCCACCGAAAAAGGCATCTTTAAAGCCTCCATCAACAGCCCAAACCTGGCTGACTTTGCCTCATGGTCGGTTGATCAGCATCTTTACCCAAACCGGTATTACAGCCTGATCGAATATTATTCCGGAAAATTGATCGTGAACAACTTAAACGAGGGCTACCATGCCGATACCGCCTTTATTTATGATTTTGGTACTTCGACCTGGTCAAAATTTTCAGGGTTAAATAATTACCGCAAGCACAGTTTCAAAACACAAAACGACAAACTGGTGCTTGTCAGCGAAGGAACCGTGGATATTTATAATAATATGATGCAGCCTCTTGTGGGGATTTATCAAATCAACGGAGTTTTTCTCAATTCGCGTGATGCAGCTATTGATAAGGACGATGTAAAATGGATTGCCGATTATAGTATTGGTCTGATAAAAACATCAAACGGCGAAACAGGAGAATTTATCAGCCCAAACGGCCCTTACTCGGCAAATGTTTTTGATATGTCGCTTGCCGGCAAGGATTTATGGGTAGCCGCCGGTGGTCACGCCAGCAACTGGGGCAAGATTTACAATGGCGATGGTGTGTATTCCTTTGTTGACGAAACCTGGGAATCGTACAACCGTTTTAATGGAATTGCTGCCTTCGATACGATCAGCGATATGGTTTGCGTAGCGGTTGACCCAAACAACACAGCCCGCGCCTATGTTGGAACCTGGCAGAGTGGCGTCATGGAATTTCTCGATGGCCAGGTTGCGAATATTTACGATCACTCTAATAGTTCACTTCAAAAATGGCCTGCCGGAAATTATGTCGCGATTAGTGGCCTTGCTTTCGACAATAATAACAACTTATGGGTGGCAAATTCAGGTGCACCTTCGATGATTTCGGTTAAAGAAACCAACGGCACCTGGACGGCATTTTCGCTGGGCTCCGGCGCAAGTGGCACCGACATTGGAAATATGATTGTTGACAACTACAACCAAAAATGGGTTTTGATGCGTGCCGACAACTCGTTGCTTTGTTTTTCGGAAAGGGCCACCATCAGCGACCCAACCGACGATAAAGTAAAAATTCTCTCCAACGCCGCCGGAAACGGTAGCCTGCCTGGCAGCAAAATTTTGAGTATTGCCCAGGACCTCGACGGAGAACTCTGGCTTGGTTCAAACGAGGGTATCGGCGTAATTTACTCGCCCGAAAATGTTTTCGAAACCGGCGCAAGTTATGATGCTCAGCGTATTTTAGTAGAAGTGGGTGGTTACACGCAGTACCTGCTCGAATCAGAATCAGTGACTGCCATTGCCATCGACGGGGCAAACAGGAAATGGATCGGAACTGAACGCGCAGGAGTTTTCCTGCTTTCGCCGGATGGCACCGAAGAAATCCTTCATTTCACCTCAGAAAACAGCCCGCTTTATTCAGATTTTATTATCGATATCGAAATCAATGGCGAAACCGGTGAAGTGTTTTTTGGAACCCAGGCCGGGATTATCTCCTATAAAAGTACTGCAACCGATCCAAATCCTACCAATACCGATGTTGTGGCTTATCCTAATCCCGTAAGAGAAGGTTATTCCGGCACCATCGCCATTAAAGGCCTGGTTGCAAATGCAGATATTAAGATTACCGACATCAGCGGAACACTCATTTATTCGACCCGTGCCGAAGGTGGACAGGCCGTTTGGGATGGCAGAAATTTTGACGGCAGAAAAGCACAAACCGGCGTTTATCTCATCTTTTCGGGTGATGATGAAGGCAAAGAAAACCTGGTAACCAAAATTTTGTTTATCAATTAATTTCGCTTTTTTTCGAAATAATAAGTGCCGGAAGCTCATCATGCTGCACAAAACCAGAGGGATCGTTTTTCGTACTGTTCAATATTCTGATACCAGCGTAATCGCCAAAATCTATACCGAAAAATTCGGGCTTCGATCCTACATCATCCGGGCAATCAAAGGCAAAAAGTCAGCCTCAAAAACAGGATTGCTTCAGCATTTGTCGTTACTCAATCTGGTGGTTTACGAAAAAGACAGGGGTGGCATTCAAAACATTAAGGAAATGGAAGTTGCCTGGCAGTTTCGCAGCATTCCTTTCGATTTTATCAAAGGCGCTGTTTTACTTTTTTTAAACGAAATCCTTTATAAAGCCGTTCACGAGGAAGAGGCAAATCAGCCACTCTTCGATTATATTTTTGATTCGCTCACTTACTTTGACGAAACCTCGGCTGGCATCGAAAACTATCATCTTTATTTTACTTTAGGTCTGACCAGATATCTTGGATTTTTCCCGAGGAATAATTTTTCGGAGCAAAAAGCGTATTTCGATCTTCGCGAAGGCCTTTTTGTTGAGAACAGGCCTTTTCACAACAATTTTATGGAGTCGGCACTGAGCAGGAAACTCAATCAGATGCTCGAGGCTGAGGCGTCACCGTTGATCCTTTTTGAAAATTCAGGCGAGCGAAATGCCATGCTTTCAAATCTTCTGGACTATTTTAAATTACACGTTCCCGGCTTTATCGAAATCAAATCCCTTCCTGTTTTACAGCAGGTTTTAAGATAATTATCATGACGAAAATCGCTTCAATTCATAGTAAAATCAACTGGTCAAAACATATTTTTATCATCTCACTTATTTTGATCATTACGGCTGCTTCCTGTTCGACAGGCCGAAAGCCGCACAAACCACGACGGTGTAATTGCCCCACTTTTTCGGCTACACCACAGCCCCAACCTGAAATCTGCATCAGCCATGGAAAAATATAAAGAAATGCTTGCCCGGCAACTTCCGGCAAATGCTGTTGACAGGGTTTTTGAGCTGATTGTTCAAAATAAGGTTAACCTGATTATTACCCGGAAAAGGCGCTCCAAACTTGGCGATTACAGGCCTGGAATGAGTGACCGCCCGGAACGGATTACCGTAAATCATGATCTTAACCCATATTCCTTTTTGATCACATTTTTGCACGAACTGGCTCATCAAAGGGTTTGGTCGACAGGCAAAAAGCGCCTGAAACCTCACGGCGAACACTGGCAGAACGAATTTCAAAACCTGCTCAATCCTTTTTTGGTTCCTGAAATCTTCCCAACCGAGGTTCTTGACAATTTATTAAAGGACGGCAAAAAACTCTTTGCCTCTTCCGGCGCTGATCATGGCCTTTCGAGAATCCTGAAAACGTACGATTCAAATCAAAAAGCCACTTTACTGGAGCACCTTCCCGACGAGGCTCATTTTAAACTTCCCGATGGCCGGGTTTTCAGAAGACTGCAGAAACGCCGTAAAAACTACCTCTGCTTTTGCCTCACCAATGGCCGGAAATATATTTTTAACCCCCTGGCCGAAGTTATTCCTTCGGAAGAACATTGAAAATCATCAGGTTTTAATAAATTTGCCCACATAATAATCGACATCTAAATTTCATACAAATGAATAAAAATAATTACTGCGTAATCATGGCTGGCGGGATTGGCGCCAGGTTCTGGCCGATGAGCCGCACCACACATCCCAAACAATTTATCGATATTCTGGGAACCGGCGAAACGCTCATCAGGCAGACCTTTAACAGGTTTAAGAGAATTTGCCCCATCGAAAATATCCTCATCGTTACCAACGAAATTTACAGGGATCTGGTGAAAACCCAGATTCCGGAAATTCCCGACAACAACATTTTGCTGGAGCCCATCATGCGGAATACCGCGCCCTGTATCGCTTACGCAAACTACAAAATACAGGCTGTAAATCCAAACGCCAACATTGTTGTCGCGCCTTCAGATCATCTGATTTTAAAAGAAGATGAGTTTATTAAAGATATCGAAGCTGCTTTTGAAGCCGCCACCCAAAACGACTGGCTTTTTACGCTTGGAATCAAGCCCAGCAGGCCAGACACCGGCTACGGCTACATCCAGTTTGATGAATCATCGGATTACAGGAAAAACCCGAAAATTAAAAAAGTGGTCACTTTTACCGAAAAACCAAATCATGAACTGGCTAAGAAATTCCTCGAAAGTGGTGATTTTTTGTGGAATGCCGGGATTTTTATCTGGTCGCTAAAATCCATCAACAAGGCTTTTGAATTGTATCTCGACGATGTGAACAATCTCTTTAAAGAAGGCATCGGAAAATACAATACCCCCGATGAACAGGCATTTATCAAAGACACCTACACCGTTTGCCGCAAAATTTCGATCGATTACGGCATCATGGAAAAGGCCGGCAATGTTCATGTTATCTCGTCCGATTTTGGCTGGAGCGACCTCGGAACATGGGGTTCGTTGTATGATATCCGCAGCAAGGATGAAAACAGAAATGCTGTAGTTGGGAAAAACGTGATGCTTTACAACACCAAAGACTGCATCGTTACCATGCCCAACGAAAAAATTGTTGTCCTGCAGGGACTCGACGGCTACATTGTTGTCGAAGACGACGAATCGCTCCTGATTTGTAAAAAGGATGAAGAACAACAAATCCGTTTGTTTGTAAACAACATCAAACTCGAAAAAGGAGAGAAATTTATTTAAAACAGACCTTCATCTTTGGTTCCCCTTCTCCTCGTTGGAGAAGGAGCCAGGGGATGAGGTCAATAAACATTTTTAATTATTTCAACATTATTCAAATGAAAAAACTACTTACTTTTTTAATCATTTTAATCGTCGGGTTCAGCCCAAAAACAAAGGCTGACGAAGGCATGTGGCTTCCATTGTTTGTCGAAAGACTCAATTATGTGGATATGGAAAAAATGGGGCTTCACCTCACCGCCGACGAAATTTACAGCATCAACCATTCGAGCCTCAAAGATGCCATCATTATTTTTGGAGGTGGTTGTACCGGCGAAATCGTTTCGCCCGAAGGATTGATTTTTACAAACCATCATTGCGGTTATGGAGCAATCCAGTCGCACAGCACCATCGAGCACGATTACCTCACCGACGGTTTCTGGGCAATGAGCAAAAAGGAAGAACTCCGCAACGACCGTCTTCCGGCAAAATTTCTTGTCAGGGTTGAAGATGTTACCGACAAAGTTTTGAAGGAGTTAAACGATAAAATGACCGAAGAAGAACGATCAAACAAAATAAAGGAAGTTGGTAAAAAAATTACCGACGAAGCCATTGCCGGAACCCATTATGACGGCTATGTGCGTGGCTTTTTTGCTTCCAACGAGTTTTATCTTTTTGTTTACGAAACATTCCTGGATGTAAGGCTTGTCGGCGCTCCACCGTCATCAATCGGCAAATTTGGCGCCGACACCGATAACTGGATGTGGCCACGTCATACGGGCGACTTCTCCATTTTCAGGGTTTACACAGCCCCCGACGGAAAGCCGGCTGAATATTCGGAAAACAACATTCCGTTAAAATCGAAGCATTTCCTCCCGATTTCTATTGCCGGTGTCGAAAAAGGCGATTTTGCCATGGTGATGGGCTACCCGGGAAGCACCCAGCGCTATTTATCCTCCTGGGGTGTTGATCAGGCTGTTAACGAGTCAAATCCAACCGTGGTGAGCATCCGCGATGTAAAGCTTAAAATTATGCGCGAATACATGGATCGCGACGCTGCCGTTAGAATTCAATATTCGTCAAAATATGCCCGCATTGCCAACTACTGGAAATATTTTATCGGGCAAACCCGCATGTTGAAACGCCTGAATGTTGCCGACAAAAAGCGCGAACAGGAATTAGCCTTCAAAACCTGGGTTGATGCCAGCGCTGCCCGAAAGGCAAAATATGGCGAAGCCCTCACGTTACTGGAAGATGGTGTTAAAGAAAAACAAGCTTACAATTTATCTGAAATTTATTATAATGAAGCCATTGCCCGTGGAAGTGAAATCCTCGGCTTTGCCCGCAGGTTTTCGAAATTACAGAAAGCGCTTGACGAGAAACCTTTAAATCAGAAAACCATTGACGAAGAAACTGCAAAAATTAAAGAATCTTTACCTGGATATTTCAAGGATTATTACGAGCCGGTCGATTTAAAAATGCTGGGTTCGATGCTCGACATGTACTATAAAAATGTTCCAAAGAACCAACAACCAGCAATCATGGCCGATATTTACAAAAAGTACAAAGGCAACTTCCAGGCTTACGCCGACGAAGTATTCGAAAAATCAGTATTTGCCTGTCCCGACAAGGTAAATGCACTTCTGGCAAAACCAAAATCAAAAACCATCAAAGAAGACCCGGCCATGAAGCTTATCCAGGCATTTCTGGATTTACGGCCGGCAGTTGAACCATTGCAAAAATCGGCCTCCGAAAAGGCAGGTAAAGGCGAACGGCTTTACATTGCAGGCTTGCGCGAGATGTCGCCGGATAAAACTTTCTATCCGGATGCCAATTCTACCATGCGTCTTTCCTACGGTCAGGTTCTCGATTATTATCCTGCCGATGGCGTACATTACGATTTTACAACCCATCTTTCGGGTGTGATCGAAAAAGAAGACCCATCAAACTGGGAATTTGTTGTCCACGAAAAACTTAAAAAACTGTTCAACGATAAAGATTTTGGCCCTTACGGCGAAAACGGCGATATCGTAACCTGTTTTATTACCAACAACGATATTACTGGTGGTAACTCCGGAAGCCCCGTCCTTAACGGCAATGGCGAACTTATCGGCTTAGCCTTCGATGGCAACTGGGAAGCCATGAGCGGCGATATCGCCTTCGAACCCGAACTTCAAAGGACAATCTGTGTTGATGCCCGGTACGTGCTTTTTATCATCGATAAATTTGCCGGCGCCTCCAACCTCATCAAGGAACTGACCATCGTAAAAGAACGTCATTAAGCAAAAAGTAGCTGATAATTTTTCTGAAAAAAATTAATCAAAAAGAGCTTGTGCAGACAGGCTCTTTTTTTATTTCAAGTGTTTTGATTTTACGCAATGCTACAAAAAGCAACCACAATAGGCACATTGCTCACATTAGAAATAATGTTTTCAACATAATTGTTGCATGTCAAATCATAAAAATTCCGGCAGATAATTTTATCTATTGATCTGTAAAATACCTGAAGGTGCTTTATCTTTAAATTCTATGTGTTCTACTGTGCCTATTGTGGTTCAAAATATTCGCAGTTTAGCAGAATCAGGGAAAATTTTTATTCTCGATAAACCAGGTTATTTTCTAATTTCGGGGTTTCATTTAATTTCAAGCGCTTAACTATGACGAATCAAAGGAATTTGGTAAGAACACTTGGCCTGGGTTATGTTATCCTTTTTGTGATTGCAAACATCATCGGATC
>CAYOWJ010000170.1:0-5451 GCA_964407625.1 uncultured Lentimicrobiaceae bacterium
GTTTCATCAACGATAAACCCGGATTGGGAAGAGCTTTTCGTAAACGTAAACGACGGCACCAACGAAGGAATCATCCATAAAACCAAACCATTTTTTTCGACACAGTTTCATCCCGAAGCATCAAGCGGGCCAACCGACACCGACTTTTTGTTTGATAAATTTATCGACTTGGTAAAACAAAGCCACAAAAACGATTAGCCATGAGATTTGTAAACAACACCGAAATAAAAAAAGTGCTCATTATCGGATCCGGCGCACTAAAGATCGGGGAAGCCGGTGAATTCGACTATTCCGGCTCACAGGCACTCAAAGCGCTAAAAGAAGAAGGCATCGAAACGGTGCTCATCAACCCGAATATCGCCACGGTTCAAACCTCCGAAGGAATCGCCGACAAAATTTACTTCCTGCCGATTGATCCTTATTTCGTTCAAAAGATCATCGAAAAGGAACGGCCACAAGGCATTTTACTCTCCTTTGGCGGGCAAACGGCCCTGAATTGCGGCATCGAATTGTATAAATCCGGGGTGCTCGAAAAATTCGATGTGCTCGTCCTGGGAACACCGGTGCAGGCCATTATTGATACCGAAGACCGGGATTTATTTGTAAAAAAACTAACCGAAATCGACGTCGATACCATTAAAAGCAAGGCTGCCGGCAACCTGCGGGATGCCTGCGATGCCGCCGCCGAACTGGGTTATCCGGTCATCATCAGGGCAGCTTATACTTTGGGCGGGCAGGGAAGTGGTTTTTGTAATAATCAGGATGAATTGTTGCAGCTTGGAGCAAAAGCCTTTCAGTATTCGCCACAGATATTGGTCGAAAAATCGCTGAAAGGCTGGAAGGAAATCGAATATGAAGTTGTACGGGATGCGTTTGATAACTGCATCACGGTTTGTAACATGGAGAATTTCGATCCGCTCGGAATTCATACCGGCGAGAGCATTGTTGTTGCGCCTTCGCAAACGCTTACAAACAGCGAGTACTACAAACTCCGTGAAATCGCTATCCGCATCGTCCGGCATATCGGAATAGTGGGCGAGTGCAACGTTCAATACGCCCTCGATCCCGGCTCGGAAGATTACCGGGTTATCGAAGTCAATGCCCGGCTTTCGCGCTCCAGTGCGCTCGCATCAAAAGCCACGGGCTATCCGCTGGCTTTTGTGGCCGCCAAACTCGCCTTGGGTTATGCGTTATATGAGCTGAAAAATTCGGTTACAAAAACGACCTCAGCTTGTTTCGAGCCTGCGCTGGATTATGTAGTGTGCAAAATTCCAAGATGGGATCTCGGGAAATTCAAAGGCGTCTCCAAAACCATCGGCTCCAGCATGAAAAGTGTTGGCGAAGTAATGGCCATCGGCAGGAATTTTGAAGAAGCCATTCAAAAAGGCTTGAGGATGATTGGCCAGGGAATGCACGGTTTTGTGGGCAATAAAGATATCGAGTTCCACGATAAAGATGAAATTTCACGGGAGCTTTCAAACCCAACAGATATGCGGATTTTCGTAATCGCAATGGCTTTTCAGCAGGGTTTTACGGTTGACGAAATTCATCAGCAAACCAAAATCGACAAATGGTTTTTATTTAAACTCCGGAATATTTACCTGCTCCGCAACGAACTCAGCAATTACAATAAAATAGAGGCGATCCCGGATGAGTTTTTGCTAAATCTTAAAAAGGCGGGATTTTCGGATTTTCAGATATCCAAACTTATTTATAAAAATGAGGATGAAGACCCCACCGATTTTATGCTTTTTGTAAGAAATTACCGGAAGTCGAAAGGCATTGTTCCTTACGTAAAACAAATCGATACCCTCGCTGCCGAATATCCGGCTCAAACCAACTATTTGTACCTCACCTATCACGGCAACGAACATGATCTTGATTTTGAGGATCACGAAAAATCCATCATCGTTTTAGGCTCCGGCGCTTACCGGATTGGCAGCAGCGTCGAGTTCGACTGGTGCAGCGTAAATGCTTTGAATACCGTGAACCGGCAAAACTTCCGCTCGGTGATGATCAACTATAATCCCGAAACCGTCAGCACGGATTACGATATCTGCGACCGTTTGTATTTTGACGAATTAACCTTTGAACGGGTTCTGGATATTGTTGAACTGGAATCCCCGAAAGGCGTCATTGTATCGGTGGGCGGACAAATTCCCAATAACCTCGCCATGCGTTTGTACGATGCCGGCGTTAACATTCTGGGGACTTCGCCTCTGGATATTGATAAAGCCGAAGATCGTCACAAATTCAGCGGAATGCTCGACAAAATTAACGTCGATCAGCCCAAATGGAAAGAGTTGACCACCATTGACGATATCTTCGATTTCGCCGGACAGGTTGGATTTCCGCTTCTGGTAAGACCTTCATACGTATTGTCGGGCGCAGCCATGAATGTGGTTTCAAACAAAGATGAGCTTGTTCATTTTCTGGAGCTTGCTGCCAATGTTTCGAAAAAATACCCGGTGGTAGTTTCCGAATTTATCGAAGATGCCAAAGAAATCGAGTTCGACGCTGTTGCCCGTGAAGGCGAGATTCTGGTGTATGCCATTTCGGAGCACATCGAATACGCCGGCGTTCATTCGGGCGATGCAACCATCGTTTTCCCGCCTCAGAAACTCTACCTCGAAACTACCCGGCGGATAAAAATTATTTCAAGAAAAATCGCCCGGCAACTGAATATTTCCGGTCCTTTCAACATCCAGTTTCTGGCTAAGGATAACGACATCAAGGTTATCGAATGCAATCTGAGGGCTTCCCGGAGTTTCCCTTTTGTTTCGAAGGTTCTCAAAACCAATTTAATCGAAATGGCCACGCAGGTCATGCTTGGCGCAGATGTTCAAAAACCTGAAAAATCGTTGTTCGAGCTTGATTATGTTGGTGTAAAAGCACCGCAGTTTTCGTTTTCGCGTTTGCAGAAAGCCGACCCGATTTTAGGTGTCGAAATGGCGTCAACCGGCGAAGTGGGCTGCATTGGCGAGGATTATTACGAAGCAGTTTTAAAGGCGATGCTGTCGGTGGGTTATAAAGTTCCCAAAAAAGGCGTTTTGATTTCGTCAGGGCCGGCCCGTTCAAAAACGGAATTGCTGAACAGCGCCCGGATGCTCGCTCAAAAAGGCCTCGTTTTGTACGCCACAGGCGGAACACACCGGTTTCTCAACGACAATAATATCCGGTCAACCCAGGTATTCTGGCCCGATCAAAACCAGGAGCCAAATGCCACAACGGTTTTGAAAGAAAAGATCGTTGACTTCGTGGTAAACATCCCAAAAAATTTGTCGCAGGGCGAGTTGAACAATGATTACGAAATCCGCAGACTGGCCATTGATTACAACATTCCGTTAATCACAAATGCCCGCCTGGCAAGTGCTTTTATTTATTCGTTCTGTAAAAAGGAAATTGATGAAATGGGCATTTTAAGCTGGGATGAGTATTAACCTGCATTTTAAACATCAGATAAAAATCGATTTAACAGCAAATGAATATTATCCTGAAATGGCTCGAAAACCTGGAGGAGTTAAAACCTGAACCAACAGGAATTTCTCCTCAGCTCAACAAAATTGAGGGGATTAAAGCCGTCATTTTCGATATTTATGGAACATTGCTCGTTTCGGCCTCCGACGATGTCGAAAAAGCCAGGACGTACATTCCCAATCTCCGCATCGCTCTTGTGGAAGCCGGCTATCTGATCTTAAAAAGACAGGAGCGCGAAATCGACGAAGCAATGGAATTTATGCTTCGGCTGTTGGTTGATAATATGAAACGTCATCATTTCAGACGCCGTAAATTAGGCGTAAAATTCTCCGAAGTCAACATCAGGAAAATCTGGCTTGAGGTGGTTAATATGGCCCTCCGCAACCATTTGATCGCCAAAACAAGCGAATCAAAAGCCGACAATCTGGCGATCATTTTCGATTTGCTCTGCAATAAAATTTATCCGATGCCCCTGATGAAAGAGGTAATCCTGCAATTGGAAAATTCAGGAAAACATCTCGGAATCATTTCGAATGCACAGTTTTACTCGCCCATCCAGCTAAACTATTTTCTCGAAGGTAAAATCGCAGCATCGGGCGGGGTTGAGCATTTTGACCAGGATTTACTGTTTTTTTCGTACCAGTATCAAAAAGCAAAACCTGATTTCAGCCTCTTCGACAGGTTGCTGACCACACTGAAGAAAAATTATGGCATCCTGCCTTTTGAGTCGGTTTATGTTGGAAATGATATGTTTAAAGATATTTTCCCGGCCCGGCATTGCGGAATGAAAACCGTTTTGTTTGCCGGCGACCAGCGTTCGTTGCGCCTTCGCGAATATCGCACCGAAGTTGCCGGATTAATTCCGGATGCGATCATTACCGGACTCAGGCAATTGCCGGGGATTTTATCGCTTTCTGCGTCAGCATCACAAAATTCTTAAAAAGCCAGTAAACTTTTATTATCAGATGAATATCAATACAATTTTAAGCTTCATTACATTTGAAAACCAAAAAACATAACGACATTTGCTGCTTAATATATTTTTTAGCTACATTTGAAAAGAATTTAACAGGAGGTAAAAAATGAAAAAAATTTGCTTTTATTTTGGTGTTATCAGTCTGTTGTTAACGGCAGCCTGCACCCAACAAGTCGATAAAGTTGACCTGGCTAAAGAGAAAGATGCCATTAAATTAGTCCTTGAAAAATATGTCATCGCCAACGAAAGCCAGGACATTTCAAAGATTGAGGAAATCTGGTTTCCTTCGGAAGATATCGTCAGTTTCGGCACCGAGAAAGATGAAAAACTGGTTGGTATTTCAAAAATTAAGGAAGCTGTCCAGTCACAATTTACAAGGTTCAAAAACACCTACATTTCCGTTCACGATCAAACGATTGATGTTAGTGAAGATGGCAACACAGCCTGGTTTGCCGAAATTATCAATTACAATTTTATCTTAAACGACTCTGCGCATGTTTACGAAGGCTTGTGCTATACCGGCGTCCTGAACAAAAATGACGGCAAATGGAAACTTGTCATGACGCACATGTCGGTGCCGATTAAGCCACTAAACCGGTAAATCCGGAAAAATGTTTTTAATTCCCCGTTAACCCATTTCATGTATTAATACTTTATAAATTTTTTGTAATGAAAAAACTCACATTACTCGTTAGCTTATTTTTGATTCTTGTTTTGATTTCTGCTTTTCCAATGGGGGCTTCTGCTCAGACTGTAAGTCCCGAACATGCCAAAAGGTTGTCGATGCACCATGAAGTGCCTGAAGATGCCTATTCTCCGGTGATTCCGACAAAAACTTCCCCGGCTTTTACTTCACGCAGCGACGTGTTTTTCACAACACAGGTCAACATCAACGCTTTTGGGCAAAATATCCTCGGAGATGCTGCTAATGAACCCTCCATAACCGTTGATCCTGTGAATCCTGACAGGATGATGATCGGCTGGCGGCAGTTTAATAC
>CAYOWJ010000170.1:5551-7868 GCA_964407625.1 uncultured Lentimicrobiaceae bacterium
AAAACAAATGGGGTCGGCGCAGGAAATATCTATTCTTCATGGACCTCCTATTACAGCATTTGTTATCCGGGATTTTTTACCCGTTCAACCAACCAGGGCAACAGCTACGAAAACTGCGTCGAAGTGTCGGGAAATCCCTATTGGGGAACGCTTGCAGTTGGGCCGGATGGAGCCGTTTATGCCGTTGGTTCCGGCGAATTCGGCGGTGTGATTGTTGCAAAATCAACAACCGCGCAAAACCCTTCAGCGGTGGTTTCGTGGGATTCGTATTCAGATGTAAATTTAGATGGAGAAATTACCGGGTTTATTGATATTAATCCGCAGGGTTTGCTCGGACAGGCATACATCGGCGTGGATCACTCCAACGGACCTGGCCAGGGAAATATTTATGTTGTGGCTTCGGTGCAACGGAATTCCAATAACGACCCGGGTGATGTGATGTTTGCAAAAAGCACAAATGGCGGTCAAACCTGGAGTTCACCAAAAAGAATAAATACCGACCTGGGCACCAATAAATATCAGTGGTTCGGAACAATGTCAGTCGCCCCCAACGGACGTATTGATGTGGTCTGGCTCGATAACCGCGACGCCCCTTCGGGTTCTTATCTTTCATCGTTGTATTATTGCTATTCGACGGATGAAGGCGAAAACTGGTCGGCCAACGAACGGCTCTCCGAATCCTTCGACCCTCACGTGGGTTGGCCAAACCAGCAAAAAATGGGCGATTATTTCGACATGGTTTCTGATGAAGAAGGCGCACACCTTGCCTGGGCAAATACGTTAAACAACGAACAGGACGTCTATTACGGGCACATTATCCCGCAGGTTACAGGCATAGCCGAAGCCGGCGGCTTGCATAATCTGTCTTCGCTTTCCAGCTATCCAAATCCTTTTCAGGATCAAACAACCATCAGTTACACTTTAACAGCAACAAATGAAGTGGAACTCGGCGTTTATGATGTTTACGGAAAACTGTTACGGATTTTGGTTAACGAAAAGCAAACGGCCGGAACCTACAACGTGGTTTTTGCTGCCGGCAATCTTCCCGGAGGTTTTTATTATTGCCGCCTGAATGCCGGTGGAGAAACAAAAACCACGGGCATTGTGATTCTTAAATAGCCTGATTACAGTACTATTTTTACGAATTCGGTTTTTTCTCCGGTTTAAAATTACAACCTGGCTTTTCTCGTTTAAAAAGGCTTTTGCACAGTATTTTAGTATAAAATCGATCATCAATGAAAACTTTCTCCATTAACCAAATTAACGAAATAATAAACGGGGTGCTCGAGGGAAACACCAGCCAGCTAATTAACGGCCCGGAACAACTCGAAAAAGCCGGCAGCAATCATATTACGTTTATCGGAAGCCAGAAGTATGTGCGGCTTTGGGAAACTTCAAAAGCTTGTGCTGCTATTGTTGATGAGAAGTTGAATATCGAACCCGGCGACAACCGTGCCTTTATCAGGGTAAAAAACGCTGATCTGGCTATGGCCAAAATTCTGGAAATGTTCGATCCGGGCCCACCCCAATTTGATGAGGATATTCATCCTGCTGCTGTAATCCACGCTTCGGCAACCATTGGCAAGGACTGTAAAATTGGTGCCGGATGTTATGTTGGAAAGAATGTCGTTTTGGGCGATGGTGTTATTTTATATCCCAACGTCACCATTCTGGATGAAACCAAAATCGGTCAGGGCACTGTAGTATGGTCGGGAACGGTAATCCGGGAACGCACCGAAATCGGGAAATTCTGTATTTTTCACACCAACGTCAGCATTGGCGCCGACGGTTTTGGATACCGCCCCAGCGACGATGGTCGAGGTTTGGTTAAAATCCCGCAAATCGGTAATGTCGTAATCGGCAATGCCGTCGAAATTGGCGCCAACTCCTGTGTTGACCGTGGAAAATTCAGTTCGACGATAATTGGCGATGGTTGTAAAATTGACAACCTCGTACAGATTGCCCACAATTGCGTTTTGGGGCGTTTTTGCATTATGGCCGGAAGCAGCGGTCTTGCCGGCTCGGTTACACTTGGTGATGGGGTAATTATTGGCGGTTCTGCCTCCATAAAAGACCATGTAACCATCCATTCCGGGGCTGTGGTTGGTGGAGGTTCGGGCGTAATGAACGATGTTCCGGCCGGTAAAACAGTGCTGGGCTATCCCGCAGGTGATGCCAGGGAAACACTCAAACAATGGGTTGCGATAAGAAAACTGGTTTAAACTCCGCCTGTTCCAACTTTATCATCTGTATCCGGCAAATTGCCTGTTTGCCGCCAATGACAAAGTTTTCGAAACAATTTTGAATGATTCCTTGT
>CAYOWJ010000171.1:0-7865 GCA_964407625.1 uncultured Lentimicrobiaceae bacterium
TTACATCATTGGACATTCATCATTCAAAATTGGACATTGGATATTTTCTTATTTTTAAATTGTCGAATGTCCAATGTCGAATGTCCAATGTCGAATGTCCAATGCAGAATGTCCAATGCAGAATGTCCAATGTAGTGTGTCCAACGCTAAATGTCCAACGCCTGATTTTGATGGACTATGCGCTGATACAAACTATTTAAAAGGAAAATTCCAGCAGCAAGCCCAACGATCCAGATTATCGCAGCTAAGGCTGGATTTATCCCAAAAATAATGGTTGCCAGATTGTTGGGATTAAAACTTCCGGCCTTTATTGCCGGGAAAATGGTTTGCTGAAATGGGTGCAGCGAATCCGTCGGGATGGAGTAAACCACAGTAATCTTAGCCAGAAAAGCTCCTGCCAATCCAAAAATGGTGAGTACCCAAAAAAATGCTGCCGAAAATTTATAGTCCGAAATTTTAACGATGCCTTCGTAAACCAGCAAAACGGCAACCGGGAAAAGCAGCCGCGGGCCGTAAGTCCAGCCGCCCCACCAGCCAAAATATGCTGCTACCACCAAAAAATATACAATCGAAACATAAAAAAGATAGTGCCCGGCGAATGCTTTAAAATTATATTTTTTGGAAATACCGGCAAAAGCCAGAAAAAGAAAGGGTGTGTAAAAAAACAGGCCTTTATAATCGCTGAAAGTTAGTCCCCAGATGGATTCGGGGCTTGGCAGGTTAAAACCATAATTGGTGTGTAAATCCTGGAATGTGTGATATTTATAAAGCATTTCGAAAGGTGAACCCGTAAAAATGTAATTGTAAATCAGGATAAAAATGATGGAAGGCATCGTGCCGAGACCGAACAAAAATCCTTTGTAAAAACTCTTTTCTTTTATCCAGACCTGAAGCGCCCAAATGGGGAAAACCAGCGCAATGGTATATTCCGACAAAAAAGCCAGTCCGCTGAAAAGACCGGCCAGGATGTATTTCTTATCTTTTAAAAACAAGTAGGCTACCAACAACAAAAACGCTGACATGATGTGCGCAAAATAGGTTCCTGCAAAAACAAAAATAAACGACCCGTAAAATGGCATCATCACCAAAAAAACCGGTGAAACTGAGGGTTCTTTTTTCGCGATAGCAAAAAATGCCAGCAGCATAAACAAAACAAAAGGCAGGCTTCCGGTGATAAAACTTCCGAGCATAAAAACCTCCGTCCCAAAGAGGCTGCCGTCAACTTCCTTTACCAGGCCAACCGCTTTTAGCAATCCAAAAAATGGCAAAACGATAAAAGTGGGCAGCGGCGCCTTGTCGGTGTAATAATGCCCGTTGATGTGGGCTTTATCATTTATCGGCTCCTGGTATTTATCAATCTGCAGGGTTCCGTTTTCGAAAAATGAAATGATGGGCAAAGCCCTGGAAGCTGTGTTTGAATTAGTGGTCCAGATATCCACATAAAAGTAGCTCAGGAAAAGGTTGACGATAAAGAAAACGATGTAAAATTTTCGCATGTACAGGCTTTATTAAGCAGCGAAATTAAGAAAACTGCTGTAATTTCAAAGGAAGCAGGGATTCTAAATTTAAAAAATCAGCCAAAGCCTAAAGTGGTGGAGATGGCATTCATGAGGTCGTTTAAGCCAATAACCACGTCCCAAAAGTTAAGTGCTGCGTAAAAGAAGAAGAAAGCAAAAGCAAATATCAGAATGGCAAAAAGTACCTTGCGCATGGTGTCGATCAACATTTGCTCGGCAGGCTCACGTACTTTCTTTTTTTTCTTCGGCTTAACGCTGAATAATTCTGACATAATATTTTTTTTGCCTTAATCCGTTTGGATAATCAATAATTTATAAAAGTTTTTGCAAAGTTCGGCATTTTCATTCAACTCGAGCCCTTTCAATTTTAAAGTTTTTCTTCAAACCAATAATTCGTGACTGAACAATAGAATTATCCTTTGGTCGATGGAGTTTTTTTTTGTACTATTGCCACCAATTGTTAAATTTATTGTACATTGACCGATAACAGCAAAATAATACATTCTGACATTTCTACTCACCAGCCCGTTCGGACGCTTGATGAGGTTATGGCTGACTTTGCCAGGGAAAAGGCTGAATTAATCGAAAAGCTTAAAAATGCTACAAAGTCTGCTGATGAATATCATCGGTTAAAGACAACTTTTATCGCCAATGTTTCTCACGAAATGCGCACACCTCTAAACGCCATTCTCGGTTTTTCGGAACTTTCGCAGTTTGGTGATGTAACCCTTGACGAAATGAAGGAATACATGAAAATCATCCATAAAAGCAGCGAGCAACTGCTCGATACGGTCAAGGATGTTATTTTTATTTCGAATCTCGATGCCGATGAAATTGATACCGACGAAAATGCAATTTCGGTAAGAAGCCTTTTTCAGGATTTACAGGAATATTATTCCTATTTTGGTGAAGAAAAATTTACCCGCAACATTCAGCTTTTGTTCCGTCAATATGATGAAGATCTCGTGTTTACAAGTGATTTGGAGAAAATTTCGCAGATTTTCAGAAAACTATTGGACAACGCATTTAAATTCACTCAAAAAGGCTCGGTCGAGGTGGGTTACCAGGTCCCTGATGAAAAAACTATCCACTTTTACGTCAAGGATACCGGCATTGGAATTCCTTCAGATAAACTTGACCTGATTTTTGAACCTTTCCGTTGTGTGGACGAATCGCACAGCCGCGAATTCGGGGGCAGCGGACTGGGGCTTTCGATCGTGATGCGGCTGGTAAAATTGCTTGGTGGTAAGGTGCAGGTTGATTCGGAGTTAGGAAAAGGTACTACAATGAGTTTTACGATAAATTACAAACCTGTGGTCAGCAACGATTTTTATCAATAGGGCCGGATTCATTAATCATTTTGTCGGGATAACTTAAAACATCACACACTTATGCTAAAAATCACCGAAGCACCGCGCGACGCCATGCAGGGAATGACCGGGTTTATCCCAACCCTGGCAAAGGTGGAGCTACTCAACGATTTGTTGAAAGTAGGTTTTGATATCCTCGATTTCGGGAGTTTTGTCTCGCCAAAAGCAATCCCTCAACTTCGCGATACAGCTGAAGTTGTTACAAAACTCGACCTTTCACAAACCAGATCAAAGTTAATGGCCATTATTGGAAATGTTAACGGCGCTATGATGGCCTGCAGTTTTGATGAGATTTCATACCTCGGATTTCCGTTTTCGTTTTCCGAAACTTTTCTACAACGTAATCTGAAATCAACAGTTAAAGAAGCCCAAAAAACCCTGGGCGAACTTCAGAACCTCTGCATCAGCAAAAATAAAAAGCTGCTTGTTTACATTTCGATGGCTTTTGGAAACCCTTACGGCGACCCGTGGAGCATCGACCTGGTGATTAAATGGGCAAAATATCTCGAACTTGCAGGCATACAAATCATCGCCCTTTCCGATATTACCGGGGTAGCCAACGGAGCCATGATCGGGAAAATTTTCGATCAGCTTAAAAATGAAATCGGGAATACCGAAGTTGGTCTGCATCTTCATACGCTGGAGCACAACTGGCACGAAAAAGTTGATGCCGCCTACAAAAACGGTTGCCGCCGTTTTGATGGCGTTATTGGCGGCCTGGGCGGCTGCCCGATGACAGGTTACGAACTGGTTGGCAACCTCAACACACAGCATCTTATTGATTATGCCGATGAAAATAACAGCAAACTTGAAATCGATCGCGAAGCTTTCCAAAATGCCGCTATAACCGCGATGAGGGTTTTTGGGCAGATCAGGCGGTGACGAATTTTTACTATTTTTGCGCCTCGTAAAATTATGGCAAACGTTATCGAAATTCGTAATAAAAGGGCTTCCTTCGAGTATTTTCTCGTCGAGGAGTTTAATGCAGGCATTCAGCTTACCGGCACCGAGATCAAATCGATCAGGGAAGGAAAAGCCAACATTGCCGATGCTTTCTGTACATTTATCGACGGGGAATTATTTGTTAAAGCCATGCACATTGCCGAATATGTGCTGGGCACGGTTTACAACCATGAACCAAAACGCGACCGCAAATTGTTGCTCACCAAAAGGGAATTAAAAAAATTACTGACAAAAGTGAACGAAAAGGGCTTCACAATTGTTCCTACCTTGCTTTACATCAACGAAAAAGGGCTGGCAAAAATAAAAATTGCCCTGGCTCGCGGAAAGCACTTTTACGACAAGCGCGAAACGATCAAAAAGAAAGATCAGAAACGTGACATTGACCGCTTACGCGAAGATTAATTCAGGTTTTTATCAGATAATTAAATACAATTTATAGCGATGAAACGATTTACAATCTTACTCATACTATCAGTTTTTATGGTGATTTTTTACGCAAAATCACCTTTGCAAGCCCAGGAAACCGCAAAAATAAAGTGGTACAGCATCGAAGAAGCGGTTAAACTTAACAAGAAGCATCAAAAAAAATTCTTTATCGATGTTTACACCGATTGGTGTGGCTGGTGTAAAAAGATGGATGCCGGCACTTTTACCGATCCGGTAATTGTTGAATACATGAGTAAAAATTTCTATGCCGTAAAACTCGACGCCGAAACCCAGGATACCATCGTAGTAAACGAACAAACTTTTGTAAGCAGCAACCCGGGCGGAAAAAGAGCAAGCCATCAGTTGGCAGTGGCGCTGCTTAATGGTAAAATGTCGTATCCTTCATTTGTTTTTCTGGATGATGAAGTAAAACTCATCACGGTTCTTCCGGGCTTCAATCCACCCGAAAAACTGGAGCCCGTGCTTCATTACATCGCCGAAGAAAAATACAAGGATACACCTTACGACCAGTTTTTGAATACTTTTAAAGGCAGCTTCAATAAGTAATCGATTTGGTGATTTTATGTTGAAATTCCCAAATCATAGTGTTCTAAAGATTATTTCTCCTGTCCTTTTTTGCTAAACAAAATAATATGAGGTATTGTGGAAATATTAATTTTGGCCCTTGCTAAAAATTTAGTTTGTGAAAAATTATAATCTGCGCAAGCGGGAGAAAAGTGAGCGTTTCAGCCGAAGGATAAGTAGAATTCCTTTCTGGATAACCTTTGCGGCAGTGCTGGTTGTAATTTATGATTTTGGCTTCGACAAAGCCTCCTCCATTTTGCCGGTGTTAAACTGGATTTACATTTTTACACTGGTACTGGGGTTATCATCGTTAATTGCACGATATGTTCCACTTAGTCACAAACCCATACCACGCGCCTGGCCGGTTGATGTTTTATTAATTATCCTGTTTGTAGGTTCGATAATTTCTTTCATCGCAGGATACTCCGACCTTTTTAACAGGATTCATCATCAATGGATCTATTCGGCACTTTTTTTAACATTTCTTCGCGAATTCTCCACACTTCAGATCAATTTCAAACGTCAGTTTCTTAATCCTGCCCAGTTGTTTGTGCTGAGTTTTCTTACCATCATTTTGATAGGCACGCTCTTGTTGATGCTTCCCAAAGCAACCTATTCGGGGCTTCCGTTTATTGATGCACTATTTACGTCAACCAGTGCGGTGTGTGTTACCGGGCTTATTGTGGTTGATACCGGAACTTATTTTACCCATCTCGGACAGATCATCATTATCATATTAATACAGGTGGGCGGAATCGGAATTATGACTTTCACCAGTTATTTCAGCTTTTTTTTCAGAGGAGGTTCATCTTACGAAAACCAACTGGTTTTGCGCGAAATGACCAATTCCGAAAAAATTGCCGAAGTTTATTCCACCCTTAAAAAGATTATCTGGATTACCTTTTTCATCGAAGCAGTTGGGGCAATCCTGATCTTTTCAAGTCTTGACCGCTCAGTTATCCCATCTTTTGGCGGACGTACCTTCTTTTCGTTTTTTCATGCCATCTCGGCTTTTTGTAATGCCGGCTTTTCGACACTTTATAATAATTTATACGAAACTGGTTTCAGATATAATTATCCATTGCAGTTGACCGTGGCATTTCTGATCATTTTTGGAGGTCTTGGTTTTCCGATTGTTTTTAATTTCATCAATTACTTAAAACATCTCTTCGTTAACCGCCTGTTGCCGTTTACGCAAAAAAATAAAGCAGTTCACATTCCCTGGGTTATCAATATCAACACCCGGATTGTGATTGTTACTACCTTTTTTTTACTGCTGGGTGGCACAATTTCGATCTATTTTTTGGAATATGGTAATACCCTGGCCGAGCACAACGGATTTGGTAAAATTGTAACCGCCTTCTTTGGTGCTACTACGCCCAGGACTGCCGGTTTTAACAGTGTTGATATGACTGCCCTGCGCTACAGTACGGTAATGGTTTTATTTATTCTCATGTGGATTGGGGCATCGCCTGCTTCCACGGGTGGAGGTATCAAGACCACAACTTTTGCAATCGTCATTCTTAATTTTCTAAGCCTGGCGCGTGGCAAAGACCGTATCGAGGTTTATCGCCGCGAAATCTCGGATAGTTCGGTACGCCGGGCTTTTGCAACGATTTCGCTTTCATTGTTGCTTATTGGAGTTGCAGTTTTGCTAATTTCGGTTTCTGACAGTGATCTGAACCTTGTTTCGGTTGCCTTTGAAGTAGTGTCGGCGTTTGGAACTGTCGGCCTCAGCCTGGGAATAACTGCTGCCCTGAGCACTTTCGGTAAATTTATTATTGTGATTACCATGTTTCTTGGCCGGGTTACCATGCTTACGCTGATGATTGCACTTTTCCGCAAAGTAAAACATCTTAAATATCGTTATCCTTCCGAAGAAATCTTAATAAATTAAACATCCAAAAAAATGAAATTTATAATTATTGGTCTGGGAAATTTTGGTTCGTCACTGGCCGAAAAGCTTACCCGGCTTGGTCACGAAGTAATTGGTGTTGATAATAAAATGGGAAAAGTCGAGGCCATTAAGGAGCGGATCACCCATGCTGTTTGCCTCAATTCGACCGACCCGCAGGCGATGACCAATTTGCCGCTCAACGACGCGGATATTGTGATTGTTGCCATTGGCGAAGACGAAGGCGCCAACATTATGGCTACTGCGCTCATGAAACAGTTTAAAGTTAAGCGGCTCATCAGCCGGGCTGTATCGGCGCTGCACGAAACGGTGCTCGAGGCGATGGGTGTTGATGAAATTGTTCATCCCGAAGAAGAAACCGCCGAACGTTGGGCAAAAAAACTGAATATCCAGGGCGTGATCGATTCGTTTGAATTGGCCGGCGAGTACAATATTATCGAGGCCGAAGTACCGAAACGCTACGTTGGCAAAACCCTTGCCGAAATCGAAATCCGTAAAAATTATGATGTTGTTGTGCTAACAACCATCAAATCCACCGAAAAGAAGAATGTTTTTGGTGTGGCACGACATATTAAAAGTGTTCAGGGAGTTGCTTCAGCAAAAACGGTATTTGATGAAGGCGACATCGTTGTGTTTTATGGAAATATCAACGATATTAAAAGGTTGCTTAAAAAGGAAGATGCTGAGTGAGGAATTAAATTCGATAAGAATCAAGAGTCTTTACATTTTGTAGGTTTATCAATATACTCATTGACAACGTTTGCGTCAATTACGTATTTTAAACTCATGCGGATACCTTAAATAAATATTTGCTGCCGTATTCGGTCCATGCTTTTTCTCTGGCGCTTTGCCATTGATTTTCTTTGATATCAATAGTCAATAAATCGTCGAGTAGTTCTTGTTTTGCAAGTTTAACTACGGCAAGGTTTAGATAATCCTGAATGATTTTTTCGATTTTATCTTTTCCATATTGTTGCACAAGTTCCAACCCAACTTGTACCTTAAATTCCATTGTTTGTTCCATCATCTTTTATTCTTTAAACAGTACAAAATTAGCCAAATATTTTTAAAGGGATTATGTTTTTCCTG
>CAYOWJ010000172.1:0-7810 GCA_964407625.1 uncultured Lentimicrobiaceae bacterium
TCAGGGCAGTTCAAATTTCAGCGAAGAGATCAGCAAAGGCAAATATCCCGACTATACTGCCTACCAGAAAAAGGTACCGAGGTTTTTACCTTTTGGAGGGTAAAAATGGCAAAGATTTAAAAAGGTCAGATCATGTATTCGAACAAGCTTTCGTGGTTATTAACTTCCGTAAAAACCACTCTCTGTTTAATCATATTTTCGATCAGGGTGTCGTAGTCGGAAGTGTTTTTTAATTCGATGCCCACCAATGCCGGCCCGGCTTCACGGTTGTTTTTCTTGATAAACTCGAAGCGGGTGATATCGTCGTTTGCGCCTAAAACATTGTTTACAAAATGTTTTAAAGCACCTGCACGCTGCGGAAAACGCACCAGGAAATAGTGTTTCAGTCCTTCGTACAAAAGCGAGCGTTCCATAATTTCCTGCATCCGGCTGATGTCGTTGTTGCTCCCGCTCACAATGCAAACCACGGTTTTTCCTTTGATCTGATCTTTGTACAATTCGAGTGCCGCAACCGACAAGGCGCCGGCAGGTTCAACCACGATGGCTTCTTCGTTATAAAGTTTAAGGATTGTGGAGCAAACAAGGCCTTCGGGAGCCAGCGCCATTTCGTAAATATTATCTTTTGCGATTTTGAAGGTAAATTCTCCAACCCGCTTTACCGCTGCACCATCTACAAAATTATCGATGCTTTCGAGCGTAACCGGCTTATTGTTTTCGATTGCAGTTTTCATGCTTGGTGCGCCTTCAGGTTCAACCCCAATAATTTTGGTTTTTTGCTGCAATTGTCTGAATGCTTCTGAAACTCCTGCAATCAAACCTCCCCCACCAACCGGAACAAACAAATAATCGATGTCGGTGAGTTCTTTTAAAATCTCCAGGCCAACGGTGCCCTGCCCTTCGATGATGCGATAATCGTCGAAGGGAGGAATAAAAGTCATGCTGTTTTTGGAGGTAAAATCAATGGCTTCTTTCTGGCAGTCGTCAAAAGTATCACCGGTCATGACCAGTTCAACCCATTTGCCTCCAAACATCCGGACCTGGTTAATTTTCTGCCGGGGTGTTGGTGTTGGCATAAAGATGACGCCTTTAATTCCGAGCGATTTACAACTCCAGGCAAAACCCTGCGCATGATTGCCGGCACTGGCGCAAACCACACCTTTTTCCTTATTCTCCCTGCTCAACAGGCTTATCATATTGTAGGCTCCCCGTATTTTGTAAGAACGGACAAGCTGTAAATCTTCGCGTTTAAGATAAACCCGGCATTGATAATGCTCCGATAATCTGGCATTCAACTGAAATGGCGTTTCCAGAATTACCGGTCTGAGCCGTTCGGCTGCAGCCTGAAAATCCAGTATGCCTGGCTTTTCCTGCATCAGATCCGGGAATGAAGGTTTGTTTTCTAAATAAGACATGGGCGTTTTGTTTAAAACATTTGATAACTGCGTGGAAAAGCCGTTTTTTAAACCTAACAGGTCTTGAAGACCTGTTAGGTTTTTCAACGTTCGATTAGAAAAAATTTCGAAATTAATGGTTGAGTGCTCGGAGTTAAGGGTTGAATGCGTGCTAAAGCCCTGTAACTACTTGTTTTTCAATTGCCCCACCCTTAAGGGCGGGGCAATTGATGTCCTTGATATTCTGGGCTTTAGCCCCATTCCTTTAATTTTCGATGCCTCTTTACACCGGACTCATGATTCAAACCTCACCCCACCTAAAGCGGGGGAAGATTCCGGATGTTCGTTTAATTATTCTCAGGCCGTAATTTGCGCACGGTTGCGCCAACCGTCCACATTTCCGATTCGCGGAGTTCTTTCAGTTCTTCCTCCAATTTTTCGCGGTAATCGGATTTACTGTTAGAGTCAATCGAGCGCTGCGCTTCGCGGCCGGAGGCAACCTCGTTGTATAATTCTTCAAAAACCGGTTTTGTGGCATCGTGAAACTTTTTCCACCAGTCGAGTGCGCCACGTTGGGCCGTAGTTGAACAGTTTGCGTACATCCAGTCCATGCCGTTTTCGGCAACCAGCGGCATCAAACTTTGGGTTAATTCTTCCACCGTTTCGTTGAATGCTTCGGATGGAGAATGTCCTTTGCTGCGCAACACCTCGAATTGGGCTGCAAAAAGTCCCTGGATGGCGCCCATGAGCGTGCCTCTTTCGCCGGTAAGGTCAGAAAAAACCTCCCGTTTAAAATCGGTTTCAAACAAATATCCCGAACCCACGCCAATTCCAAGCGAAACCGCCCGCTCCCAGGCTCGGCCGGTTGCATCCTGAAAAATAGCATAACTCGAATTTAATCCGCGCCCCAGCAGGAACATTCTTCGTAAACTTGTGCCCGAACCCTTTGGTGCAACAAGGATTACATCAACATCGGCAGGTGGGATGATGCCGGTACGTTCTTTAAAAGTTATTCCAAAACCATGCGAAAAATAGAGTGCTTTACCGGCTGTGAGATGCTTTTTAACGGTTGGCCAAAGCGAAATTTGCCCTGCATCCGAAAGCAGAAATTGTATAATTGTAGCCCGTTGGCAGGCTTCTTCGATTTCAAAAAGTGTTTCTCCGGGAATCCAGCCATCTCTAACTGCCTTATCATAAGATTTTGAGCCTTTGCGCTGCCCGATAATCACATTAAAACCATTATCGCGAAGGTTTAATGATTGCCCCGGCCCCTGAACACCGTAACCAATTACGGCTATGGTTTCATTTTTGAGGACATCCAGTGCCTTTGCCAGCGGAAATTCTTCGCGGGTAACCACATTTTCTTCAACTGTTCCAAATTTGATTTTTGCCATTTTACTATGTTTTTACTTTATGATGTGATAAATGTTTATACGTTTTTTACTTTTTCTTTTGATTTGGGTTTAGGTTTTGCCAGAAGCTCATCTCTTTCTTTAAGAAACTCCGAAAGCCGTTCGATGGGTGAGCGGGTGATGGCAATCCTTCCGGAGCGGATGAACTGCAAAACCCCAAACTCATTGAGGCCATTAAACAAATCCTGCGTTTCGTGCTTGTGGCCTGTTTTTTCGATGACGGTGTATTCGGGAGTGATTTCCAAAATCCGGGCATTGTGGCTGCGAACCATTTTTTCGATCTGGTCGCTTTCCATGAGTGCACCGGTTGGCACCTTGTACAGCGCAATTTCCTGATAAATCATTTCATCGTTTGTGTTATAAAATGCTTTGAGTATTTCGACCTGTTTTTCGATCTGTTTTACGATGTTTTCGACCTTTTCTTTCTCTTCATTTACAACAATCGTAATTTTTGAGATGCCTTTCAGCGCCGATTCTGAGCCGGTGAGACTTTCGATATTTACTTTGCGACGCGTAAAAATGATGGTGATGCGGTTGAGCAGACCAATATGATTTTCGCTGTAGGCTGTTATGATGAATTCCTGTTTCATTTCGGTTAAGATTTAAAATTTAACAACTATTTTATAGCATCTTCCTGACTTAGAAGAATATCAGAAACTGAAGCTCCGGAAGGCACCATCGGGAAAATATTGTCTTCTTTTTCGATATTTACCTCCAGCAAATATGGGCCATCTGTCAAAAACATGGTTTTGATGGCTTTGACAAGTTCATCCCTTGTTGACACCGAATTTCCGGGAATACCGTAAGCTGCTGCAACGATTTCAAAATCGGGGCTTAAAATTTCGGTAAACGAATATCTTTTCTCAAAAAACAATTCCTGCCACTGGCGCACCATGCCCAGGAAATGGTTGTTGAGCACCACCATTTTTACCGCAAGATTTTCCTGTGCAATGGTTCCAAGTTCCTGGATTGTCATTTGAAATCCACCATCGCCGGCAAAGACGACAACGTCGCGGTCTGGCGATCCTAATTTGGCTCCGATGGCTGCTGGCAGACCAAATCCCATGGTTCCCAAACCACCGGACGTAATGTGGCTTCGCGATTTTTTGAATTTTGAATATCTGGCAGCAGCCATCTGATGCTGGCCGACATCTGAAACAATGACCGCTTTATTTTTCGAATATTCCGAAACCATGCGTATAACCTCGCCCATGGTTAATCCGGCTTTTGAAGGATACAAATCGGCGTGAATAACCTTTTTTACTTCAATAGCGTGTGCTTTTTCAAATTCATTTACCCAGGAAGGATGTTCTTTTTGTTCGGCAAGAGCGGTTAATGAACGCAGGATTTTCCTGGCATCGCCACATAAGGCGACATCAGTTTTTACGTTTTTGTCAATCTCGGCAGGGTCGATTTCGATGTGGATAATTTTGGCTTGTTTGGCGTAGGTTTTTAAGGTACCGGTAACCCTGTCGTCGAAGCGCATTCCCACAGCAATCAGCACATCACATTCGTTGGTTTTAATATTTGGACCATAATTTCCGTGCATGCCCAACATGCCCACATTGAGCGGATGATCGGTGTTTATTGCCGAAAGCCCCAAAAGCGTTCCCGCCGCCGGAATACCTGTTTTTTCGATAAAACGCTTTAATTCCAACTCTGCACCGCCAAGCAAAACACCTTGCCCATAAAGTAGAAATGGTTTTTTTGCCTTATTTATCAAAATTGCCGCCTCGCTCAATTTCTCAATACCTACAGGGTATTCGGGCACATAACTGCGAATTTTATGGCATTTAAAATATTTATATTTCAGTTTTCCAAACTGAGCGTCTTTGGTAATTTCGAGCAAAACAGGCCCCGGCCTTCCGGAAGCCGCGATATAAAATGCTTTGGAGATGGCTTCGGGAATATCCTCGGCGCAGGTAATCTGGAAATTCCACTTTGTTACAGGCATCGAAATGCCCACAACGTCTGATTCCTGAAAAGCATCAGTTCCAAGCATCGGCGATGGCACCTGTCCGGCGATACAAACCAGCGGCGTCGAGTCAATCAACGCATCGGCAAGCCCGGTGATAAGGTTTGTTGCGCCAGGCCCGGAAGTTGAAATGCAAACGCCCACTTTACCCGACACGCGGGCATAACCCTGAGCCGCGTGAACTGCGCCCTGTTCGTGCCGTGTAAGAATGTGGCGCAAAGCATTCCGGTAATCGTACAAGGCATCATAAACCGGCATGATTGCTCCGCCCGGGTAGCCAAAAATCACTTCAACACCCTCAGTAATTAAGGAGCGGATTACAGCTTCGCTTCCCGTAATTTCGACATCCTGTTGCCGGGATCTATTTGTTTCTTTTTCTTTTGCAGTCATAAATTTTAAGATTGATTAATGTGGTTTGGTTTAGTCAATTACCCTTACTGCACCTTTGTCGGCTGAGGAAACGTGCAAAGCGTAAAGCCGGAGTGCTTTTGAAACAACTCTCGCTCGTTCAGCCGGCGAGTAAGGCAATTGACGAAGGTTCTCTTTTAAACGGCGTTCCTGCATTTCATCAGGATCAATGATCAGGTTGATTGAGCGGTTTTTGATGTCAATCACGATTTTATCGCCATCTTTTATCAAGGCAATTTCGCCACCGGCAGCGGCTTCCGGTGAAACATGCCCGATGGACAATCCCGAAGTCCCACCTGAAAAACGCCCATCAGTAATTAAAGCACATTGTTTGTCGAGTTTGAGGGTTTTCAGGTACGACGTCGGATAAAGCATTTCCTGCATTCCCGGCCCTCCTTTCGGTCCTTCGTACCGGATAATCACAATATGCCCGGGCTTGACTTTCTTCTTCAGAATCCCCTCAACGGCTGTGTCCTGAGATTCAAAAACGATGGCTGTTCCTTCAAAATAAAACAGCGAAGGATCAATTCCGGCAGTTTTTACAATACTGCCCCGGGTGGCAATGTTTCCGTATAAAACGGCAAGGCCACCATCGGGATAATAAGCGTGGTCGAAATCGCGGATACAGCCCGAAATGCGGTCGGTGTCGAGGTTTTCGTAATACGAATTTTGCGAACCAAGCACCAGATTTGCCTTGCGGCCGGGAGCGCTGCCAAATATCTTTTTAGCTTCGGAAGTTGCGGTTGGCCGTCGGATATCAAAATTATTGATGGCCTCGCCCAGTGTCAATCCGTCAACCCTGTTTACAGACGTATTTAATAAGTATGCCCGTTCAAGTTCTCCCATTAACGATAAAATTCCACCGGCCCTGTTCACATCTTCGACATGATAATGCGAACTGGGCGAAACCTTGCACAGGCAAGGCACTTTTCGGGAGAGATCATCAATGTCTTTCATCGTAAAATCAACCTCTGCCTCATGCGCAATGGCCAACAGATGTAAAACGGTATTTGAGGAGCCTCCCATGGCAATATCGAGTGACATCGCGTTTAAAAAGGCTTCCCTTGTCCCGATTTGTCGCGGAAGCACGGTTTCATCGCCATTTTCATAATATCGCCTGGCTAAATTTACAATTTGGGAAGCAGCAGCTTCGAAGAGTTTTAACCTGTTTTCGTGGGTTGCCACGATGGTTCCGTTGCCCGGAAGGGAGAAGCCCAAAGCCTCGGTGAGGCAATTCATGCTGTTGGCCGTAAACATGCCCGAACACGAGCCACAGGTAGGGCATGCCGATTTTTCGACTTCTGATAATTCCTTGTCTGAGGTTTCAGGATCAGCGCCCATGACCATCGCATCAACAAGGTCGAGTTTTCGGTTTCCCATGATTCCAGCTTCCATGGGTCCGCCCGAAACAAAAATTACAGGAATGTTGAGCCGCATGGCGGCCATCATCATGCCGGGCGTAATTTTATCGCAGTTGCTGATGCAAATCATGGCATCGGCGCGATGCGCGTTAACCATGTATTCGACGCTGTCGGCAATCAAATCCCGCGAAGGCAACGAATATAACATGCCGTCGTGACCCATGGCGATTCCGTCGTCGATGGCAATAGTGTTAAATTCGGCGGCAAAGCAGCCTTGTTTTTCGATCAATTCTTTAACATATTGGCCGATTTTATGAAGGTGCGTATGTCCGGGAACAAACTGAGTAAACGAATTGGCGATGGCGATGAGTGGCTTGCCAAAATGTGTTTCTTTCATACCGTTGGCACGCCACAAACTACGCGCACCGGCCATTTTGCGGCCTTTGGTTGTTGTATCGCTCCGTAAAGGAATCTTCATAAATTCGTCTTTTGGTTAATAAAATGTTTCCCCTATTTTCAGGCAAAAAAAAACCCCTCTCACTTAGTGTGAGAGAGGCTCTATAGTTTGGTTTTACAAACACTAACCCGACTCACCCCGTTTGCACGGAATAATAATGATGCTAATGCTAATAAAAATCTGAGTCGAAATATTCATTGTTTTACTGTCTTCAAGTTTTGAACGAACGGGGGCAAAAATACACCCGAATGCATCAAATCTAATTATCTACATGTTTTTTTATGAATTTTAAACATTTCGAAATGCTAAAAAACAGTAAAAATTTGGTGCGTTTTTGCTTCTGGTAAAAATAGGCTATCTTATTATAATAGAATAGTTTACAATATTATTATCCAGTAAAATGAAAGTAGCCCGTAAAGCTATTTGGCCCACACCGGCAAGGTAAGTTCCATTCCCAAAACCACGATAATCAAAAAGTAAAGAATCAGCGGAAGGAAAACCATGCTGATGAGCTTTAAACCCACGCCACATTTGAACATGTCGGGGACGGTGAGTTTGTTGCTGGCAAAAATGACGGTGTTTGGGCTATTCAATTTAAAGTTATTAACTTAAGGAGCGGCTGCACTCGATATTATTGAAAAAATGGAGTTAGACCTAAAAAAGCAGATTTGAAAATATTTAAGATAAAGGGTGAGGCAAACAAGGAGAAAACCAAAATAAAAGTTTGTGAAATATAAAAACACCCTTTGCTTTTTAGATTCAGACATCCTGACCCCAGATTGGTAACTACCTAACTATAAAAGAGA
>CAYOWJ010000173.1:0-5119 GCA_964407625.1 uncultured Lentimicrobiaceae bacterium
TAAGCGGCATTTGTAATGCCGCTTTGAATCCCGATAGCAATCGGGATTGAATTTGTTATTCAATAAAAAACTTAACCCGTTTACTGCTTTACAAACTTTGAAGTAATCGCTCCATGTTCATTCACCAGTTTAATGATATAAACACCGGATTTGAGATTTCTAATGTCGATGGTTGATGTAGTATTATAGGTTTCGGCCTTGTAAACCAGTGTACCGAAAAGATTATAAAACGCTATCATGCCATCATGTTCCGTTTGAATCGTAATAAAGTCGGTTGCGGGATTTGGAAAAACGGAAAACGACTGATTATCGAGATCAGACACTGCGTTTATTGCTGTAGTTAAGCCGTACCCAAAAGGGAATAAAGGATTATACGGAGAATCACCTATGTTTATCGGTTCCTGCGAAATAGTGGAAGGCCAGGTATGCGACAGTTTTCCGGTGAACCTATAATCGCCAAACAAAACATCGGTGATGCCTAAGGCTTCGGTTCCGGGTAACCAACAGGCAACAAAAGCATCTGCATCTGCAATAATATCGGTAACCAACAAAGGGCGTCCACTAATGAGTAATATTGCATAAGGAATATTCAATTGTTTGACGTTTTGAATGATATTTAATTCGGCAGTACTCAACTGAGGATTGGGTGAATCACCTTGTCCTTCGGCGTAAGGTGTTTCGCCAACAACCACAATAGCAAAATTTACTGAGGCAGTGGTTGTGCCATTAGCGGAATAAATCACATTTGCCGATCCACGGACGCTTTTAACAGCATTAAGTATGGTAGTGCCTGTTGTAATCTGGCCAGTACTGCCTTGCCATGAAATTGTCCATCCTCCGCATTGTGAACCGATTTCGTTTGCTTTTGTACCAGCTACCAGAATTTTGCCGCTTGTTTTTGAAAGAGGGAGCAAATCCCCTTCATTTTTTAAAAGCACAATCGATTTTTTAACTGCTTCACGGGCTATATTCCGGTGGTTTTCGTTTCCAAGGCTGTCAGCCATTGCCATGGATGCAAATCGTCTTTCAAAAAGGTGCATCCTGAATTTTACAGCGAGGATTCTTTTGACGGCATCATCAATTCGGCTCATGGGAACAATACCTGCATTTACCAGTTCTTTAAGATTGGTTATGAATTCGATTGGTCTGGTAGGTTCCATAAACATATCAATTCCGGCATTTACCGAAATTTTGATGGCGGTTTTGAAATCGTCTGACAGGTATTTAACTCCTTCCCAATCAGAAACTACAAAACCATCAAAACCAAGTTCACCTTTTAATAAGTCAGTGATCAGATACGAATGGCCATGACATAAGGATCCATTCCAACTGTTGAAGGAGACCATGACTGATCCGACACCGGAATTAATGGCTGCAATGTATCCGGG
The DNA here is from genome assembly GCA_964407625.1 of uncultured Lentimicrobiaceae bacterium. Classification (GTDB taxonomy): domain Bacteria; phylum Bacteroidota; class Bacteroidia; order Bacteroidales; family 4484-276; genus CAJATL01. The sequence goes on from CAYOWJ010000173.1 coordinate 1,389, forward strand.
TAAATGAATTCGCCGCAAATCAGTTTCAGAAAGTATTGTATTGCCGGCATTGGTGCCAAATTCGGTACCACCATCGCCAATAAAATGTTTGGCGCAGGCCAGAATACGGTACGGAGAGCCTGTTGAATCTCCCTGATAACCAGTTACAGCCGCTCTTGCCATCACCTGCTGTAATTCCGGAGTTTCTCCAAAACCTTCGTAGGTTCTTCCCCAACGGATATCTCTGGGAACAGCGATACACGGACTAAAAGTCCAGTTCAAACCAACCGCTGCAACTTCTATGGCGGTTGCCTGGGCACACTGTTTTACTAAAACTGTATCTCTGGTGCATCCCAAACCAATATTGTGTGGAAAAATGGTTGCACCAAAAACGTTATTATTTCCATGAACGGCGTCTATTCCATAAATGATCGGAATTTTCAGCCGTGTTGTATTGGCTGAATTCTGCATTCCATTATACATATTTACCCAGTTTGCTGCAGAATTATTCCCGGGAACGCTGCCTCCACCACTCAGGATTGATCCCAGGTAATAGTCCTTGATTACTGCATTGACATTTTCAAAATTCCGCTCGGTCTGCACCATCTGCCCGATTTTTTCATCCAGATTCATTCTTCCGATCAAATCATTAACCCTTTCGTTAACGGATGCCGTACTATCCAGGTAAACCTGTGAATATCCGGCTAATGGACTGATCGTCAATACTACAAAGTAAAACAGAACGAGTACGGACCAGAAAACATAAGGTTTCCTATTTTTCATAAAACTTTGAATTAGAATTTCCTACAAAGTAACAATATTTTTAATCGTGATAAACATCTATTTGTAATCCCAGGCTTAGCGGCCCCGGGCCCGCTAACTGGCGGACCGCTCTGATTCCTGATTCCGACCCGGATAGCTGTCCGGATCGGGGATTGGAGATTGGGATTGAATTTGTAATTCGACACAATCCAATATGTTTCTTCAGTCAGGTATTTTTTGGACAATTGCAAATTGTCCAATGTTAAGAGTAGTCCGCCAGTGTTCGAAGGAGCTCATGCCGAGGTCTGGCGGGCCACTCAGCGGGGTCTCCAAAAATCACACTACAGACGGAATAAACTCTTTTGATACCTGAAGAATTTTACCTGTGCTTTCTGTACAACAAGTGATAAAAAAAATGCCTCAGGTGACATTCTATTTTTCACTTGAGATAATTTCCGGAAGCTTTGATGCTAAAATTCGCTGGAATATTCCATTAATTTTTCTGAAGCAAATTAACGATTACTTTAACCAGCATTTCTTTGTCGATAGGGTTGCTCTCAGCCAGCATCAGGGTTAAAGCTACAAGCGTGTTGTTATCAATGATTTTGGTGCCGTAATCGTTGATCAAGATATTGTTTTTATGTAGGAAATAAATAAACAAAGCTGCGGCAATGCGTTTGTTCCCATCAACAAACGAATGGTTTTTGGTGGTGAAATATAAAAGATTGGCAGCCTTAATTTCTGGTGAAGGATACAATTCGACACCATCAAAGGTTTGATAAATCGCAGCTACTGAGCTTTCAAGAGATTTGTCTTTTTCCTTACCAAACAAATCGCTCCCACCAAACTTCTGCTTCATCGAAACCACTAATTGACGTACTTCTTCGACGGTAATTTGCTCCGATTTACCTATAGATGTTTGTATCTCGAGTTGCTGATGGTCGTATTTATCCAGTATTTCGAGGGCATAGTTGTAATCGGTAATGACGTTTAGCAATCCAACTGCCTCATCTTTTTCAAGTGCTTTGCCTTCGGTTATCCTATCAATGAATTTAACGACCTTAGCCAGTTCTGACTGGGCATTTTTACTATTAACCGATTCGAGTAATTTTTCCTTTATTATCCTGGTAGCCCAAATACGGAACTGGGTACCACGTAACGATTTTACCCTGTAGCCAACAGAAATGATTACATCGAGGTTAAATAGTTTAGTTAAATAGTTTTTTCCATCAGATGCAGTTATCAAGGATTCCTTGACAACTGAATTCTGCGATAATTCTTTCTCTCTGAAAATGTTATTAATGTGTAAACTAATATTCTGTTTTGTCTGATTAAACAACAGAGTCATTTGCTGTTGAGTAAGCCAAACTGTGTCTTTTTCGAACTCAACTTCAATTACAATCTTATTGTCCGGTGCAATGTATTTTACAATTTCATTCATTTTGCAAAATTTGTAGGCAAAAATAGTCTTTTAAACCTTTGTTAACCAATAGCGAGCAAATCATTGCCGGAATCGGGATTGAATTTGTATTTCGACACGAAGCTTTATATTTAGTAAGTTATGTATTATTTGGACAATTGCAAATTGCCCGGTATTGTGAGCGGCATTGCAAATACCGCTCAGCGTTTATTAATCACCCCGGTTAAGCGGCATTTGTAATTCATCACCATACATCATGTTTTGTCAGTCAAGATTTATTTGGATAATTACAAATACCACTCAGCATGGGAACCTTCATGATTTCCACTGAAGCTCCGGCGCAATCATCTCATTCATTCAAATAAACTATTTTTGCAGCAAAAGTACCGATTTACAAATCAATACCTTTCTTGTTGGCCTTTGCTAAAGAGGTGATTTACTGGGATTATAAAATGCAACAGAAGAAAATAACCTTTACGGAAAATGATCAGGTTCAGCCCAAAATGTTCTTTACAAGGACAATTGGGATGAACACGAAAAGGCGTGCCTTTGAGGTGATGGTTATGTTGTTGCTTTTATTGTTTCCGCAAGGAAGTTTTGCCCAGGTAACCCGAGATACCGGCGAAATTTTTATCGAAATTTCAAACATCATCTCAGCAATGCCGGGTAATAGTGGCAACAATTATGTCCCACCATCTTTACCTGAACTTGCAACCTGGGGCAATGCTTTAAGTTTTGTATTAAACGGGAATTATGAGCAGGCCGATGATTCCCTAACTAAAATCGGGTACGATCTTATTCAGTTTCTGGATACTTCGGGAACCTTCAATACGACCTATTTTATGATCAAAAGCAACAGCACCAATTTTTGGGGAACCTATGTTTACAACCCTAATTACAGCCGGGCTTTGGTAATCCAGTCACCACATGCCAAAAACGAAATTAATACCGGTAAACAGGGGATACATGTTTTCGAAAAAACCCAGGCGATGTTCTTCGGCATGTGTGGAACAAGCAGATGCAATAATCCGGCGTATTCGGGTTGCAGCGGCGTTACCGCAGTATGTTCGGATATTCCTGAAAATTACAGGATTTCAGATCCTCCGCACAATATTTCCACGATCTTTCAGAGCACCACAGATACATTATTTAACAGGTTTCCGACCAGTATTTTTATTCAGTTGCACGGCTTTACAAAATTGGCAACCGATCCTTACGCCATTCTCAGTAATGGAACGCAGCAAACGCCAGATCAGGATTACATCGTTCCGCTGGCTGCTCATTTGTACGACGAAGACACAACGCTCACCTTCAAGATTGCCCATGTTGATCTCGATTGGGGCAGGCTAAGGGCTTTTGATAATACACAGGGCAGGCTTATTAATTCCAGTCCGGATGTGTGCGGTTCAAATGCGACGGCCACTAACGGCAGGTTTATTCATATCGAGCAGGAAAGAACAAAACTCAGGGAAAATCTGGCGGCATGGGATAAAATAGCCAACGCGATTAACAATACTTTTACCAGTTACCCGATGGTGTGGGAAGGTTCGACAAGTTCAGACTGGAATAC
>CAYOWJ010000173.1:5219-7791 GCA_964407625.1 uncultured Lentimicrobiaceae bacterium
GGAAACGATTTTCTAAAATGGGATGAAGCCAATATTAAATGGGTAAACCGGACAGCTCCGGATGGTGGAATAAACGGCGATTTTGAAACTGTATTTTCACCTGGAACCGGTTACATGATTGCTAACACCGGTAACAATACTCAAATCTTTTCGGGAGTTCCGAATAATTCAGGTATCAGTTTTTCGGGACTTAGTTTTACGGGAACTTCAACACATTCAGGCTGGCATTTGCTGGGTAATCCTTTTCCCAGCGCTTTAATCTGGAACAACACAGCATGGAATTTATCCAACGTTGATGCAACAGCCAAAATATGGCAGGAAAGCAGTGCCAGTTACCTCGATATTGAACCGGTAACCGGGATAATTCCTGCGATGCAGGGATTTTTCGTACATGTTAACCAATCAACCGGAGCGTTAACGATTGATGCCAGCGACCGTACTCACAACCCACAGAACTGGTATAAAAATACCGGAGAAAATGAATTGAAATTAACGGTTTACGATACCGAAGGCGGTACTTCGCAGGAAAGCATCATCAAGGTAGTTGAAGGATCAACTGTTGGTTTTGATGATGTGTTTGATTCGTGGTTTATGGCTGGTCACGCTCCGATGTTTTATTCAAAGGTTCCGGAGGGATTTCTTTCGACCAACGCTTTGCCGGAACTGACACAGGAAACAATCCTACCGTTGTCTTTTATCAAAAATGCTTCTTCCTCATTTTACATCGAGGTAAATGGTGTCAGCACACTTATTCCTCAAAAGGAAGTTTATTTAACGGATAACAAAACCAGGCAAACACAATTGCTTAACGATAATCCGGTGTATTGGTTTACCGCTGAGGAAGGCGATATTACCGAAAGATTTGTTATTCACTTTAATGCTTCCAATAATGAATTTACACATCAGGTAAATATTTTTGAAGTAAGAAATGGCATCGAAATACAAAGCAGCAAGCCGATTACAGGAAAAACCGATATTTTTGATGTTTCCGGGCGGTTAATCAAAAGCCAGCTCATCACAAATTCGATCATTGTTTCGGTTGATTTATCCGGTTTCAGAGGTTTTACAGTAGTTTCGGTAATTACATCAAAAGATGTTTTTACTAAAAAAGTAGTTGTCTGGTAATCTTTGCCTGGCTTTATTTCTATCCGGGAAAAACTATTTGATTCCCGGGATTCCTCAACTCATCGGGCATTCTTCAATTCCCAAAACACCGGAAATTTCCTGAGCTAATACTATTTCAGTCCAAGTTTTTCGATCTTATCACCAATAGTAATTTCCTTCATTTCCTGCTCCGGCAGCCCGTAACAGGCAACGCAAATTACACGGGTACACAATCCTAAAACAAAACCTTCAGACGGATGTAGGTAAGATGATTTTTGCCGGAATTTGATAGCAGCAGATCTAATAAGATTCCTAAAAATCACACTAATATTCAGTTAACCAGCAAATGATTATTTTTGCCACCGACTTTAAAAAATAAGCATGAAAATTCAATTAATGGAACAGGTTGACCTGTTAAATCAGCGCTTTGGCTTATCAGATACGACCGAAGTTTTGGAATATTTCCTTACTCATTTTAAGGGGAAGGTCGCTTTTGCGTCAAGTCTTGGTGCCGAAGACCAGGTAATTACCGAGATCATGGCATCAATAGATCCTGCCTCCAGGATTTTTACGCTCGACACGGGCAGGATGTTCCCGGAATCGTATGATGTGATCGAGAGAACCATTGCCCGATATAAAATAAAGATCGGAATCTTTTTCCCCGATAGGGCTGCTGTTGAGAAGATGGTAAATAAGGAAGGGATCAACCTTTTTTATGATAGTATCGAAAACCGGAAGTTGTGTTGTCATATCCGGAAAATCGAACCATTAAACCGCGCCCTCGAAGGTCTCGATGTTTGGATCAGTGGTTTGCGCAGGTCGCAGTCGGTTACCCGCACCGAAATTAAACTGGTGGAGTGGGACGAAAACCACAAAATGATCAAAGTAAATCCACTGATAAACTGGACTGAAGAGCAAGTCTGGGATTATATCAAACTGAAGAATATTCCATACAACCGTTTACACGATCAGGGTTTCCCCAGTATTGGCTGCCAGCCATGTACCCGCGCCGTTCAACCCGGCGAAGATGTCCGTGCCGGAAGATGGTGGTGGGAAGAGGAACATCATAAAGAATGCGGGCTGCATTTGAAGAAAAAGGTGTGATGATTAAGGCGTAAGGCGTGAGGGGAGAGGCGTGAGGGGAAGTCAGCAGTGGGCAGTAGGCAGCGGGAAAGTCGCCAGTTGGCGGTCGGCAGTTGGCAGCAACCAGTAGGAAGGTGGAAGTTAGTAAAGATAATGTTCAATTGGATATTTTACCACGATAGCTATCGTGGGATATTTCCAGAATTAACCTGACAGCGTCCGCAGGACCTGTCAGCGTTAAAAAGAGAAGGAATTTAATTCAGGGTCGCCATCCCTTCGTTCCTCAGGGCTTGCAACCCACTTTTGGGAAAAATCCTCCCTCCTAAAACTTCAATCACAAATCTGAAATCCTAAATCTGAAATCCTAAATCTGAAATCCTAAATC
>CAYOWJ010000174.1:0-7703 GCA_964407625.1 uncultured Lentimicrobiaceae bacterium
GGCAAGCCAATGGCTAAAAACAGGAGCGGATCTTCAAGCTGCGAATGTGAAACAGCAAGATGATGATTCAACAGGTCGGCTTGTTTGGTGGACACCTGCCCTTCGTCAACCTGCTCAATCAGGATGGCCGAACCATAAGCCAGGCCAACGGCATTTCCCACAAACCAACCCATCGAAACTTCAGGCGACAACCCGAAAAGCCACATCAGCGGTTTCAAAACACGGTTGATCAATAATAAAATTCCAAACTCTTCAAAAACTTTTTGCATGACCATCAAAGCGGTAACCAAAACCAGAATCTTTACGGTCATTTTTATCATCAGAATAAACCAGCCGGTAAAAGCCGTTACAAAATCAAGATGTTCTTTGGTGATACCACCTTTTACCGTTCCTTCGAACTGGGGCAGTATCAGGTTGAGCAGGAAGGCTGCCACAAACGACATCATCAACCGTAAACCCAGCATCCGCCAAAGGTTGGAGCCAGTTTTGCGCAGAACCACCGACTCGATGATAAAACCGTGCGAAATCAGGCACATGGTCGCAAGGATAATTCCCTCCCGAACCGGAAGCCCCAACATCGAAATAATGGCAACGACCGAATAAATATTTGTAAAAATACTGGTGATAAAAACCAGCGCCGCTTCACCGGGCAAACCCGCATACATGAAGGCCGGAGCGCAATAATTGGAAATGGTTCCGAGGAGGCCGGAATAATCCAGCAAAAAAACTGCAAACGACACTGGAATAGTAATTTTTGCAAGCCATTTGGTGGTCTTCCACGACCTCGGAAGCGCCAGAAGAACACATTTTTTAAACCGGCTGAAAATCGAATTTATCATTTCTTAAAATTAACAAGTAGAAAAGTAGTTAATAAGGCTGCAAATTTAGGAGGAATTGTGGTTTTATCAGGTAAAATGCGAAGATGGCTCAGCGGGGGAATGATTTTGTCGGTTCTCTTTTTTAATCATTTAATGAGTACAGCTCAAAATGGAAAAGATCCTGCTGGACAAAAAGATATCGAAACCGCCGATAGCCTTGCTTTTGCCCGCAACCTGCGCGCCCAGGCGCTCGATTCGATAAATATTTTTCGTTATCAGTCGGCTGAAATCCTTTTACAGAAAGCTTTTGGCATTGCCGGGCGTTGTGGGGAATTGAAATTAGCCAACAACATCATGAATAATCTGGCCGAATGTTACAGTTGCACCGGCCGGCACCAGTTGGCCGTTGACACCTATCTCGATTTGCTCGATCGTGTGAGGCAAAAAAACGATTCCGCTTCGATGGCTTCGGTGTTGATAAATTTAGGTGATGAATACGCCAAAGCCGGAAAACTTGAACTGGCGGTCGAAACGGAGTTGCGGGCCATCCGGCTCAAGGAACAATCCCGGAATCTGACAAAGCTTGCTTATTATTATCAAAAACTCGGTGAACTTTTCTCGGCTTCTGACCCTGTAAAATGGGAGTTTTACATCAACAAAGCGCACCAAATCAGCCGCAACCCCGAACATACAACCTGGTATGCCGACATCGCCATTTACAACGATCTGGGAGCAATCTGGAGCAAAAAAGGCGATTATTCCAGGGCTAGCGCTTATTACGACACGATGTACCGGCTAAGTGTTGATGCTGAATATCCGAAAACTATCCTGGGCAAACCTTGCTCGACAGTGATTAAAAACGGCCAGCAATATTTTATCTATCAAGGTTTGCCGCTTTCGGTAACTTCCACGGGCATCGGCGCAAATCGCTTTGAAGAATCGGTGCGCCTTGTGGCAGATACGGTTTTTGACAGCGTATCCTTTAAAATACCTGCCGGCTTCCGACGTTTGGTCCCTTTGCTTTCGGAAGATACCGGCATTTTTGACACAAATTCACTTTTAAATTTTAATAATCAATAATTTTTATGAACAAAAAAATGAAATCGTCCATTAGTTTATTAATTGTGGCTGTCCTGATAATTTCTTTGCAGGAAGCCAATGGTCAGGTAAAAGTTGACCTGGGCAAAAAAATTGAGCGCGAAACCACCAAACGTGCCAACAAGCAGGCTGATAAGGCCATTGATAACACCTTTGATGCCGCCGAAGATGCCATCACAGGCAAAAGTTCCGATAAAAACGAAAAGTCGGACAAAACAACAACTGCTTCAAAAACCTCCGAAAAAACCGAAGTTTCTTCAAAAGATGAGGCGAATAATTCGTCGGTCTCCGAAAAAAAACAAACCAACGAAAATGGAGCCGAACCACAGGAACCACAAAAGCCAGTGTTAACCTGGGCAAAATACGACTTTGTTCCCGGCACCGAAATTATTTTTGAAGACAACCAGGAGGGCGAACAAAACGGGGAATTTCCGTCAAAGTGGAATCTAAAATCAGGAACCACTGAAAATGCGACGCTGGATGGTGTTAATATAATCTGGTTCCGGAAAAGCAACTCAACCATAACTCCTCTGATAAAAGTAGAAGATTATCTACCCGAAGAATTTACTATTGAATTTGATTACCTGATGCTTTCGCCTACACAACGGGCGTACCATGTGTTTTTTATTGGCGATGGCGGCAAAGGCACAAACGGTAGAATCCAGTTTCATGGCAAAAACCTGGACTTTTCGAACCCGAGGAAGGCAGGAACTACCGTTAAAGGCGACATTAATGCGGTTTTCGTAAATGGATGGAAACATGCAGCCATTTCATTCAACAAAAGAGCGCTCAAAGTTTATGTTGACGACCAAAGAGTGCTGAACATTCCAAATGTTGAAGGTTCTCTTAAGTCGTTCAATATTGGCATAGGCAACGCAGGTTCTGCAACCGAAGCTGAAACTATTATAAAAAATATTCGGGTAGCCAAGGGTGCTGTGCCGCTGTACGATAAATTCCTGACCGATGGAAAGTTTGTAACCACGGGCATAAAATTCGACGTAAACAAAGCTACCATCAAGCCCGAAAGTATGGGAACCATCAACTATATTGTAAAAATGATGACCGAACACCCCGAACTTAACTTTTCGATCGAAGGCCACACCGACAGCGATGGCGACGAGGCTGCAAACCAAAAGCTCTCGGAAGCCCGCGCTCAATCGGTTTTAAACGAAATATCAAAACTGGGCATCTCTGCCAGCCGGCTTACAAGCAAAGGCCACGGCGAAACCAAACCAATGTCCGGCAACGACACCCCCGAAGGCAAAGCCCAAAACCGCAGGGTTGAATTTGTAAAATTTTAATTTTTTGTGATAAAAGAAAAAATGAGAAAAACTACGTTTTTGATGTTGTTTGCCGCTTTGGCAACTTTTCTGTTGCTCACCAATTGTTCCAAAAAAAACGAGCCGGAACCCGAGCCAACGCCCACCGATGTTGTAATTGCCGAAAATGTCCATGTTTTGGATACCACCATTCTGGCCGGAATTGCACCACTCGACACCACAACTTTTGAATTGAAATTTACAACCTGGCCTGTGAGTTCGGCAGCCCCCAAAGTTGGCGAAATTGTGGTAGGAGGCATCAGCGAAAACACGCCCTACGGCCTTTTGCGGAAAATAACAACAGTAACGGCCGATGGCGGCGGCTACAAATGTGCAACCAGCCCGGCACAGCTCGACGAGGTAATCCTCGAAGGAACCATCGATTTGAAACAGCAAAAACTCACCCCGGCCATGGTCAAATCAATTCATCTGAAACCTGGTATAAAAATGAACCAATCAAAAAATTCCGACCTTCTGGGTTTTGATATGTCGTTCGAACAGGACCTGGATGATGCCGGAAATGCTCAGGGTTACGGCTCTTTTTATTTTGAGATGGGTTTTAATTTTTATCTCGATATCGAAATTGGAGATATTGATTTTGAATCATCGTTAGATGTGAAGCAGGAAGCCGGCCTTGGAGTTCGCGCCAACGGAAACTGGAGCGGTAAAAATATGCAGATTGGCGAAATCGAATTTCTGCCGTGGGTTATCCAGGTTGGGCCTGTGCCGATTGTTTTTGTCCCGGCGGCTTATCTAAAACTAACAACCAGCGGCGGCGTAGCTGCCGATGTTGAAACTTACGCCTGGGAAAAATTTGAATCGAAATTAGGCATGAAATACGTTGACGACTGGACGATGATAAACGAATGTAACCCCGATTACGATTTACAATGGCCAAAACTTAACGCCGATGCAAATTTCGGGTTAAAAATCGGGCCGCAGGTAAGCCTGAAACTTTATGGCCAGGTTGGCCCGTATTTCAACCTTCTGGCCAATTCGACCCTCGAAGCAACCGTGGCCGGAAAATCTTCACCCAAAGCAAATTATAATCTCGATTTTATCCTTTTCCTGGAAGCCAACGCCGGCCTCGATGTTACTTTGATGGGGTTTTTCGACTGGAACAAAGAATTTGATTTATTCGATAAAGAAATTTACCGCCTTCATCTCGACGGAGAACCCATCCCGGAAGGCCTGCACATCACCAACCCGCTCAACAACAGCATCGCCATTATCGGAACAACCATTCCCGTTTCGGTGATGATAAATGGCCAGCCTGCCGATGGTGTGAAAATTTATTTCGATGATGTACTCAAAACAACACTCACACAGCCGCCTTACTCATGGGACTGGAATGTGCAGGAATCCGAAGGCCCGCACACCATCAAAGCCGAAGCAACCATCGAAGGCGAGCTTTTGTCACATGCAGTGGTGGTTAATGTTGGCCTGGCATCATGGACCGAAACCACCCTCACGGGGTTAAAACCGGATGAAACCATCAACAGCATTTATTTCGTTAATGAAAACCATGGATTTGCTGTAGGAAGAGGAGATGTATCTTTTGGTGATAGCTGGGGTTTTATCGTCGAAACTACCGATGGTGGCAAAACCTGGGGCAACCGTTTTGAAGTGGAAGATCCGTTTTCAGGATTTACTGATATTGTGATGCTCAGTTCCGAAATTGGTTATGCCGGAAGCGACGGACTTGGCTTGTATTTTACCCAGGATGGTGGCAGCACCTGGGCGCATGTTCAGGATCAATACGGCGAATGGGTTGATGGAAACCGGCTTGGCGTTACCGATAATGGGGTTTTAATAAAGTCGTTTCTTGCAAACATCGGCGTTAAAAACACCGAAACGCCCTATTTCCTCGAAAGCGGAAACCAGGAAATTTCCATCGAACCGCCTATCGAATATGGAACATCTCAGCCCGAAATTATTGATTTTGCTTTCGGCGATGGTGGCACCGGATATTTTGCCGGAAACCATGAATATTCGCCGGATGCCTTTATTTACAAAACTACCGACGATGGCCTGTCGTGGAATCAAATAACCTGTCCCGGGAACAGTGAGTTTACCATCACAGCTATCGAGGCAACCGGAAATTCAAAACTGTGGGTCACCGGAACCACGCTCAACGAGGGCAGCCAGGTTTACTATTCAGCCGATGCCGGACAAAGCTGGCAAATGGCCGTGTTGCCCGAATATTTTACCGGCGTTTTTGCCGAATACACCACGCTCACCGACGTCCGGTTTATTGATGATTTTACGGGTTATGCTGTTGGAACTTTTGGGACACTATTTCCTGAGTCGTCGTTGATTATTTCGAACGATGGCGGACACTCCTGGAGCGCTGTCGGAATTTCGCCATCTTACCGGCAATACGACATGAAAAAGACCTTCTTTTTTGATAAATATCATGGCTGGGCCGCAGGATGTTCTTATCCAAATCCTACCAACGATAATTATCGTGAGGCATCGGTATTCAGGTTTGGAATTGGAAATTAAAACAATGTTAATTAGATAATTAAAATAATAAGAAAGGTTTTAGATGAAAAAGATGATGTTTTCCCTGTTGTTTTTGATAACAGGTCTGGCAATGTTTGCACAGAATGGTTCGGTTAAAGATGAAAAAGTTTACGAAATCAAATCCGGTGTTATCGCGTATCAGATTGATGGAATGACAAAAGGCACGAAAACCCTTTGGTTTGATGATTATGGCCGTCTGCAATGTACCCGGACAACTTCTACCACCACACTTATGGGTTTTTCGACCAAAGAAGATAAACTCGAAATCCGCACCCACGAATGGATTTATATCATAAACATGATTGATAAAACCGGAACACAAGCAAAAATCGAAGCAGCCCTTGCTCCCACCGATGCCATGTATTCGGGCTTGACCGACAGCGAAAAAGAACAATTTGTCGAACAAACAAAAGCAAACCTTAATGTGCGTGAATCAGGAACGGGAGTAGTGCTGGGAAGAACCTGCAAAATCGTTGAAATCGGGCAGGGCAACAAAGTCTGGACTTATAAAAATATCAATCTGAAATCGGAAGTTCAGATGGGTACGATTATAATGACCGAAACCCCAACAAGTTTTGAAGAAAACGCATCAGTTCCGGCATCAAAATTTGAACCGCCAGCAGGCATACGGATTGAGGATATTACCGAAATGATGAAACAAATGGATGGTTTTGGCTTTGGAGAAGATGAAGAATAACCGGTTTTGAAAGCGGGGATTTTGAAAGCAGGGCAAGCAATTAATTTGTTTGCCCCGTTTTTTTTAACAACGGGAGGTAAGGAAATCTTACGTTAAACCAGGTTCTTTTAGGCAATGTCGAAAAGTATCCTTTTCATGATCAGTCATAAAACCGATCTTTTTGGGCTAAAGCCCGGTAACTGACTGTTTTTCAATTGCCCCGACCATAGCTTCGACAAGCTCAGCTAACTTAAGTCAGGGCAATTTATGTACTTGATATTATGGGCTTTAACCCCTATGATTTCTAATTCGGCACCTTTTTAGACCAGTCTCATGATTTCAATATGCTTTTTAACCAGTAATTTTGAAAAAAACTACTCCTGGTAAAAAACCATCTTCCCCGAAAAGATTTAGGTGCTGCGGTTGTTATTTCCCGGCAACAAACGGAATATGGCTAATCTCAACAATGTTGTTAAGGTCGGAATAATCGTACTGGTAAATTCCTGTTGTGCTTATCATAATCAAAATTCCGTTGAGCGGGATAACATCCCTGGCCTGGATTTCGGGGTATTGTTTTATGAGGTGCTGATCGATGGTTAAAGGATTTGTTACATCATAAATTTTAAGACCGGCAGAGCCATCGCAGACAAAAAGGGTTTTGTTGTCAATGCCCAAGCCATAAGGTTCGGCCAGCGAATAACTTTTAATCAACTGCGGGACTTTGGGATTGGTCACATTTATTACATCCATCTGGTTCTGCCAGCCACCGCAACGGTTGCCGCTTCGCATGGTAACATAGGCAATTCCGTCATCAACAACCACCGGGTCACAACTCTGGAAATGGTCGTAAGCCGAAACATAAACCGGCCAGGCGGGCTGGGTCACGTCGTAAACAAGCATACCTGTTTGTGTGCCGATATACAGGAAAGTGCTGTCAACAAAGACCGTTTCGGCCATCCACCAGAGGCTAAACGTTTCTTTGGCTACCGGTTTATCCTGGATGCTGATATCGACCAACTGCATTTGCCACTGGTTCAACACATAAAGCGTATTTCCGATAATGATGCAACGAGCAAGCGATCCGCCAACTCCCACCGTTTGTGATGTTGGCGCCCCACCTGATCCTGAGTTGGCTTCTGCCATCCAAACATCGCCACCTTTATCGTAATAATAAATTGGCTGAGGAATAATATCTCCATCAATGATTTCGGTGTATTGTTCAACCTCCCAGCCGATGATCACACCTTTTTCCTGATCGATGGGTGC
>CAYOWJ010000175.1:0-7683 GCA_964407625.1 uncultured Lentimicrobiaceae bacterium
AATGGAATTTTTGATGGTAAGCATGTTAAAATTACCGATAAAATCACCGAAACGAAGAAATACAAGGACTTGGTATTATCGGCGATTAGCTCTGTGGTTCCTTCAAATATAACACAACGCGAAATCTTTTTAGCTCCAAACCGTACCAATAATTTAAGGGCCGATTCAATTATTAAGGTTGACCGGATTGTAACCCTCAAAAGAAATGATAAAATTGCTGATTTAGGGAAACTCTCAACATCCGAATTATCAAAATTTAAAAACATACTTACCGAAATGGTGATGTAAGAACGTCAGCACAATGATTGGACAAATTGTCTCAATCCATAAGAATTCTGTCGGCTTCTTCATTTTAACAGGTTTATTATTCTTTAAAAAAAACAGCAAAAGCAATTATTGATGTTCAACCATTTTTAGCATACTGAACGAATCAGGAAAAAAATTAAAACTCATTATGATGATCGAAAAGGATTTTGAAGACATAATCTGTAAATATCCAGAATTAATAGAAGAAGGATTAATGCTGGATGGCAGGCAAGTTCGCATGTATGGACGAAGAATTGACATTTTATTTAAAGACAGATTTCAAAGAAAACTTATCGTCGAGCTAATCCCTGGCCCTATAAAAGACGGCCATATTGGACATATGCTTTCCTATGAAGGCCTGCTTTTAACCGTTGATGATCCATCATTAAGAGTAATGTTAGTCGGAACAAGTGTTCCGCCAAATGTTCAGAAAAGTCTGGATTATCATAGTATTGCATGGAAAGAAATTACCTTTTCATCACTGAAAGGATTTCTTCAGGACAAACAAGATGAATCTTTCAGTTTTTTATTTGAAGAGGAATTGCCTGTTAAGACAGACATAGTTATTCAGCAGAATTTTAAATTGATTGAAAATACAAATTTTGTAGCTGTGAAAGATGTCATCATCAAACCTGAAATATTAGTCTCCAGGCTCAAAGCTTCAGAAAACTATAAAAGCTTTCAATCTATACTGTTTTTGAAAAAAGGAAATGAAGAAAAAGCTAAAGAAATCCTTGAGAAAAACATTGGCAAACTTAATCACGAACACTTAAAAGAAGTATTAAAGCTTGTGGATGAACCATATCCATATACTGATAATGGGAAAATCGTTAAACGCCCCTGGTTTGTGAACCTTCTTAATAAACCAAATACCCAAAGTTTATTTTCGGAAAATGTTGAAAAAATCAATGAGTGGTTTTCTGAACTAAGAAATGAAAAACTTCCGATAAACAAAAGGATTGATAATCTTCTGGATGATCCTTACAAAATTAAAGGTATTAGTGTAGGATTTATAACATTGATGCTTTATCTGCTTGACAAAGAAAACAATTTAATTTGGTTCAGACCCCAGCACAACGGGTTAAAAATCATGTATCCTGAAATAGAAGAATTCAAACCCAGCGGACCAAATTATCTTCTGTTTAATGAAGCTGCAAAGAAATTTGCAAAGAAATTTGATTTTGAACATTCCGAATTAGACTGGATTTTCTCAGTTGGCCTGAAAAATACATGAAATCATTAAATTTCCTGATACTTTTAACCTTACAAATCAAATAGGAGCTTTAACACCTTTAACTTTAACTGGAAATTAGAACCCTTTATGCAAAAGGAAGGGAGTTAAAAATTCTCTCTTATCAAAGTTTTTATCAGGCAAAAAAAACGTTGCCAGAATTTCAAAGTAGCAGCCTACAACAGACTATCCACACTAAAAAGTGCCAGCACCAGCAAAAGGAACAGGTTAATCTGGATAAAGGCCATCTTAAAATTTACCTGCTGTTTTTTTAGAATAAAGTAAAAAGTAAAAATCAGCCACACCGAAGATGCCATCAGGGCTGTGATGATTATTTTGGAGCCTATCATGCCCGAAACAATGATAATGATAACCGAAAAAGCCGTTGCCAAAATCCAGATAAAAATGACCTTTCGCAACTGGGCCTCACTTAAATAAGAGGTAAGTGCCGAAAATCCTGCAATTTCATATTCCTTGCCATATTTTAACAGGAGAAGTATAAAATGAGGAACCTGCCAGATAAATAATAAAGCGGCAATCATCAGAATTTCGCTATCGAAAACATTGCCTCCGGCAGCCGCCCAGCCGATAAGTGGTGGAAATGCCCCAACAAAAGCACCGGCAAGCACAGCAAAAACGGTTCGTTTTTTCAAAGGGGTGTAAATGCCGTTGTACCAAACCAGGGTTAACAAGCCTATCAGAAATGCAGTGAAATTAGCTCCGAAAAATAAAACGGCTGCGCCGATTACCGAGAAAACTATCGAAAATATCAGGGTGCTACCTGCCGAAAAACGGCCGCTGGGAATGGGCCTGTTTTGGGTCCGGCCCATCAAAGTATCCAAACGAAATTCCTGGTATTGGTTTAAAGCAGCCGAGCCACCGGCCAGCAAAAACACCCCAAAAGTGACAATCAGAGCCGAAACATCAACAGCCTGTTTAAAAAGAATATAACCCGTAAATGCACTGAATGCAACAGCAAATGGAATTTTGATTTTACTAAGCTCGGCAAAAATCAGAAAGGATGATTTTACCTTATTTTTCACCATCGCCAAGCGACTTAATATATTCGACGATCTGGTTGAGTTCCTCCTCCGAAATCTGGCCTTTGTATGATGGCATCAAGCCGGCATTATAACCAACCAGGAGGTCGGCATTTGGCTCATAAACCGATTTTTTGATATAATCGGCATCAACAACAATGTCTCTTTCCTTACCATCGGTAATTACTTTATGTGTTTTACCCCAGATGCCCTTAAAACTTCCCGAAACCAGTTTCGTTCCATCGGAGGAGTGGCATGCCACGCAGCCATTCATTTTAACTACATTAAAGCCAACGGCAACTTTATCAAGTTCACTTTCGCCTTCAGGGGTTTTCATCCATTCATCCCAGGCAGCATTATCAACAACTTCAACGGTTGTAAGCATGTATGAGTGACGCAAGCCGCAATATTCGGCACAAAAAAGGTCGTAAGTTCCCAACTCAGTGGCATTAAACCACATCATGTTGTTTCGTCCGGGAACAACATCTTCCTTAATTCTGAAAGCGGGAATATAGAGGCTGTGAATAACATCCACCGAGGTAAGATCAAGTTTAACAGCTTTGTCTTTTGGTACGATGAGTTTATCACTCTTTTTTCCGTTTGAATACTCAAAAGTCCAGCTCCACATTCGTGCAACTGCTTTTACATTAATGGCATCTTTTGGTACATCACGCATAGGCGCAAAACCAGCCCATCCATAATAAAACATAATCAGTACAATGATGGTGGGGATAACCGTCCAGATGATTTCGAGTTTATTGTTGCCTGTGATGGATGTATCGGCTTTTGGATGTCTCTTTTTATTGTATTTAAAAAGAAAATAAATCATCACAGCCGTTATTCCAACAAGAATAACCACAGAGGCGCCAAGGATCAGATAAAAGGCTGTATCCACACCCTGAGCAAAAGTTGATGTTCCGGAATTCATAATTTACCTCCAGTATTAATACAAGTAATCGGAAAATAAAACAATTAAAACAGCAATAAATAACAAGCCAACCCCCAGAACCGTTCGCTGGAGAAATTTATTCTCAAACTTCAGGTGCATAAAATAGGAGCCAACAAGAAATGTTTTGATGCTTGCAACAATTAGTGCAACAATTACCGTCAACGCCAACAAGTCGAATTGGGCAATTTCGATGGTAATCAAAGTAAAGATCAACAAATCGAGCCAAATCAGGATGTTGAACTTATAACTTACAACGTGTGTGCTATGTTCGTCTGACATATTCAAAAATTTTTAATGGTCAAATAATAAGATAAAACAACGGGAAAAGATAAATCCAGATCACATCAACGAGATGCCAGTAAAGACCGGCATTTTCGAGATAAATATAGTTACCCTGGTTAACAGTTCCTTTTTTAATGCCCAGCGCAATAACCAGCAGGAAAATACCTCCCACAATCACGTGGATAGCGTGCAACCCCGTCATAAAAAAATAGAGATGGAAAAACTGAGATTCTCCCTTGCTAAGCTGCTGAAATTGCTCCATTCCCGGGAAAAGGCCATGTTCGTATTTTCCGTACCATTCGAAATACTTATTTACCAAAAAGGCAAAAGCCAAAGCAATGGTAATCATGATCAGGTCGATGGCTTTTTTGCGGTTTCCAAGTTGAACCGCGGTTATCGAAAGTGCTACGGTTAAACTGCTGGTTAGCAAAATAACTGTGTTTATTGCTCCTACAACCATGTTAAGCTCTGCTGAGCCTTCATGAAATGCATCATGATTTTTGAACCGGTAAACTGCGTAAACAATAAAAAGTCCGCCAAATAGGAGTACTTCGGTAAAAAGGAACAACCACATGCCCAATTTTTTGCCGTAGTCGTCCCGATGAAAGAGATGGCTGTGTGTGCCTGCTTCTGAACTCATGCGTTTTAGGTTTTATATTTGTTTGTCGGTATGTTTGTAATCGGTGTAATCGTATGGCCCACGGGTAACATCAGGAATTTCCTCGAAATTGTAAATGGTCGGGGGCGATTGGGTGTGCGTCCAGTCCAGCGTAACCGAACCCCACGGGTTGTTCGAAACTTTCTTTCCTTTACGGCCTGCAATCAGGTTGGTAATGATGATGATTAAACCAAGTGCCAATACCCAGCTTCCATAAGTCGAGATTTCGTTTGGAAGTGTAAACTGTGGCAAGTAATCGTAATATCTGCGTGGCATACCCATAATCCCCAAAACAAGCATCGGGAAATACACCAGGTTGAAACCGATAAAGAAAATTACAAATCCGATGTTAGCCCATTTGAGATTATACATCCTACCCCAGATTTTAGGATACCAGAAATGTATGGCGCCCAGGAAAGCAAAACCTGTTCCGCCAAACATCACATAATGAAAATGGCCCACCACAAAATAGGTGTCGTGAACATGAATATCCGTTGCCAAAGCGCCAACTACCAAACCGGTAACTCCGCCAATGGTAAAAAGGAAGATAAAAGCCATAGCGTAAAGCAGCGGTGTTTTGATGTCGATGCTACCTTTATAAAGTGTCGAAATCCAGTTAAAAACCTTGATGGCACTTGGAATGGCAACCAAAAATGTAAGCACCGAGAAAATAATTCGTGCAGCACTGCTCATCCCGGAGGTGTACATGTGATGACCCCAGACAAAATAACCGATAAAGGCAATCGCCAGACTTGAATAAACAATGACTTTATATCCGAAAATAGATTTCTTTACAAAAACCGGGATAATTTCTGAAACCACACCCATTGCCGGCAAAACCATGATGTAAACGGCCGGGTGGGAATAAATCCAGAAAAGATGCTGATAAAGCACCGGGTCACCACCAAGTGCAGGATCAAAGAGGCCAATGCCCATTGTTCTTTCGGCAACAATCATCAGCAAAGTTATTCCAACAACCGGAGTTGCTAAAACCTGAATCCATGAAGTAGCGTAAAGCGCCCATGGAAACAACGGCATTTGAAACCATCCCATTCCCGGAGCCCGCATCTGATGCATGGTTACGATGAAATTCAAACCTGTTAAAATCGATGAAAATCCAAGTACAAAAGCCGCCAAAACAGCTACCGAAACGTTTGTCCCTGTTTTTACGCTATAGGGAGCATAAAATGTCCAGCCGGTATCGGCAGGGCCATCACCATAAAGCAAGGTTGACAAAGCAAGTAACCCACCAATAACGTAAAGGTAAAACGACAAGAGGTTAACTTTTGGAAAAGCCACATCCGGTGCACCGATCATCATCGGAAGTACGAAGTTTCCAAAAATGGCAGGAATACCCGGAATGATGAATAAAAAAATCATGATCACCCCATGCAGCGTAAACACCTGATTGTAAATCTGAGGATCCATGATGGTGCGGCCGGGAGCAATCAGTTCGAGCCGCATAAAAAGCCCCAGAACAAACGCTACACAGAAAAAAACTACAATGCAGTAAAAATAAAGCAAGGCAATTCGTTTATGGTCGTGCGTAAAAATCCAGGAAGCAATTCCTTTCTTAATGTCAAAAAAATTGACATACTCATTTGGGTGGGAAATAGCAGTCATAATATTTCTCGTTAAACTTTTTTTAGATGATTTCTTCGTTTTTTACTAAAGATAAGATAAAGCAGCAATGATGCGGCAAAGCCAAGAATCACCGTAGCAGCAATCCTGGTTATATTGAAAACATATTTTTTTCCTTCGGGATCGTAGCTGAAACAGAAATTTAAAACTTTATTGATGGTTGGCCCCGAGCGACCTTGCGCTGCTTCAACAATGGCCATTTTCATATCGAAAGGCAGAAAATAAGTTCCGTAAAGATATCTTGTTATCTTGCCATCCGGACTTAAAACCATAATCGCAGCGGCATGCACAAAATCGTTGCCTTCTCGCTTAAAGCGAAAACCAACGCTGTTGGTTAGTTTTGAAATGCTCAGGCTATCCGAGGTAAACCATTTCCACTGACTTTCGTCGATTTCCTTTTTTACCTGTTGCAGATAATTCTTCTTTTTGGAAATGGCCAGTTGGTAATTTTCTTTTTCATTGAAACTTACAGTTAAAACCTGGTAATCTTTTCCTAAAACAAGGTCGGTCTTCCCGATTACTGCGGCCACTCCGTCAAGCAGCGGGCTGCAAATCCCGGGGCAGGTATAATAAACCAGCGTGAGGATGGTAGGTTTATCAATCAGACTTTTAAAATTTACAACTTCCCCATTTTCGTTGGTAACAAACACATCATCAGGGATGTATTCGTCGAGAAGTTCATAAATTCCTAGTAATTCCTGTTTTCCATCAACCGGGGCATCCTGAGCAAAAGCTGGTGAACCCGTAAAAGCAAAGAAGCAGAAAATCGTAAATATCGAAAGCCTCATAGAAAAATATTTAATCATTTGAATACCGAAATAGAGTGTCAAAAATAGTAAAATATTCGTTGAAGAATCATCGGTAAGTATTTTTTATTGGTCAGTGAAAGCAAAAGCGGATAATTGCTGGTAATAAATGGTATGAAAGTTAGTGGAAAAACTGATTCTCATCCCCAAAAACTCCCCAATTATTCGTCTTAAAGGCCTTTGACCGGTTACTATTTTTTTCCGGGTTTTGATTTTCCTGAATTTTCGATAACCCGAAATTTAACTATTCTGGAAATTAAATCCAGAGGCAATGGCTTGTTTAAAGGAAACTGAACCGAGCCTTTTGCCCATTTATAAATTTGCAGTTCATCCATAAAGGCAGCTATTCCCGAGGGTGCAGGATAAAAACCAATATGATTTGTGTAAGCAGCAAAATGGACTAAATTACCCTTCAGTGTAAAAGTCGGCATGGCATAATTAATCGTTTCTCCGGCTTCGGGTGCAGCCTGCTGTATCGTTTCCCGGAGTTGCCTCAGCTTTTCCTGAACTTCCTCAGGAAAACCGCTGATGTATTTATCAATACTATTTTCTAATGCTTCCATTCAAATTAAACTATTTATCAGGTTAGATTTACTTTTTAGATATACTCCATTTATAAAAAATGAATGATGTTTTTTTGAGTTTTGAAATCCTTCAGTTCCCGATCAGCATTAACCAGAATGAACTTTCCAAAAGGGGAGCCATCACTAAAAATAAATCCGGTTACCCGTAATTTTACAGGCACCGGATTTTTTTTATTCCTTCATCCA
>CAYOWJ010000176.1:0-1270 GCA_964407625.1 uncultured Lentimicrobiaceae bacterium
TTATCGTTTTTTAAATCTTTGGCAGATTCAGGCAATGGATTCGCAATCACCAGCATCGGAACTTCTTTTCCTTCGGTGGTAGTGGCAATATTTTCGACCTTGATAAAAGGAGAAGTTTTTAAAAGCTGGCCAATAAAATCCAACACCTCAGCATGTGTTGATGTAGAAAGGAAATTGGATTTTTCGGCAACGGTGAGCAGTTGCTGACTTTGAGAAGTAATCCAAATGGTTAAAAATAACAGCAGGAGCAGGAAAGTCTTTTTCATTTCAATTATTTTAGAAAAATTTTGGCGAATTTAATCATTCACTGCTTAATGCCATGCACCAAGTATGGCGCCCATCACAATAAAGGTAATGGTGTTGTAGCCTGCATGAATCGCCCAAAGCGTAAATGATTTGTGTTCGTAAAGATAAATCACGCCAAATGCCGTCGAAACCCAGCCTAATCCCGTAAGGCCGCCATAAAGCATGCCTTCGGTAACATTAACTTTCCCGCCAAAAAAGAAAGCCAGACATGTTGCCATGATGAAAGTTAAAACGAAAGTAAGCCCGAAAATTTTGAAGAAATTACTTTTTTCGATTTCGGCTTCGGTAAGCGCAACTTCTTTCATCCAGATCTTGCCAAACAAGGCCTTTGAGTACCATAATCCACCAATTACAAAACTTGATAAACTTGCCACTAATATGGCTAACCAATTAACATTTGCTTCCATAAAATTGAGTTATTTAATTAAAAATAAATGAGTTGTTGAGTAAATCAGGTTCGAAAACAAAGTGGCTGGTAGAGATGCTGCAAGATTAATAAACCTTTTGTTAAAAAGTTGTTAATCAGCAAAAATTTTTAGGGTTGGTTTATCGGTTAATATTTTCAGCTGGCAATGATTTTTTATAATTTCCGGGTTAGATATTCCGAATAATCCTTTACGATGGCCTGGTATTCTTTGTCGAAAAGTGAGGAGGAGATCATAAAATCGGCAGTGGCGCGGTTACAGGCGGTTGGTGTATTGTACAAAACAGCAATGCGTAAAAGAGCTTTCACATCCACATCATGTGGTTGAGGTTGCATGGGATCCCAAAAAAAAATGAGGACATCAATTTTTCCTTCAGCAATCATGGCGCCTAATTGCTGGTCGCCACCCAGCGGTCCCGACCTGAGTTTGATGATTTTTGTTTCTTTATCAGAAATATCGGTTCCTTTTACTTTATCTGCCAGGGCTTGTTCGACCAAAGTGCCGGTTGTGCCGGTGCAAATGAGGGTATGACTTGCCAG
>CAYOWJ010000176.1:1370-7675 GCA_964407625.1 uncultured Lentimicrobiaceae bacterium
TAAATTATGTTCTGATAAAAATGCGAAAGTAACTTATTTTGAATTCTTGTTTTTTGAAAGAAAGATCTCATTCAAATTCCCCTTCTTCAAAAACCAGGGCTTCATAGATGAAAATATCAGCATCTTTCCAGCCATCCCAGCCGATGCCGGCTTTGTCGCGGGAACAATGGCCGAGAAATTCGTCAAGACTCCAGCCGGTTTCGGTGGCAACCTGTGGCAGGAAAGTGCCGCCATTCATGCCTTTTTTGATGTAAATGCCGTGTTTTCCCAATTTGATTTCGCTGATGGAATTTATCTTTTTCATCGGTGTAAGCACCGAAATCTCAATGTCAATTTTTTTTATTTCAGAAGAAGTGACCTTCGAAAAGCGATAATCCTTTGTTGAAGCGGAAATTGCCATTTCCTGAACCACCAGATAAAGCGGTTTGGTTGGAGTAAAAGTACCGATGCAGCCTCTTAAATCACCATTTTCATGCAAAGTCACAAAAGCCCCGGCAGGTGTTTTCAAGGTTTCCGAAAATTCCGAAGCATCAATTTCGGGAACGATTCCCTGGTTGATGTATTTATCAATGGTGTGGCGGGCAATACGCAGCAAGGTTTTTTTGTCTTCATCCGAAAGATTGAAACCGTTCTCGCTGTCTTCATTTTGAGTTATCGCCATCGCCCAATAACCCACCACCTGGCTTTTATCGCCAATCGAAACATCACCCGAATTTTTATATTCCACAGGAACTATCTTAATTCCCGGCAAATCCTGGGTAATATTCAGGATGGTGAGCATCGAAGTCCAGCCGCAAATACTGGTTTGTAAATTTGGAATTTGTTTTTCATCATTTTTTTCGATGACATCTAAAAATGCTTTGGGAGAGTTGAGAACGATCGCATCGGCAGTGGCTTTGTCAACAGCCACGGCACTTTTGTAAGCAGGGTAATGTGAAAAGTCGCTGCTGATGACAAAAAGATTTTTATCATTAAAATAGGGTTTCAATGCTTGAGAAATTTTTGCAATCGTTGTTTTCGACTGGGTGCCGAGGATGATTGGGACAATCGTGAAACCGGTCTTCATTTTGTACTGAAGAAAAGGAAGCTGCACTTCGAGGCTGTGTTCGTAAATATCGGCATCTTTATTAAAGGTAAACACCTTGCTTGCCGCAATCAGTTTTTGGGCAAGTCCGGTATCAACTTTAACCGTTCCAAGTGGCGAAACATAATCCCCGATAGTGTAAATTGATGCTCCTTCAAAATGAGCGCGGTGGCTGGAGCCGATAATAAAAATCCGTTCATACTTTTTATCAGCGTCAATCTGGTTAAACGCTGATGCAGCCACTTGCCCCGAATACACGTAGCCGGCATGCGGCGTTACGATGGCCAGGACATTTTTTGCGGTTTTTGGTTTGGCATTAGCAAAATAACCGGCGAGTTCATTTTTCAGTTCCGAAGGATTTGATGGATAAAACCTTCCTGCAACACAGGGTTTCCGGTCTTCGGCGGGCTGTTTCCCCTGACTGGATTGGCCATTGCCAAAAAAATGTAGTGATAATAGTAGCATCATGATGATTAGCTGATTTACCGTTCGTTTCATTTTTATTGATAATTTCGTTTTCGCTCATCCGGGTTTAACCCGGAGGATTTTAACAAAAGTACAAAATGAATTTCAAAAATGAAAATCCGTTAAAGGTTTCGGTTGTTATCGCTGGATTTACTGCACTCATCGTTCAGATTATTTTTTTGAGAGAATTTCTTGCTGTTTTTCTGGGCAACGAGCTGGTGGCCGGTGTAATTATCGGAAACTGGATGTTGCTAACGGCCGCAGGTACACGAATGGGCAGTGGGATAAAATCCAGTAAAAATGTTTTCATTTATATCGTCATAGCCCAGTTGCTAATTGCCGTTTTGCCACAAATTTCGGTTTTACTGGTGGCTTTTTTTAAATCGTTGTTTTATCCGCCTGGCGTTTTGCCGGGTTTTGTTGATACCTGGATTTTTTCATTCTTGCTGATGGCGCCGTTTTGCCTGGTTTCAGGGGCTTTGTTTGCCATATTTTTAAAAGCCTTCGGAGAGATTTCAAATAACCCGCAAGCTCCGCTAATTTATGGTTTTGAAGCCGTTGGGAGCGTTGCCGGCGGTATTTTATTCACCTTTTTGTTGTTGGATTTTTTCACCACTTTCCAAACGCTTTTATTGCTGGCAACTGCCAATTTTGGAATTTCGCTGGTGCTTGTTCTGGCTTTAAAAATCAGACGATTGTATTTTCATCTGATCCTCATTTTTAGTCTTTTATTGGTTGCCGTAAATCTTATTTTTGATTTTGACAATCTTTCAAAGTCATTCATTTACGGCAAACAGGCAATTGTTTTAAATGAAGAAACGCCTTATGGAAACCTCATCGTTACCAAAACCGGCAGTCAGTACAATTTTTTTGAGAATGGCATCAGCCTTTTTTCGACAGATAATATCATTACCAACGAAGAATCGGTTCATTACGCCATGCTTCAACATCGTGACCCAAAGCGCGTTTTGCTGGTTTCGGGCGGAATTTCGGGGATGGTGGATGAAGTTTTGAAATACAATATTTCCGGCATCGATTATGTCGAGATAAATCCTGCCATTGTTGAGGCTGGCAGAAGATTTGCCGGTTTTGAGGTATCAGAACTTTTGGAAATTCATAACATCGATGCCCGGAATTTTATAAAGCAGACCGATAAAAAATTTGATGTTGTTTTGCTCAACCTGCCGCCGCCTTCCACCGCCCAACTCAACTGCTATTTTACGCAGGAATTTTATCGGGAACTTAAAGCAAAACTTAATCCCGGAGGTGTGATCTCAACTTCGCTCGATGGGGGTAGCAATTATCTGGGAAAGGAGGCTGCGAAACTTCATGGGATTTTATTGGTGACCATGAAAAGTAGTTTTGCTAATGTTTTGATAATCCCGGGAGAGGCTAATTATTTTTTGGCATCTGATGCACCGCTTGGGGCCAACATCGTCGAAAGGCTCGAAAACAAAGACTTTGAAAACGACTATGTGAACAAATATTATCTCGATGATAAAGCCCTGAAGTTACGAACTGAGCAACTTCAAAAATTAATTCCGGCTGATTCACCAATCAATCGGGATTTTCAGCCGGTGGGCTATTTTGCCAGGATCGATTACTGGCTTTCATGGTTTGGCATCAAAATCCAGAAAATTGCTGCTTTAGTAGCTGGTGCTTTTTTGGTGGTAATTTTCTTTTTAAACAGGCATAACAAAAGCATGTTTGTGGCAGGATTTACTGTTTCGGCAACCGAAATCATGGTTTTGCTCGCGTTCCAGGTGGTGTTTGGCTATTTTTACCAGGCAATAGCGCTTTTGATTGCAGCATTTATGGCCGGTTTGGCTTTGGGAACTTACCTTTCGGGAAAAGATTATCTAAAATATAATCGCACCAAAATGCTGATAAACCAGGCACTGATTGGTTTTTCGGCCCTTGTCATTCCGCTGTTTTTAGTTTTTGAAGCCCGGGATTTTGGAAGTGGTTTTTTGCTTCATCTCATTTTTTATTTTTTGATGATAATCCCCGGAATCCTCACAGGCATTCAGTTTTCATGGATTTCGACGATGGATGGAAAAGAAATATCCGAAAACGGTGCCGCAGCCTACAGTGCCGATTTGATAGGATCAGCCGGCGGAGCTCTCCTGGCTTCGGCAATTTTGATTCCTTTAGCCGGTTTCATTGGAACAGGGTTGATTTTGCTTGGGATGAATGTTCTGATTATTCTGGTAAATCTTATCAGGAAATTATAGAACGGGTAAAACAAAAAATCTAAAACGGGTTTTCATTCCATTTTACAAAACCAAATACTTCAATTGATTTTTCGACCTCATTGATTTTATAGACGATAATATAGCCTTTGTAAATTAAATCGCGGATATCATTTCGGTCGAAGAAAATAGATTTTCGATTGCTGTATGGAACTTCAGGTATTTTTTTAATTCTTGTCATCAACTCCAATTTAAACTTTCTGGCTGCTGATGGTTTGTCTCTCGAAATGTAATCAACCTGATCATTAAGCCGCTGGCTAAACGATTTTGAAAATTTAATCTTCATGCTTGTTGATCGTTTCCTCTAGTTGTTGATCCAACTGCTCTAAAGTGAGGTATTCCATTTTTCCTTCCTCAACCTGTTTCAACTCGTGTTGCAAATAGTTTTGAATGGAAATATATTCATTTCCCTCTGTAATCACCTGAATTTCATCCAAATTAAAGCGGGAGAGAAACCACATCAGATTATCAAAAACTTTGTCGCTGACCACCATTCGAATTGTTTGCATATTTTTTTAATTTGAGCAAAACTACGAAATGTAAATTTGATTCCAGTCTAAAAACTGAGAGATCCTTGGTGAAAATCGGATATTTCCAATTTTTTCAAACTTCCCCCTCTTTAAATTTTCCCTCGACCAACCCAAATTTTCATCTTCAAAAACGTATCTTTGTTAAAATTTTGCCTGAAGATGTCTCATTCAAAACTGTCGAAACGGGAATTTATTAAACTTGGTTTAATGGGAACATGCGGTGCGGTGGCCTGCGCATCTGGATATCCATTAATAGCTTCGAGTCGTGTTGCTCCGCCAGCCGGATTGGGAAAATTTTACCGTAAGGCGCTTTTTTACACCCCCACCGCCAAAGGGATGAAATGCCTGATCTGCCCAAACGAATGTCAGATAAAGCCCGGCGAACACGGCGAATGCCGCACCAGGCTTCATTTTGAAGGCGAATTGTACGCCACCGCTTATGGAAATCCTTGCGCTGTGCACATCGATCCCATCGAAAAAAAGCCGTTAAACCATTTTTTCCCGCAAAGCGAGGCATTTTCGATAGCCACAGCTGGATGCAACCTTGCCTGTCTGAATTGTCAGAACTGGGAAATTTCGCAGGCAAGCCCGCTCGAAACCCGAAACCAGGACCTGATGCCCGAAAAAGTGGTGGAGGAATGTTTGAAATACAAATGCAAATCCATCGCTTACACCTATTCCGACCCGGTTGCTTTTTACGAATACACCCTCGACACAGCCAAAATTGCACGCGTCAGCGGTGTAAAGAATGTACTTGTTTCGGCAGGGTACATCAATAAAGAACCTTTACGCGAATTGGCCAGGTTTATCGATGCCGCCAACATCGACCTTAAAAGCTTCAGGAATGATATTTACGAAATGCTTAATGCCGGAACTTTGCAGCCTGTGCTGGATACCCTGATTTTTCTGAAAGATAACGGTGTCTGGCTCGAAATTACAAATTTGATTGTCCCGGACTGGACCGACGATTTTGACATGATCAAAGAAATGTGCGACTGGCTGGCCGAAAATGGTTTTACGGATTATCCCCTTCACTTCAGCAGGTTTCATCCACTTTACAAATTGGCGCATTTGCCCGCCACACCTGCCGAAACACTCGAAAAAGCGCGAAAAATCGCCATCGAAGCAGGATTAAATTATGTTTATATCGGCAACATTCCGGGCACCAATGCCCAAAATACTTTTTGCCCCGGATGTAAAAAATTGCTGGTCGAAAGAAAGGGTTTTACTGTAACTAAGAATTTAATTGTTGATAACAAGTGCCCGGGTTGCAGTTCGATGATTGCGGGAGTTTGGAAATAAAAATATTTCGCTGGCCGCACTATCGGGCAAAATTTAGGTATCTTTAACACTTTTTAAAAAAATGAGTATCTTTCGGAACTTTTGCAAAACTTAACTATGAAGAATGCTGAAATTTTATTTATTCCCGGCAAGAAGGGATCCAAGTCGCTTAAGGTAATTTTAAAAGGAGAGCTTACCCTTAAAAATGCTTTTGAAGCCTGGGATCAAATGGTGCGAAAACTACAGGGAATTAATACCTTTGAGATACAAACGGAAGACGTAACTTCGGTTGATCTTGCTTTTTACCAACTGCTGATTTCACTTAAAAAACAATTTCAGCAAAGCGGAAAATCGCTTTCTGTATTTTTAAACATTCCGGAAAGTTGTGAGGAATTATTGAAAAATGCTGGCCTGGATATCAATTTAAACTAAAAGATTTTTAAAATATTCTAAATATGTCTAAAACAGTTCTGGTTGTAGATGATTCGCTTAGCATCAGAGAAGCAGTAAGTTATACCCTGCAAGCTGAGGGATTTGCCGTAATTAAAGCCGATAATGGTAAAAGCGCGCTAAAGAATCTTGTTGGTAATGCTGTTGATTTAATTCTCACCGACCTGCACATGCCCGAAATGGATGGGATCGAATTAACCAAAGAAATCCGGAAACTCAACGATTTTGTGCATACTCCAATCC
>CAYOWJ010000177.1:0-2609 GCA_964407625.1 uncultured Lentimicrobiaceae bacterium
CCTCATTGTCGCGGAAATGAACTTTGTGTTTTGATGCCCAGAAGTGAAGATGGTTGAAATTCGGAGAGATGAGTGCGCTTGCAAATTTTTCATTTTCACCAACAACCATGAGCTGCTCGATGAAAATTGATTCCTTAAATTTGTTTTCAATCATTTGAGGTGCAATGTATTTTCCGGATGAAAGTTTGAATATTTCCTTTTTGCGGTCGGTAATTTTTAGGAATTTCCCATTTTCAAACAAACCAATATCACCTGTATGAAACCATCCATTTTCATCGATAACCTGTGCTGTGTAGGCCTCGTCCTTGTAATATCCGAGCATCAGGCCTGGCCCTTTCATCAAAATTTCACCATCATCGGCAATCATCACTTCGGTATCATCCAAAACTACACCTACCGTCCCAAATTTCACATTGGGTAAAACGGCATGGTTTACTGCAATTACCGGCGAAGTTTCGGTAAGCCCGTAGCCTTCCATCACACGCATTCCGGCTGCCCAGAATAATCGTGCAAGCCGGGGCTGCAAGGCCGATCCGCCACAAACGATAATTCGTACTTTCCCTCCCAGGGCAGCGCGCCATTTGCTAAAAACAAGCTTGTCGGCAATTTTTAACTTTAACTCATAATAAGCTCCGTTGGCGCCGTTAACCTCATATTTTAAACCCAGGTTTAATGCCCAGAAAAAGATCGATTTCTTGATTCCGGACAAATCCTTGCCTTTGGACAAAATTTTGTCGTAAACCCGCTCGAGCAGCCGTGGAACGGTGTTAAAGCCGTCGGCCTGTATTTCGACGATGTCGGAAGTGATGGTTCCAAGATTTTCGGCATAATAAATACTGATTCCTTTGTATTGGAAATGGTAATTCATCATCCGTTCGTAAATATGGCACAAAGGCAGAAAACTTAAAACTTTATGCCGGTTGTCGAGTGGCTGAATAAAGGAAGTTGCAATAAAATTTGATACGATGTTGCTGTGCGAAAGCATCACACCTTTCGAAGAGCCCGTAGTTCCGGAAGTATAAATCAGGGTTGCCAGGTCGCCGGGCTTGATGCTTTCCTTGATTTTGAAAAGTTCATCATTGAATTTTTCTTCGTTCTGCCTGCCAATTTCAATAACTTCATCCCAGTTCATCACACCTTCGATTTCGCTAAAACACAAAACAAACGCAATGTTTGGCGTTTCTTTGATGACTTCTTCCAACTTCGAATACAGCGATTTATCGGCCACAATAATCGCTTTTACATCTGAATGTTTCAGGATATGACGGTATTCGTCGTTGCTGATGGTGGGATAAATCGGCACATGTACAATTCCTGCCTGCATCATTCCCATGTCGGCAAAATTCCATTCGGGACGGTTGTTTGTTACTGTGGCAATTTTATCGCCAGGTTGAAATCCATTTTCTAAAAGAAAGTAGCTGAAATAATTCGAATATTTAATGTATTCGCTGGTACTGTATTTCACCCATTCGCTATTTTTCTTTCCAGCAAGGGCATCGCTCTTATCAAACTTTTCATGATATCTGTCGAGTAAGTCAAAAATTCGTGTAATTTCCATGAGTTATTTATTTTAGGCGATAAAAGTATCAATTAATCTATTTGAATCTATTTGTTATGATGTTATAAAAAGTGAAATAATAAAATCCATGAATCCGGGAACCGAAAACATTATTATGGAGCATTCAATTTAAAATACATACTTTAGCAGCCTGATCAACATTTTTAACAAAAACATTGTCATTGAAAGTCATCATTTTTTGCTTTTTGGTGTTAACCTGTTTTAATCAGGCTCAAATTAAAAATTTCCTTCCAATACTCAAATAGCTCATTTACTTTGTCAGAAAAAAGACTAAATCATACTTCACCAATTTTTCGCGAAAAGCACCTGGTGTATTTTAGTTTGATCCTGATCATGCTTCTTTTTTCGGTTCATTTTCTGGTAGCTCAGGAAAAATTCGGTCTCACCACGAGCAATTTTGGGGGCATCAATGCCGCACAACTCAACCCTGCAGCCACCTTTAATTCGAAACTTTTTTTGGATATTAATTTGGTAAGTGTCGGTTTTTTTCTCGAAAACAACTTCCTGTACATCCACAAGGAGGATTATAATTTGATGAATTATCTGAGTAAAAACCCGCAATTACCTGGTGTGGATATTCCCGGACAAGGACTTGATTATAATCGGGCAATACAGAAAGTTGATGGATTCCAGCGTAATGATCTGATGGGTCCGTCGTTTTCGATTGCCCTTGGAAAGCTTGCTTTTGGGGTTTTTACCAAGGCCACAACGGTTACTTCAATAAATGATCTTCCCGACGACATCGCAGTTTTGATGTTTGAAGGCCTTCAAAACGACACTTTGCATGGCATCAAAAATATCAATGGCAAATTCGATTCCGAAACATTGGAATGGGGCGAAGTTGGAATCAACTTTTCGGGCGTACTGAGTGAACATAGGCAAAATCGTTGGTCAGGCGGGATAAACCTCAGACATTTGTTTGGCTATGGCAGTGCTTACATCAATAATAACAGCACCGAATATACCCTTGTAAACGATACTACTTTAGATATCAGTAATCTGGAAGGCGAAAGTGGCTTTTCGCTGCCGT
>CAYOWJ010000177.1:2709-7595 GCA_964407625.1 uncultured Lentimicrobiaceae bacterium
GATACTACTTTAGATATCAGTAATCTGGAAGGCGAAAGTGGCTTTTCGCTGCCGTATGATTATGATGAGAATATTTATCCGGATGATGGTAATTTCTTTAAAGGAAATGGCAATGCTGTCGATCTTGGTGTAATGTACGAAAAAAGGATGACCTACCCTTCCCGATCGAAACCAAAAAAATTCTGTAGCTATGCCTACGAAGATTATCTATTTAAAGCCGGGCTTTCGTTGATTGATGTTGGCTATGTGAAATTTTCGGAAAATGCCCAGGTACACACCTTTTCTGACATCAGTGTTTATTGGGATGAAGTTGACACCCTGGAATTTGAAAATCTGAATACAGTGGTAAAAGATCTGAGTCAGGTATTTTATGGCGATACCGCAGCCTCTTTAAAGGGTACTTCATTTAAGATAGGATTACCTGCAGCATTAAGTTTTCAGGCCGATTATCAATATTTCCAAAACTGGTTTCTGAATACCACCTTTGTTTTGCCGCTTAAAATTTCTAATGTCCAGTTATCACGACCTGCACAGGCAATTTTAAGTGTGCGCTACGAATCGCGGTGGTTTGAGATTGGGTTTCCGCTATCACTTTACGATTTTCAGAAGCCTCGCTTAGGCCTTTTTGCAAGGATTTATTTCTTTAGCTTCGGTACCGAAAAATTAGGTGGTTTCTTTAACTACAGCGATTTTACAGGCCTTGATTTTTACTTTTCGGTAAAATACAATATTCTAAAGGGCGATTGTAACCGCTATAAACCCTTTAATGACTGCCGACATCTTTCATTTTAACCGGATTTTTAAAATTGCTGTCATTTCAAAACGCCTGTTTTATCCTCCTTTGGTTTGTTTTTCAAATACTTAAAGCATGATTTTGACGAGACTGCAGGCGAAAAGAAAAAGATTTTTTTAATAAAAAATCATTCTCTTTTGAAAATGATTATTTTTGCAATGCGTTTTTCAACATGGTGGATGTAGCTCAGCTGGTTAGAGCATTGGATTGTGGTTCCAAGGGTCGTGGGTTCGAGCCCCATCTTCCACCCGGATTTTAAAAAGGCTGTCATTAATCTGACAGCCTTTTTTATTTAAATCACCACCCGAAAAAATCCCAAAAAAACCTCAAACAGCTTTTACAGCCTGGCTTTCCTGATTTTCGATGACGGTGAAATCTCCGTTTGTTTCGATGCATTCTGCAATCTTTTTCTTAAACTTCCAACAGGTCATCTGACGCGTGTTCAGTTGGCGCGAAAGCTCATACGACGAAACCGATGGGCTGCCGCACACGGTGTAGGCAATCTCAAAAGCACTGACCAAAGGTATTTTGCATCGGTGAAATATCGTGTGTGCCGTGGCAGATTCGTCGTGTTTGCACCTGGTACAACGACGCGAAAATGGCGTTTTTCCGCTACAATAATTGGAATGGCCACATTTTTTGCACACATAACCACTCTTCCATTTTTCACCGGCAAGAAATTCGAGGCATCGCTCTTCGTTCGAAAAGGTCGTTTGAAACTCGAGAGGTTTAAAATTTATCAAAAAGTTTTTCATGATTTACTGGTATTTACCTCAGTATTCGAATATTTGCGGCATGAAGCCCAATTTAGTTTTGAAAATTATTTTGCAAAAATAGTTAAAAAGTGATACTGAAACGCTTTAATATTTAAAAAATGAAATATCTTTGCAGCGAATTTTTAAACATCATTGTAAACAGATAAATTAAAATATTATGAGAAAAATTAATTCGTATTTATTACTTGCTGCATTATTAGCCATTTCTGTTACCGCTTGCAGTAATACCAACGGCGGAAATGATAAAAATTCTGTTCCCGGACAGGATGGAAAAACAACTGTTGCCTCAACACCCGGCAATGAAGGGACCAATGCACCTGAATTTTTAACCAAAGCCAGTTTTAAGGAAAAAATCTGGGATTTTGAAAAAAGCCCCCAGGAATGGGTTTACGAAGGCTCCGAACCAGCAATTATTGATTTTTACGCCGATTGGTGCAAACCTTGTAAAATGGTTTCGCCAATACTCGAAGAAATCTCGAACGACTACAAAGGAAAAATAAAAGTGTATAAAATTAACACCGATAAAGAACGCGACCTGGCTGCTTTATTTCAGATTTCGAGCATACCGGCGTTCCTTTACATTCCGGCCAACGGCAAGCCAACCATGGATCGTGGCTACAAGGACAAAGCTGCTTTTGAGCAGATTATCAAAGAATTTTTATTGAAATAGATTATCGAATTTTTGACTTAAAAAGTAAATTTATAAAACTGAAATATTTATGGAACATCTCACAAAAGAAACTTTTCTCGAAAAAGTGTTTAATTTCGAAAAGAACCAGGAATGGAATTTTGAAGGTAATTTGCCTTGTTTGATCGATTTTTACGCCGATTGGTGCCAGCCCTGCAAAATGGTTGCCCCGATTTTGGAAGAACTCTCCGAAGAATTCAAAGGCAAAATCAATATTTACAAAGTGGATACCGAAGATCAGCAGGAACTTTCGGGAGCTTTCGGAATTCGCAGCATTCCTTCGTTATTGTTTTGCCCGATGGATGGCCAGCCACAGATGGCACAGGGTGCTTTACCAAAAGCATCGCTGATCCAGGCAATCAACGATGTTTTGCTGCAAACCAAAAAGGAAGCAGTGAATTAGAATAAATGAATCATTGAAAAGAAAATGCGGCCCGAAAGTGCCGCATTTTTTTTGGTATTTTTGCCCGCTAAAGAAAATCATGATGATGAATAAAAACGCTTCAATACTGCTGCCAACCGCCTATTTCCCATCAATCCAGTATTTTATGCTGATGGCTGCTGCCAGTGAAGTTTTTATTGAAGTGCACGAAACTTATCCAAAACAAACCTACCGGAACCGTTGTGAGATTTATTCGGCCAACGGCAAACTGGCCTTAACAGTTCCGGTAATTAAACCTCAGGGCAATCACTCAAAAACAAAGGACATCGCAATTTCTGACCATCAAAACTGGCAGATTATTCATTGGCGGGCCATTGAATCGGCTTACGCAAAATCGCCCTATTTTATGTATTACTGTGATGATTTAAAGCCCTTTTTTGAGATGCCTGCCAAAAATCTCGTTCAATACAACCTGCTTTTATTGAACTTTATTTTAGATTTAATGGGCTTAAAAATCAGTGTAAATTTTACCGAAAGCTACGAAAAAAGCCCGGACGGAATCGTAGACTATCGCGAAATCATGACACCTAAAAAGCCATTCAGCGTTTTTCCGTTAAAAGCTTACTACCAGGTTTTTGAAACGCGATACGGGTTTTTGCCTGGGTTGAGCATCCTCGATTTACTTTTTAATGAAGGGCCGGGAACAAAGGAAATTCTACTATCGGTTTAAAATTAAATCCTTTTAAAATGAGAGAGTTCCGAACCCTTGAAGGGTTCGGAACCTTCCTTCGAAGAGTTCGGAACCCTGATTTTCACAAATTACCCCAACACCCTTTTTACCAGCCTCAATTTGTGGGTATATTTTTGAAGGTCATCGTTGTAAATTCCATGATGGTCAATCCTGTCCATACGAACCTGCCCCGAAGAATGGATAATTTTACCTTCGTCGGCGATGAGGCCAACATGGGTAATTATCCCATCTTCATTATCAAAAAATACCAAATCACCTTTTTGGGCTTCCGAAAAAAGATTCAAGGTTTCGCCCTGCTGCGCCTGGTATGAAGCATCGCGGTTGAGAGGAATGCCGTGAATTTTATAAACCACCTGCACCAATCCGGAGCAATCAATCCCCGAAAGCGACCGTCCTCCCCAAAAGTATGGCGAATTAAGAAAAAGTTTTGCCGTGTCAACCAGCATTCCGGTATTGACGATTTTTGGAGGCGCGAAAGTTTCTCCTTCAAACCTGTATTTTCGTCCACCAATAACAAATTTACCATCTTCGATTCCGGAAAGATTGCTTCCCGCAAAGATGACCATCTCCAATCCTGATTTCTCATCAAAAACCTTATTAACCAGGCCTTGAGGGAAAATTGCCGGTAAGCTGTTGAGCCTGGCATATTCGGCTTCGCCGAGTGGCAAAAACTGTTTTTCATCAATAAAACCCTGGTAATTATCCAGCGTACCGCTGATGACTTTCCATGATTTGAACGAATCAACAATCCCGAACGTTTCACCGAACAAAAGTTGATTAACCATTTCCGATTTGTCGGAGGCTTCAGCCCGCACAGGAATTACCGAAAGGTTACAAAATCCGTAATGTTCCATACTTTTTTTTCTGCAATTTTAACAAAACTACTTCAATAATGGTTAATTAGGTTGTAATAGGAGAAATATTAATACTTTAGCCTCCATTAAAATTTGAGTCAATGAACAAAATCTGGGCATATCTCAGAAATCGCTATTCCGAAATCTATAAAGGCTTTTTGCTGCTAATTAGCCTGATAGTCATCGTTTCGCTATTCCCTGAAGAGGCTACTTACAAATTCGAGTTTGCCAAAGGCCGGCCATGGATGCATGACGAACTCATCGCCACTTTCGATTTTGCAATCCTGAAATCGCCCGAAGAAGTTTCAGCAGAAAAAGCGTCAATCCTGGCCAATAAGCTTCTTTATTTCGATTTTGATATTGATCTTGCCGAAAAGAAAAGGAGCGAGTTTATCGAGGATTTTAACCTGCTCTGGAATGTAAAATATGGCAACGACCGCAATCTCGAAACCCTGAAGCAAAATTCGCTGTCGAGGGGACTGAGTATTTTAAGCCTGATTCTTACCCGTGGAGTTTTACAGCCTGTTCCCGAAATCGAGAACAAACCTGCCGATTACGAAATCATCCTCATCATCAGAAATACTGCCGAAAAAGTCAGGCTTGCCGATCTTTACACCATTCATTCAGCCTACGAATCAATTA
>CAYOWJ010000178.1:0-7575 GCA_964407625.1 uncultured Lentimicrobiaceae bacterium
GTGAATTCTGAAAATAATCCTGTAAAGCTTTTAAATCCATGAATCCAGTCTAAAAAGGTGCCATAAATTTTATTAATGTGGCTAAAACCCTGAATATCACGTATATCAATTGCCCCGTCCGCCAAATGGCGGGCGGGGCAATTGAAAACCAAGTACTTACTGGGCTTTAGCCCAAAATTATAAGTTTTTTTGACTGGACTCATAAATCAATTTTGTCCCAGTGAGTCTTTTTGCTGAACAGAAATTCCTGAAATCCCAAAGTCCTGTCTTTCCGGTTATCATTTCTAACTTCTTTCGTTATCTTTGAGCCTGTTTTTGAGTGGAGACTTTGAAGTAAAAACCTGATTATTCTGATGTTTTAAACAAAGCAAACTCCTTATCAATCGTACAAACAAAGTAAATGAAATGACCGGAGAATCATTAAACATACATCAATTTCAGTTGGAAAAGCTAAAGCAACTTTTCCCTGAAACCGTTACAGAAGGAAAAGTTGACTGGGAAAAGCTCCTGGCAACGCTTGGAAAGGAAAACATTGAGTTTAGCAACGAACGTTATGTTTTGAACTGGGCAGGTAAGACAGATGCCTTTAAGGTTTTGCAACAACCAACAACGGCAACGCTGAAACCTGTTAAGGAAGAATCTGTAAACTTCGATACAACCGAAAATGTATTTATCGAAGGCGAAAACCTCGAAGTGCTAAAGGTTTTGCAAAAATCGTATTACGGGAAAATAAAGTGCATCATCATTGACCCACCATACAACACAGGCAACGACAGCTTTATTTATCCCGACAGTTTTAAAGAAAACCGCGCCGATTACGAAAAGCGCATTGGCGAAAAAGACGAAGATGGCTATTTGATGAAGGAAGGCTTCTTCCGTAAAAACAGCCGCGACAGCGGGCATTACCACAGCAACTGGCTAAGCATGATGTACCCGCGTCTGTTCCTTGCCCGTAACTTATTAACCGACGATGGCGTTATCTTCGTTCATATTGACGATAACGAAGTACACAACCTCCGGATGATCATGAATGAGATTTTTGGAGAGGAGAATTTTACTCTAACTATGATTTGGCATAGAAGACAAAATGCAGATAATCGAAATGAGAATTTTGCATCATCAGACCATGAATATGTAGTGGTTTATTCAAAGAATTCTCTTTTTGCATTTAAAGGGAAGGAGATTAATATTGATAAGTACAAAAATCCTGACAATGATCCAAGGGGACCATGGGCAAGTATAGATTTATCTGGGTTAGCAAACAAAGGTCAAAGACCAAATTTGCACTATGAAATAATTGATCCTAATTCTGGATTTGTTTTTCCTCCAAATCCAGCAAGGGGATGGTCAAAATCTAGGGAAAATATTCTGAAAATGATTGAGAATAAGGAAATTCTGTTTCCTTCAAATCCTAATGGAAGACCAAGGCAAAAAAAATTTCTTAAAGATTTATTGTCAACAGAAACAGGTTTTTCGTCAATTTTGAATAAGGCTGAAGTAGGTTTTACTACAAATGGGACTCAAGAATTTTCACAACTTTTTGAAGGTCGGTATTTCCCATTCCCGAAACCAGTAAAATTAATAAAGAAACTTTTGATTCAATCTTCAAATGAACAGGATACAATCCTCGATTTCTTCGCCGGTTCAGGAACAACAGCCCAGGCCGTTTTAGAACTTAACAAAGAAGACTTCGGAAACCGGAAGTTTATTCTGATTCAACTGCCCGAATTATGCGACGAACAAAGCGAAGCCTTTAATGCAGGTTACAAAACCATTGCGGATATCAGCAAAGAGCGGATAAGGCGGGTAATTAAGAAGATTGAAAAAGAAACAGAAGAACTTCAAAAGAAAAGAGAAGGCGAACTGCAACTGGAACCTGCCAATGGCCAGCTTCCAACCGATTTAGGTTTTACAGTTTTTAAACTCTCATCGTCCAATTTCAAAATATGGCGGGGCAGTGAGATCAACGAAGAAAACCTTGAACAGCAGTTGGAAATATTTACCAACCCGGTTCGAGAAGGAAGCGAAAAAGTAAACATGCTTTATGAGCTGATAATCAAAGCAGGGTATTTAATCACCGACAAGGTGGAATGCCTCATCCCCAGCCTCCCGATGGATCGTGACAAGCTTTCACCAAAAGGAGAGGGGAACTATTACTCCATAAATAATGGCGAACTCATCATTGCCCTCGATGAAATGACGCAGGAACTGGTTGAAGCCATTATTGCAGCCCGTCCCAAAAAAGTAATAACTTTGGACAATCTCTTTGCCGGAAACGACCAGTTGAAAACAAATACTGTCCTGCAAATGAGAGATGCTGAAATTGATTTTAAAACGATATAAATTTTCAATATGATTACTTACATCAAAATAAACGGGTTTAAATCGTTTCATAATTTTGAAATGGAATTTACACCGCTTACAATTATCGCCGGTACAAACGCATCGGGGAAAAGTAATTTATTTGATGCCTTAAATCTTCTTTCACGATTAGCCGAGTCTGATAATTTAAAAAAGGCATTTAGTGAACAAAGAGGTGATTTTATCGAACTTTTTACTCAATTTGGCGATGATAAAAATGCCTCAGAAATTCATTTTATAGTTGAGATGCTTGTAAATAGAAAGGTTAAGGATGCCTGGGGAAATGAAGCCGACTTAAAATATACACGGTTACGTTATGAACTGAAAATAAAGCGTTTTACAAATAGTTCCGGAATCGAAGATTTGGCTGTTGATTTTGAAAAGCTAATCAAATTGAATCATCAGGATGATAAATGGGTAAGACTTATCCCTTCAGAATATCTTGAATACTGGCGGCCTAAAGTTATAACAGGAAAACGAGGCATTCCATATCTCGATACCGAAACAGAAAACGACATACTTACAGTATTTGCGCCTCAGGATGGTGTTGGTGGCAATAAAAGAAGATTCCCGCTAAATAACGCTACCAGAACAGTTTTGAGTAGTTTTGATACTGTTGATTTTCCTCATGTTTTAGCTGCAAAAGAAGAAATGCGGAGCTGGAAGTTTTTACAATTAAATCCGGAGGATTTAAGACAAGCTACAAGTAAAAGCAAAGGTGATGATATAATTACATCCAGTGGAAAAAATTTAGCAGCAGCACTTTTCAGAATCAAACAGTTTGATGCGTATAGTTTAACTGAGATTTCCCGAAAATTAAATAGCTTCCTTCCAAATTTTGTCCAGGTTGATGTGATAGATGACATCGAAAACAAGCAATATGTGATAAAACTCTGGGATGCCGATAAAAAAGAGTTTTCGTCAAGAGTCCTTTCGGAAGGAACCTTGCGTATTTTGGCGCTTTGTATTCTGGAATATGATAATAATCATACTGGTTTATTATGTTTTGAAGAGCCTGAAAACGGGATTCATCCTTTCAGGATCAATGCCATGGCAAATTTGCTTATTGATTTAAGCATTGATTTCGGCGATATTGATTTGCCACTTCGACAGGTTATCGTCAATACACATTCACCAATTTTGGTTAGCGAAATATACCATTGGCGGAATAATCCAAATGTTAGTATCTGGTATGCTCAAATGAGAACTTTAATTACTGATATTGATGACCATCGGCTTAAGTTGAATATCACTAAAATTAACCCTGTGATAAAGGATAACGCACACCAATTAACACTCGAATATTCTGATCAGGACAAAAAGCTAACCCTTGCAACTGTTAAAAATTACCTGCAATCCGCCGACTTTGAAAATTCGATTATTAATAGATAGAACATGGGAAGACTGATTTTTGTTGGTTTATTTACGGAAGGAAATACCGATAATCGTTTTTTGGAAAGTGTTGTAAAAAAAACACTTGATGATATCGCCTTTGATTGTAAAGGACAGGTAGAAACAGATGTTTTAACTATCAAAATCAACAAAAAAAAACTCGGATTTGTTGACCAGGTTAGCATAGCATCCAAAACCAGTATGATGGATTATGGAATTTCCATTTTATGCGTTCATACAGACGCAGATAATGATTTACCAAGAATTATTGAAACGAAAGTAAACCCTGTACTCAAAAAAATTGATACATCACCGGAATCATCCTACTGCAAAACAATTGTATTTATTATCCCTGTCCAAATGGTCGAATCGTGGATGCTGGCAGATAAAAAACTTTTTAAATCCGAAATAAATTCAAACCATAATGATAACGAATTGGGTATTGCAAATAATCCTGAAGATTTTACCAATCCTAAACTAACTATAGAAAACGCAATACGCATAGCAAAAGCAAATTCGTTAAAGCGAAAGCGAGGAAAGGGGATTACAATTGCTGATTTATATCAGATAATTGGTCAAAAATTAGAAATCCAACATTTAGAGGCACTTCCATCATTTGTTACATTTAAGAATGGTTTAAAAGGAGCATTTCAAAAACTAAATTACCTCTAAATGAAACTCCACTTCGACAGCAAACAAGAATTCCAAATAGAGGCAGTAAAATCCATCACCGATATTTTCGAAGGTCAACCTTTAAGCATTAGCGACTTTGAATTTTCGATTCAACAGCCCGGTTCATACCTTACGGAGAACGGTTTTGGTAATAAACTGGCTTTAACCGATGATCAAATTCTTGAAAATGTAAAGACAATTCAAAAGCAAAACGGAATCAGTGTTGATAATGAACTAAAATACATGAAACCCGAACTCCCCTCTCCAAATGGAGAGGGGTCGGGGGTGAGGTCTTTTTCGATCGAAATGGAAACCGGTACCGGAAAAACCTATGTTTATCTCCGCACCATTTACGAATTAAATAAACTATACGGGTTTAAAAAGTTTGTTGTTGTTGTTCCTTCGGTCGCTATCCGCGAAGGGGTTATGAAAAACCTGGCAATTACCGAAGAACATTTCCAGAATCTTTATGATAAAGTGCCCGTAACTTCGGGTGTTTACGACAGCAGGAAGGTATCAGGATTACGTGGTTTTGCTTCTTCAAATACTATACAAATCTTAGTCATCAACATTGATTCGTTTGCAAAAGACGAAAACATTATAAACAAACCTAACGATAAACTTACAGGTAAAAAACCAATCGAATTTATCCAAAGCTGCAAGCCGATTGTAATTGTTGACGAACCCCAAAACATGGAAACCGAAATCCGCAAACGGGCCGTCGGAAATTTAAGTCCGCTTTGTACACTTCGTTATTCGGCCACACATACCAATCTTTACAATCTGATGTATTCGCTCAATCCGGTTAAGGCTTACGACCTGGGATTAGTAAAACAAATAGAAGTTGATTCGGTGATGAGCGAAAACGATTTTAACAATTCGTACATTCAATTGGAAAATGTAACCCGAACCGGTAATGCAATTAAAGCAAAAATTAAAATTGATGTAAATACAGCCGAAGGCATCAAGCGTAAATCTGTTACTGCGAGTGGCCGAAACCTTGATTTGTTCACCATGTCTAAGAATAACCAGAATTATGAAGGACTTAAAATATATGAAATTGATTTTGGTAACGAGCAAATCGAGCTGAATAATGGTATTGTTTTAAGGAAGGGTGAAACACAAGGTGGGATGAATGATGAAGTCATGCGTTTTATGATTAGCAAGACTGTTGAAGAACATCTAAAAAAGGAGAGGAATTACAAAGAAAAAGGAATTAAAGTCCTTTCGCTTTTCTTTATTGATAAAGTAAAAAATTACCGCGAATATGATGCGGATGGCAACCCGCTTAAAGGAAAATTTGCACAATGGTTTGAGGAGATTTACCATAACGAGATATCAAAACCTGCTTACCGTGGTTTAATAGCCTACCCAGTTGATGCAATTCATAACGGATATTTTTCGCAGGATAACAAAGGAAGGGTTAAGGATACTGGTGGCGAAGCGCAGTCGGATGATGATACTTACAAACTCATTATGCAGGAAAAAGAAAAGTTGCTTGATGTAAATGTTCCGCTCCGTTTTATATTTAGTCATTCGGCTTTGCGCGAGGGTTGGGATAATCCAAATGTATTTCAGATTTGCACCTTAAACGAAACCAGATCGGAAATAAAGAAACGCCAGGAAATAGGCAGGGGACTTCGTTTATCGGTCAATCAGGAAGGGCAACGTATTTTTGATCCCAATATTAACAAACTTACTGTTATAGCCAACGAACGCTACGAAGATTTTGCAAAAGCACTGCAAAAAGAAATTCAGGAAGATTGTGGGGTTGACTTTACCGGCAGGACAAAGAATAAAAACGACAAAAAGAAGATAAACTACCGAAAGGGTTTTGAAGCAGACCCAAAATTCCTTCAGATTTGGGAGAAAATACGGTTTCAGACAAAATACAGTGTAAATTACAAAACCGAAAACCTTATAGTTCTGGCTGCAAATGCAGTAAATAAAATGGATGAAACAAAAAAACCATCAATAAGGTCAACAAAGAAAAGGGTGTTGATTACTGACCAGGGTGTTGACGGGCTGTTGTTAAGCGATAGTGCTTATGATGCTCCGCTTTCATATAGTCGCAGTGCCGGGGGTGAGGTTCCCGATTTGCTTGCCTACATCCAGCATAAAACAGAATTAACACGAAGCACCATTCTGGAAATTCTGAAGGATTCCAAACGACTCAGTGAGTTTATGCTAAATCCACAGCTATTTATGGACAATGCTGTTTCAAAAATCAAAACCGAATTAAGCCAGTTGATGATTGATGGAATAAAATACGAGAAAATTGGGAACAAAGTTTATGAAATGACGTTGTTCGATGATAGCGACTTTGAAATATACCTCGATAACTTTACCCATGTTGTTGGTGCCACTCAGGAAACTGAAGAGAACATACAATCGGCCAGAGAAAAAACGATTTATGAAAACTATATCCCGCTCGACAGTGGCGTTGAAAATCAGTTTGCACGGGATTGCGAGAGCAGTGAACAGGTAGAGTTTTATTTTAAACTACCTTACTGGTTTGAGATCAAAACACCCATCGGGCAGTATCGTCCTGACTGGGCAGTGGTA
Source organism: uncultured Lentimicrobiaceae bacterium (assembly GCA_964407625.1). Lineage (GTDB taxonomy): Bacteria > Bacteroidota > Bacteroidia > Bacteroidales > 4484-276 > CAJATL01. Next base: position 6,991 of record CAYOWJ010000178.1, read on the forward strand.
TTTAAGGGTGAGAAAAAGATTTACTTTATTGCCGAAACAAAGTCATCGGGGCAGGAACTTCGGATAAGTGAGAAATTAAAAATCGACTGTGGCAAAGCACATTTTAAAACGTTTGAGGAAGTAAAATTCAGAGGGCCGGTTTCATCACTGGCCGATTTGAGCCAATAGTCCCGATGTGTTAATAAATAGTATTGATCATCAAAAAACCATGAATACCATAACCCGACGAAAATTTCTTGCCCAAAGCGGTATGCTGGGGGCTTCATTGATCCTCTTCAGCAGGTGTAATTTTGAGGCTGGATCGCACATTCCCGGATTTGTCGAACCGGTCAGCATCGGCACTCCTTTGCAGGGAGAAGATGTGTTTATGTACATTCAACGAGTCAAAGGGCAATGGGACCTGACCCTTTACCGGCAGATTATCGGGGCGGCCAACGCATTTAAAGAAGGCGACCTTACCATTGGTGTAGCTGCCAGTAACGAGGCCTCGCGTCTTAATGCCCGCGCCCTGCTTATGCAAACCAAAATTAAGGATCTGGATCAACACACCTTGTTCAGCGATGGAATTCTGGAACTCATTCATCA
>CAYOWJ010000179.1:0-5515 GCA_964407625.1 uncultured Lentimicrobiaceae bacterium
TACCAGCACCAGCTGTTGGCGAAGCCTGTACGTTCAGCACCATAAAATCGGTATGTGTTGCGACAGGGCCTTTAGCATCAATTGAGCAGGGTGAAATTGGTGTTGTTGTTATAGTAAGTGTAACTGTACCATTGGTTTTATCAGTAGTGCCTGGTGTGTAAATAGGATTTAATGCACTTATGCTGCTAAATGTCCCATTACCTGATGTTGTCCAGGTAATTGAGTAATAATTGCTTGCTGTGGCATCTGATAATGTGTAGGTTTCAGTTTCGCAAATGGTAGCATCAATCCCAGCATTTGCTTCCGGGAGATTCTGGATAGTAAGTTTTTTCGGGTCGGTTGTCTCCGAAGTGGGATTTCCTGGATTTGCTGTAAGCATAAGCGTAATAAAACCTGCGTTGGCTTTATCATTTGTTCCTGGATAGTAGATCGGGTTAATGGTAGTAGGTGGTGAAGGATTCCATGTGCCGTCACCATCTGTTGACCACGTTATCGAAATGTAGTTGCTGGCGGATGCATCAGTGATGGAAAGCGCTTGATTTTCACAAATGGTAGCATCATTTCCTGCATTAATCACAGGAGAACCGCCGTTGTTTGGTGCCTTTTGTGCGAAAAGTGGCGTGCCTGATCCCAAAAATAGCATCAATGCGAGAATGGAATTTAGTAGGTAGCGAACCTTTCTGTCCATGTAAATTTTTTTCATAGTTCTTCTATTTTGTTATAGTAATTATTATTAGTAATTCGTTGTAATTCATTGTAATTCAAATGATTGTGTATTATTGTAAATTTTAGAAAAAACGCAAAGTAAAACATGAAAGTGAATTCAATTTCATGAATCGTTGTAGTTGATTTCCATAGCTTTGTATTAATAATTTCCTTGTGGTAATATCTGCTAAAACTCAATCTTTACCAGACTTTTCCAACAATCAAACATACTACTGTTTGAGTAAATCAGCAATGGTATTTATTAAATTTCTCAATAGTTTAACATTTATTAACAAAATTAGGCTTAGCCTCTGCAAAAGTTAAGTGCAAGGCTTCCTGATACTCGAAACAAAATGATAATTTTGAGCCTTCCGGGTGACCGGGCTTTTTCACTTTATTTCGACTTCTTTTATTCATTTTAAAATTCTTGATATGAAGGAAAATCTATTCCGGTTTTTAATATTCCTCGTGGTTTTTAATGGTGCCTGCCAAAGTGAACAGTCTTTGAAAATTTTGCAGGCTCCGGCTGAGAATTTGCAGTGCAAGGTTGATTTGGGCGGACAAACGGTTATCCCCAACGGCAGGTTTTTAACACCAGTTGGAAAATCTATTTTGGTTGCCCCCCACCCTTATGGTCTGGCTTTGAGCAATGATGGAAATATTGCTGTTACTGCAAATTCGGGCATTAATCCACTTTCGGTTTCGATAATTAAAAATTTAAAAACAGAAAATCCTCAGATTCTTCAAATTCCGCCCGGCCCATTTACGGATAAAGGAATACTGGCATCTGTTTTTATGGGGATTGCCATTTCACCCGATCAGCGTGTTGTTTACGTTTCGGGTGGGCAGGAAAACAAAATTTATATTTTCAATATTCAAACAGGTGTAAAGGAAGGAGTTATTGATTGTTCGGTTTCAGCTCAAGGCGAATTTTTCGAGGATGGCTACATTGGAGATATTACAATTTCGTCTGACGGGAATTGGATTTTTGCAGTTGATCAGATTCAGTTCAGGATGTTGATTATTAATACGGCAACAAAAGAAGTAATCCGGAATGTTGGGGTTGGCCGTTACCCTTTCGGGATTGCATTATCACCTGACGAAAAAAAGGTTTATGTTGCCAATGTTGGGATGTTTGAGTACAAGCCCATCAGATTCAAATCAAAAAGTGATACAGGTCTAACCTTTCCACCATTTGGTTTTGGGACCGAAGTTGCAAAAACAGGGTATTCAAACGACTCAGTTGAAGTTCCGGGTCTGGGTGACCCCAATACACCTGAATCCTTTTCTGTTTGGGCAGTTGACGTTTCGGATATCAATTCAGCCAGGGTTATTGCAAAAATTAAAACTGGTCATTTGGTAGGAGATTTAATCGAAGGTATCCCTGCAGTCGGCGGTTCAAGCCCTAACTCGCTTGTGGCAACTGATCGTTTTGTTTTTGTGAGCAACGGCAACAACGACAATATTACGGTGATCGATATCGCAAATGATACCATCCTGACCGATATTTATCTGCACCCATTTGATGCGTTCAGGAATTTCAGGGGTGTAATTCCTTTTGGATTGGCCGTCTCACCTGATCAAAAGCGACTCTATGTTGCCGAATCCGGAATTAATGCCATCGGAGTAATTGATATTCCTGCATTAAAAGTTATTGGACATATTCCTTCAGGTTGGTTTCCTTCGAAATTGAAGGTTACACCTGACGGAAAAAGAATTGTTGTGGCCAATGCCAAAGGTTTTGGAAGCGGGCCTAACGGCGGAAGGGATTTTAGCCCGGGAGATGAAGGAACATATATTGGCAGTCTGATGAAAGGATCAGTTCAGATTTTTGATATCCCCGAGGATGCTGATTTGCCGCAACTCACCGAGAAAGTGGTTTCAAATAATTTTAAAATTCAGTATGCTGATGATCCGGAATTAGCCTGGCGCGATAAGAATCCTGTTCCGCTTTACGGAGGTCAAAATGAATCACCCATAAAGTACATTGTTTTTATCTCGAAAGAAAACCGGACTTATGATGAAATTTTCGGGCAAAACGAAAAAGGTGATGGAGATCCAACCCTGGCAAGATATGGATCGTCAGTAACTTTTACCAACCGGTCATTAACCGATACCGTCGAAAATGCCACCGTTATGCCAAATCATCTTAATCTGGCTAAAGAATTTGCAATTGCGGATAATTTTTATGTCGATTCCGATGTGTCAGCCGACGGACATCGTTGGTTGGCCAACACTTACCCCAACGAATGGGTTGAAGCGATAACTCCGGCAAGTTATGGCGAAAACCGCGATTTTAAATATGGATCAAAAGCACCTGGAATTTACGCAATGAACATGTGGGCTGGTGCCGTTTATCCCGAGGATTACAACGAAGCCGGCTCGATGTGGGATCATTTGGATAGGAACGGCGTCGGCTTTTTTAATTTCGGTTTTGGAATCATGTTTGAACCTGCAATTTATCATGAATCCTTCAAATACACAGGCATCCGTCATTTTGTGAATTATCCTGTTCCCCAACCGATGTTTGATCGCACTTCAAAAACTTACCCTACCTATAATATGGCTATTCCCGATCAGTTCAGGGTTGACCAGTTTATCAAAGAATTTAATCAGAAATGGATGGATGGCAAAAATAAAATGCCTCAAGTGATCACTGTCATCGTCCCTAATGATCATGGCGCCGGCGAACGACCCGGGGCAGGATATCCTTTCCGCGAAAGCTACATGGCTGATAACGATCTGGCAATCGGTCGGATTGTCGAGTTTTTATCGCACACACCCTACTGGAAAAATATGGCCATTGTAATTACTGAAGACGATGCCCAAAACGGGGTTGATCATGTAGATGCACACCGTAGCGTTTTAATGGTGATTTCGCCCTGGGCCAAAAGAGATTATGTAGGGCATGTTCATTATAGTTTTGGAAGTATTTTCAAGACTTTCTGGAATATTCTCGGACTCCCATACCTCAATCAATACGATGCTGGGGCCACAGATATGGCGGACATGTTTACCGATATTCCAAATTTTAAACCCTATAATGCGCTTCCAGCCGATTTACGCTTTTTCGATCCTCAAAAAGCACTTGATCCGTTTGATGAAAAGTTCGACTGGAAAGCCCTTGAAGAATCACCTGTGATTGATAAAACCGAAGACATGCTTCGTGAAAGCAAGGAAAAGCCGGAATACAGGCTCGAAGACCGGGAAAGAAAAAAAATGCATGATTTTTAGGAAAAGTGAATTATGAAAAATGCTTTTTAATACTTCAAAACTGATTTATGGTTTCTGATAGCCTGCAAAATTATTTTAATGAAATCATCACCAGTTTGGTTGATGGGCAAGATAGCACGCAGATTTTTATGCCTGAATTCCTTCCAAAGCAACAAATCCAGACAAATTGGTTCGCCATTACCGGGCCGCCTTGTGCCGGAAAAACTACAGTTTTAAAAGCATTGGAAAATTCCGGTTTTCCGGTAATTCACGAAAAAGGCAGGTTCATTATCGAATCGGCACTTGAGGCTGGCTTCACCACTTCCGAAATATTTGCCGGCCAGCAATTGCTTCAGGAAACCATTCTAAAAGCTAAAATCCTTGCTCATCTCGAAAATCCAGCCGAGAGGCTAACCATACTTGAGGATGGAATTCCTGAAAGTTTAGCCTATTTCAGGACTGAAAGACTCGACACGAAAAACCTGATGCACATTTTTGATGTTTTCAGATATCAAAAAGTTTTTTATCTGGATGCTTTGCCCCTGATAAATGACCCGGCACGCCCACATAGCTTGGAAAAGACCAACCTTTTAGGCGAAATGAAAAAACAAATCCATCTTGAACTTGGGTATGAAGTCATCGAAATACCCGCCTTGCCTTTACCGGAAAGAATAGATTTCATATTGAAACATCTCGAAACCGGAAAGATTTTCAAAAGCTAATTGCGATAATTTTGCATTTGAAATTCCTCATAAAATCGGAGGTTAAACGTAATTTATTCTTTCGAAGCACCCACAGTTTTATCATTCCATTAATCTTTTATCGTAAATTTTCATACATCCGGCCATAATGGCCATAATCGAAAGGTTGATTGCGACAAAATGACGCTTTTTCCTTAAACAAAGGTTCAAATTTGGAGATGGTACAAAACTTGAAATCCCGGATGCATCATTAAACTTAAAAGTAAACAAAATTAGAAAGGAGTAACAATTATGACAATGATGAGATTCAGCCCTTACTCGCCGCTCTCCGATTTATTTCAGGATTTGTTTGGCGATAGTTCAAAGGAAAAAATGGAATACAAGAATTATGAATGTGCGCCTTCAGCAAACATTCTGGAAAATAATCAGGGTTTCGAATTGCAACTGGCCATTCCGGGAATTCAAAAAGAAGATGTGAAAATCAGTCTTGAAAAGAATATCCTGAATGTGTCGTCTGAAAAGGAAGCAGCAAAAATTGACGAGGACACCAGATTTACCCGCAGAGAATTTGTTTTTGGAACATTTTCCCGCTCATTTACGCTGCCTGATACCATCGACACCGATAAAATTGGCGCTGACTTTACGGATGGTATTCTGAAAATCACTTTACCCAAACGAGCCGAAACAAAGATTAGTAAGGAAATTAAAATTTCCTGAGTAAGCCGTTAATTTGTATTGCAGCAGAGCGTTGCTGTTGAAGCAAACCATAAAAAAAACCCGTTGGATTCCAACGGGTTTTTTGATTTATGAAAGATCAAAAAATTCTGTTTTTAGACCTTACCGAAAATTTTGCTCATCAATGATTTCTTTTTTGAGCTATTGTCATCTGAGTAATA
>CAYOWJ010000179.1:5615-7558 GCA_964407625.1 uncultured Lentimicrobiaceae bacterium
CCGTAGCCATAGCCGTAGCCATAGCCGTAACCATAGCCATATGATCCTTTTCCTAACTTAACATCATTTACTAAAATACAGTTGTTGGCCATTTTACGATCTTCAACATCTTTAATGATCGATTCAAATATTTTTTTGTGTGTATAATTCTGACGAACCAGGAAAATGTTTGCATCGGTGTATTTCATCAGAAGAAATGCATCTGTAACCAGGCCAACAGGTGGTGTATCAATAATAATGTAGTCGTACATTTTCTTGAGTTGTTCGAACATCTCATCCGTTTTAGCTGAAGATATTAATTCGGCAGGATTTGGAGGAATGGGTCCGGCCATAATGATGTCGAGGTTTTTCACCGACGAAACCTGTATAATTTCTTGCAGGGTACTTTTGTTGATCAGGTAAGAACTGATACCAACAGAATTTGAAAGACCAAAATCCTGATAAATTTTTGGTTTTCTAAGGTCAAAACCCATAAGCAGGGTTTTTTTATCAGTCATTGAATAAATTGATGCCAGGTTGATCGAAGTAAACGTTTTACCTGCTCCCACCATATCCGAAGTAACCAGCATAGTTTGCTGTTCTTTCCCTTTGGTGAAATATTGTAAATTGGTACGCACCGACCTGAACGATTCAGAAATTGACGATTTTGGAGAATCAGCAACCACGGCAGTATTTTCCTTATTACTATGAATAACATGACCGATAATCGGGATTTTTGTCATGTTCTCGATGTCTTTTCGTTCGATAATTTTATCGTTAAGATAATCCTTAGCTAAAATGTAAACGATTGGCAGCATCAATCCTAAAAGCAAGGCAATGAGATAATTAAGGCTTTTTTTAGGGTAAACTTGCTCACCACCCATAGCTAAATCCACTATTTCGTTATCTGGCAGGTTTGATGCCTTTGCAATTTGCGCTTCCGAACGTTTTTGAAGCAAATAAGTGTAGAGAGCATCGTTTAGTTTGAACTTGCGTTCGATACCAAAAAGTTGACGTTGTGTTTGGGGAAGTTTATTAATAGCTGTCGAAAGTTTGTTTATCCGTTCATCAATATCCTGTATCGAAATCTGAGACGTTTTAACAATGTTTTGAATGTTTTCGAGAATGGTATTTTTGGTAGTCGAAATTCTTTGATCAATGGATGCAATCATTGGATTCTTTTCGGAAGAATTAAACAGCAATTCGGCACGTTGAGAATATAAATCGGCAAGGCCGCCGATCAACTGGCTTAAGAGTGGGTCTTCGATTCCCATCGAGGATGGAATTACCACATCATTAATATTCTCACGGGTTTTCAAAAGGTAATCACGCAAACTTTTATAGTACTTTGCCTTGACCATCAATTGTGCTTTTTGATTTTCCAGGTCGGTCATCGTCGTAAAAACCTGTTGGGTTTGAAAATCAAAGTTCATAACCTCATTATTCATCCTGAAGTTTTGCAGACTATTCTCGGTAAAGTTGAGCGAATCGGTAATATCAACAAGTTCGGAATCAATAAACCTGATGGTGTTTTCGGCAATCTGGTTCTTTCTTTCGATGCCCCGCATCAGGTATTCATGGCCAAGTTTATTTAAATAATCAGTAATTTTTCCGGTACTTCCGCCTTTTAACGAAATTTCGACAATTGATGCTTCCCGGTTAACCGGTTCGATTTTGATTCCGCGAAATGCTGCAACAAGACTTTTATGGTCGTTAAAAATAAACGACAAATTTTTATTGATAAATTCTGAAGTGAACTTTTCGGTTAAAAGTACTTTAAAGCTATAATCGTAAGATGAGATATCTTCACCAAAACGGTAAACCTGATTGATGCTGATGTTTGCAGGGTCGCCAAAATCCTTTTTCAAACTAAAATCGTAAAGGCCGGCATTTTCGACCTGACATTCGAGCCTGAAATCTGAATTCGATAAAACAGTGAGGTTGAACTTTACATTTTTGGGCTG
>CAYOWJ010000180.1:0-7547 GCA_964407625.1 uncultured Lentimicrobiaceae bacterium
GAAGTTTGGCGACTGGGCCGAAAGTGGAGGCGTACTATTTGCTGACTGGTACAAAAATCTTCCCGGTTATCGGAACGAAGGATCGATTTACCAGGTTCCCGGAAAAAAATAGCGTCTGATTTTTTGCTCCTCAGGCAACCCAGGTTAGGATTTTGTGATTTCAAGTTTTAAAGGATGAATTGAATAACCAATGTCAAACATTTTTTAATTCCCTGTTCCTCCTTACCTAACTCTGCAATTTTTACAAATCAGATTCCGGAACAAGAAGATTTTCTTCATCTTTCGTTTTGTAAAAAGCAGGTTAATTGGTTGATTGTGTTTTATCAACAATTATTTCGTACCAACCCTTAATCTTTGAAGCGCTTGTTTACGTTTATGCTCCAATTTGGCACAAAATAAACAAAATTAGTTACACTTACGAATTTGTTATTGCAATGTAGTGCGCTTATTGTCTATTTTTGTCTGACATTGAATATAATAAAATTAATCATAAAAACCAGCAGGAGGAAAAATGAATTCAAAAATAAAATTTTCGGTTTTAACCTTATTAGTAATGCTTCTCGGATTTACTTCTTGTAAAAAAGAATTAAGTCCGGTTAGCCCTGAAGACATTACCATTCAAGACCTTCAGATAAGTGCAGACTTTGACTGGAAAACCACCAGGGACATACAATTGACCCTAACAGGTGATACCGATGGTCTTGTTGAGGTAACAAACCTGGAAGGTGTTCCTTACCAGAAAGTATTTCTAACAGCTAATGAAACTTGCATTATGAAGCTTACGGTGCCTTCCTACGAGACATCAGTAAAACTGAAATATTTGGATCAGGATATCAAACTCGAATTGACCGGAAACAGTATTTCTCACCAATTCTAAAAACCTAAGCATAAAAAAGAATCAAAATCTCATCAGGCATAAAAATCAATCAAATGAAAAAAAATAGAAATATAATTGGCAGGATTCTGCTGACCTTTTTATTACTTATGGTTTTAAGTAACAAAATTTGGGCAGCCGACGAGACTTTCATTACCGGCTCCTATATTATTGATATGGGACAAGCTACACAAAATGTTGCAAAAGGGCTTAAACCTTATGGTTTGGTTTACACCTTAATAAAAGATCATAGTGTCCCCGTTAGATGGTCAATAAATCCGGCAAAAGTTAAGGATGGCAGAGACTTCACCTATAATGGGAAAGATTACAAGGGTGGAACTTTTATCATTCCCGCAGAGTATGTTAATGCTGCTGTACTTGCTAAAATAAATACCTGGAAAACTAAGGGGGTTATTGTAGATGGCCCGACAACCAGTAGTTTTGTTGCACCTGTTTATTCAGAGTTGACCAGTTGGCCAAGGGCTGTTTTAGACGATGAAAATGGTGATAAAATAGTGGACGACTATTATATTAGTGCCGAAATTCCTGCTGCATCATACGTTTTAAAAGGAAATCCAACCATGCTCACAGGTTGCGATGATGTGTATGTTTTACCACATGCTGATCCTGATGAATGGATAGCCAGTTGGAAAACCGCATTGGATAATTATTTAAAAAATAATCAGGGTTATCTTTGGTCTGCCTGCCATGCAGTAAGTGCTTTAGAGGCACCAACATCTGCAGGTGGTTCGGGTTTGCCTTTTCTGAGTTCGACTGGTTTGGTTATGTATGATAAACATAACGATGGAAATGGCACTTATACTTACAACCCGGCTTATGATGCCGATCCGATCATGCAATTTATGGGTAAGCTTGATGCAGCTACACAAGATGGTTCTGAACAAATTTACATCCCAATAAAAACCACAGGTTCATGGCGTCCAACCACAAAAGTTGCTGTTTATCAACCAACACATAGTCAGGCAAACCCAAATCAAGCAGCAGTGCTTGTTTACGGCCATGCCTATGGAAACAGTAATTATGGAATGGTGATGTATGAAGCGGGGCATGATCACCTAAAAAAGACTGATCCCGCAAATATTGCTGCCGTGAGGGCTTACTTTAATTTTATTTTAATGGCAGGTGTTCAAAGGCAAATCAACATCACCACGAATATTCCGCCAACAATTGCCTCTGGATCTACTATTAGTTTGAATGCAACTACAACCAACGGTACAGGACCGTTTACTTACCAATGGTCAAGCACTGCCGGGGGTACTTTTACTAATCCTACCTCCGGGATAACCAATTTTATCGCTCCATCGGTTTCAGTTCCAACATCTACAGTAATTAAGGTCTTTATCAGTGATAATTGCAGCAGGTTCAGCTATCATTCCGAAGTTGTAATTTTGACGCCACTTGCAGCACCAACAGCAATGGATGATATGGCTGAAACTGATATGAATGTACCAGTTAACATAAATGTTTTGGAAAATGATGTTGCAGGTACGGCAGCTCTTAATCCTGCCAGCGTTACTTTTGTTGCAGGTACATTACCAAATCCAACAACTCAGGGAACTTTTACCGTAAATCCAACCTCTGGCCTGGTGACATTCACACCTGTAAATGGATTTGTTGGAAATGTTACTGTGAATTATCAGGTTTGTGATTTAAACGCTTTGTGCGATGTAGCAACAATTGGTGTTGTAGTTAATTTAGTTGCAGGTCCTACTGCTAATGACGATAGCAAAACCGGACTTGTCAATACGCCTATCGAGGTAAATATTCTCGAAAATGACGTTCAAGGGGCTGCAGCAATTAATCCAGCTTCCATTTCATTTGTTGGCACACCTCCGAATCCTACAACTCAGGGAACTTTTTCAGTAAATCCAACAGGAATTGTGACATTTACTCCTGTTACCGGTTTTTATGGACCTGTAACCATTGATTATGAGGTTTGTGACCTAAATAATCTATGTGATATTGCTACGATATCTGTTAATGTAATTGTTGGGATTTCCAATCTTTATCCTGCATTGGGACCTGGAACACTGGCCTTTGAAGATTTGTGGCCATCAAAAGGAGATTATGACTTTAACGACCTTGTGATAGATTATCAGTTTGAGATTATCTCAAACAACAATAACAATATTGAGCAAGTTATTGGCACATTTGTGATTAAAGCCATTGGTGCAACCCTGCATAACGGGTTCGGATTCCAACTTTCGGATGAAATTGATCCGGATGATCTTACCGTTACTGGTTACCAGATTACCGGAAACTCCGTTGCGCTCAATTCAAACGGAACAGAAGCAGGGCAGTCGAAACCTACAATTATTGTGTACGACGATTCTTATAAACATCTTATTCATCCGGGTGTTGGATTAGGTGTTAATACTACCCAGGATGCTCCGTACGTTACACCGGTTACAATTACGGTAATAATTGACTTTACGCCTAATACTTACAGCTATAATGTATTGGATATCAGTAATTTTAATCCATTCATATTTATTAATCAAGTTCGTAGTATTGAAGTTCACCTTCCAAATTATCCACCAACCGATCTGGCTGACACGGAATTGTTTGGTACATTTCAGGATGATAGCAACCCTACAGCAGGCAGGTATTATCTAACCGAAAATAACCTCCCCTGGGCTATAAACATTTACGAGCGCTTCGATTATCCAATCGAAAAGCAGGAAATTATTGGTGCTCATCTTAAATTTGCCGATTGGGCAACAAGTGGCGGCAATTTATACAACGATTGGTACAAAGACCTTCCGGGTTATCGGAACAATAGTTTGATTTATCAGGTTCCTGGGAAAAAATAACGATGAACAAGTAGAAATAGCTGATGGAACATTGATCATATTTTGGTTACAAGGAAATGGATGGGGTGATTAGCTGCTCCATCCATTTTTGTTTGGCGACAGTTACACCCATTCATGCGCTGATTTGAAAGCTGCATGCATTAAAAAGCTGTCAGTTGTTCTCATCAGTTTTAACCTGACAAACTGAATGATTTTTATCGTCTTGTAGTCATTCCAACAGCATCATTTTACTCAACAAATTGCACCAGCCTTAAAATAGGCTCCCTAATGATCCAAATTTAAATTACCTGCTAATTTTTTATTGCAAAAAACATTGTTTGTGTCTATATTTGCCGGTGCGATTTTGTTAAATCTGGTTTTAAATAGGAACCAATGGAAATGGAAACATTATTTAAAATACATTTTTCAGTTGTAACAGTGCTGGCAATTATTCCCGGTTTTACTTTATTTAAAGAAGAAGCAGCAATCCTTCGAAAATCAAAACATGTTTCGGGACGGGATATTCAGGAGAGTGCTGAATGTGAATGGAAAACTACCGCAGATATAAGGTATGCAATTTTAAGACCGGTGATCAGGCTAATTGAGGTTTTAAATGCTTACAGGTTATCAGGCCCGAAGACATTTTTATCAATCGATCAGTGCTGCCACATAAAAATATCATCTCCAGCCGCTAACGAAAATGTGGTGCGAAAATCTCAGGATCAGGCAGATTTTCTGGCGATGCAATTGCATAAGTGCAATTACCAGACAGACGCTTTTTACAGTTCATCAGAACCAAACATTTTAGATGCACATCCACCTTAATAAAACTCTGTTCATCAGATTCAAAACATTAGTTCTTTGACATTTGTAGAACAGTTACCAATCAATAATTGTTTGGTAGGAGAACATTTTTTATTTCCAGGTTTTGACGTACAATTTAGTCTTGAGTGTCTAAAACAACCTCGGCCACTATTTAAGCGTATTTCAATAGCTATTCAACCTTTATTTTCAATCACTAACTGAAGAAATCACCCGCTTCGTTTGAAGCGAAAAAAGTAAATATCGCCGGCTTCAAAAGGTATTTTTTAAGCTCATCAATATTTCATTGGTATTGGATGTATCGTCATTGAAGTTTTTGATACTTCATCAGGCGTTTTTTTTGACCTTGTGAACTGTAACGATGAATTGTGTAATATATCCTGATGAACCGATTAGAATTGCTATCCGGTTCATGAAAATCTAAAAACTTTAACTAATAAAAACTTAAATCACAGAGATCAATAAATGTTCCGATGATGCCGTTTTGCCAGTGGCCTTCAAACGAAATGAATTCAGGGGTCACTGCTTTAATTCGTTCAAAACGGACAACATTTTTAAACTTCGGAATGACGGCAACTACTGAGGAATAAACATTCTTTTTGTGTATTTATGCATGGTTTGTTCCAAGGTGGTATCTTAATACTGCCTGGGCCTTTTCAGGCTCAAAAGGTATGTTAACCCGGATGGGTATTGCCCGGCAGGTTTATCTTAAAATATCATTGAAGTGAATACTTAAATGGCCATCATCTTAATAATAGTGCAGACCAGCAAAATCGTTATGATATGACATTTTAAACAAAACTACATAGTTGTGACTCTCCCTGACTTTTGTTCCGGTTTTTTTTACTCAACGCCTTGAAATGACCAGATTATCAGATTAATACTTCTGCCCGAAGTCTGCTCAAGTTGCGATTGTATGATTTATGACCGACAGATAGCGCAGTAGTTTGTGTGTGGATTTATATTGGATTTACCCCTGATCCTGATGAAAAACTGACAAAGAACAATGCGTCGTTTTGATGGATTGTACTTTGGTCGTCCGGATTTTTCGATTTACCCACAATTTCGTCAATTTGTTGTTCCTGTTTTTCCTGGCCTCTGAGAAAGCTTCCTACTATTCCTTGCAGGTATATGCAAAATCGAAGAATTCTGTCCGATTGATTGGTAACCAGACGTTTCATGTTTTATTTTTTTTATTCGTTCTGTTTTCCCATGAACGAAACAAAGATTTTATGTCAAAAAACGTACTTGTTAAATTCCAGCCATATTATTCATGGTACCAAAAAACGTCATTGATTTTATGTCATTTATCAATCAATCAAATTATTCGTATTTAGAATTTTTCAGTTAAACCTAAAATTAATAGTTATGAAAACATTTTTTAACATTTTTTCGAGACTTTTTCTTGCACTTTTAATCTTGTTGGTTTTTTCAAACAGGATGTGGGCGGCAATTGAAACTTTTTCAAGTGGCGCCTACATTATCGACATGGGTCAGGCAACTCAGAATGTTGCAAAAGGATTAAAACCTTATGGTTTGGTTTATACGCTTATCAAAGACCACAATGTAGCATTGAGGTGGGTAATCAATCCTTCAAAATCAAAGGATGGTATCGATTTCAGCTATAATTCGGTAAATTACAGAGGAGGTCCTTTTATTATTCCGGCAGAGTATGTCAATGCTGATGTGACCTCAGTAATTAATACGTGGAAAGCAAAAGGTGTCGTTGTTGCCGGTCCAACAACAAGCAGTTTCGATGCTCCTGTTTTTACGCATTTGACAAGTTGGCCGCTTGCTATATTGGACTCGCAGAACGATGATATTGTTGAGAGTTTTTACGTTGATGCGGAAATTCCTGCAGCCTCCTATATCCTGAAAGGAAATCCAACCATGCTTTCAGGATGTGATGATGTTTATGTACTCCCGCATGCTGATCCGCAGAACTGGATTGACAGTTGGGTAACCGCTCTGGATGAATATATCAGGAATGAAAATGGATACCTTTGGTCAGGTTGTCATGCAGTTAGTGCTTTGGAAGCTCCGGTATCTGCAGATGGTGTAGGTTTGCCGTTTCTGAGTTCAACCGGTTTGATCCGCTGGGATAAGCACAACGATGGATCAGGAAATTATACATACCGACCTTCGTGTGATGCTGACCCAATCATGCAATTCATGGGTAAGTTTGATGGAGCCACTACCAATGGTTCTGAGCAAATATATATTCCGATAAAAACTACTGGTTCGTGGCGTCCAACAACAAAAGTTGCTGTTTATCAGCCAACACACACTCAGGCTAATCCTAATGAAGCAGCGGTGCTTGTTTACGGTCGCGCTTACGGAAACAGTGATTACGGGATGGTTATGTACGAAGCGGGGCATAATCTCAATAAAGAATCAGATCCTGACAATATCGCTGCGATGAGGGCATATTTTAATTTTATTCTTCTGGCAGGTGATGAATTGCAAATGATTGTTAACTTCGATATTCCCTTAACAATTCCGGCAGGCTCTACCATTTTTCTTAACGCAATTGTATCTGATGGCAAACCTCCCCTAACTTATCAGTGGACCAGTTCGGCAGGCGGCACTTTTAGCAATCCTTCCGGGGCTACTACTACTTTTACAGCTCCCCTGGCAGCAGTGCCAACATCATGCGTAATTAAAGTACTGGTAACCGATGATTGCGGCAGGTATAGCTACCGATCTGAATTAGTTAATATACTCCCGGCTCCGATTGAAGCCATTGATGATGATGTAAGCAGTTCTCCGGTTAACGGATATGACGGAGGCATTGCTGTTGACAATGTTCTGGACAACGATTTGATGAACAGTACTCCGGTTGATCCGGCACAAGTCACCCTTACCGCGTCTAATGATCCGCCTGACGGGGTAACTTTGAACACATCAACGGGAGAAGTTTTCGTCGATCCAACAACTCCGGCAGGAACGTACAACATCACTTACCAGATCTGTGATATACAGAACCCCGCAAACTGTGATGAGGCAATAGTAACCGTTGTGGTTTCAGCCGCACCGAT
>CAYOWJ010000181.1:0-3033 GCA_964407625.1 uncultured Lentimicrobiaceae bacterium
ACGGAGACACAGAGGACACATAGACCACAGAGGAAGAAAGAATTTTCTCTGTGTAGCTCCGTGCGCTTAGTGTCTCCGTGTTTATTTTTCAAATCAGATAAACCTTTCCGAATAGTACGAATTTACCTTTTCGCGCAAATTGTACTGCGACGACATCACCTCACCATAAGCCCCGGTGGTTCTGATGGCGATCACATCTCCCCTTTGTGTAAAAGGAACCGGCATCGCTTTTCCAAAGCAATCGGAACTTTCACAAATCGGCCCGACAACATCGTAACGATGGAGCTGTCCATTCGGATTTGTAAGGTTTTCGATTTTATGATAGGATTGATACAAAGCCGGGCGGATAAGTTCCGTCATGCCTGCATCGAGGATCATAAAATCGGTATTTACACCATTTTTGATGTAGAGCACCTTCGAGATCAGCGATCCGCACTGTGCGACTACCGAGCGGCCCAATTCGAAATGAACCCGTTGGCCCGGGTAAATTTCGAGGAAATCGTGAAACAGTTTAAAAAACGACCCGAAATCAACAATCTTTCCACCGTCGGGATCGTGATAATCAACACCCAAACCACC
The DNA here is from genome assembly GCA_964407625.1 of uncultured Lentimicrobiaceae bacterium. Taxonomy (GTDB): domain Bacteria; phylum Bacteroidota; class Bacteroidia; order Bacteroidales; family 4484-276; genus CAJATL01. The sequence goes on from CAYOWJ010000181.1 coordinate 580, forward strand.
TCCCAGATTCAGATGGGCAATCGGAATCCGCTTTTGCCTGAACCAGTTTTGAAGTTCATTTACTTTGATGCAGAGCGATTTAAAAACATTCAGGTCGGTGATTTGCGAGCCAACATGAAAATGCAAACCCACAAGTTTCAGTTCTTTTAGCCCTTTAAGTTTTTCGATGACGGCTTCCATTTCCCAGGGGTTGATCCCGAATTTGTTTTCCTCAAGGCCGGTGGTAATGTATTTATGAGTGTTTGCATGCACATTTGGATTGAGCCGCAGGGCAATATTTGCCGTTTTTCCCATTCCGGCTGCCAGTTCATCGATCACCTCCAACTCCTGCAAACTCTCGCAATTGAAGCTGTGGATGTTGTTTTGCAGTGCGGTTATAATTTCCCGGTCGCTTTTACCTACGCCTGCAAAAACAACTTTTTGGGGAGCAAAGCCAGTTTCGATGGCTCTCGCAACTTCATTGCCACTCACACAATCGGCACCAAAACCATATTTCAGAATCTGGTTCAGTAGCGGCGGATCAGCATTGGCTTTGAGGGCATAATGAACTTCATAGCCATATTTATCAGCTTCATTCTTCAGGAGGAGCAGAGTCTGGTCGAGCAAAACCTGATCGTAATAGTAAAATGGTGTAGGCGTGTGCCCGAATTTATGTATCAGTTCTTTTGAAAACATGGTCATTTTCCGGATTTAGGTTGCATTATTCCAGGTTGAAAAGGCCTTTGTTTAAGGCTCGTAAAGTTTCGTTTTTCAGTTTGGTTTCCACCAGGATTGAAATATTATTTTCACTACCACCATAAGAAATCATGTGCACCGGAATTTCGCAGAGTGCAGCGAAAATGGTGCTGGCATAGCCCGGTTTTTCGGCTGGAAAAAACCCGACAATACTCACAATGCTCAGGCTGGTGTTTACTTCCACCGCCCCAAAGGCACACAATTCGTCAACAATATTGCTCAGCTCCGAATCATTGTCGATGGTTATCGAAACCGCAACTTCAGAGGTGGTGATCATGTCGATGGGTTTGTGGTAACGTTCGAAGACTTCGAACACGGCGCGTAAAAAGCCGTAAGCCATCAGCATTCGTCCCGATTTTATCTTGATGGCTGTGATGCCGTCTTTAGCTGCAACGGCTCTGATCCCTTCCATCGGCTTGTTGGCAGTTATCAGCGTGCCGGGAGCTTCGGGATGCAGTGTGTTTAACAGACGCACCGGGATATTCTGGTTGCGGGCAGGCAAAATGCAGGTTGGGTGAAGGATTTTAGCGCCAAAATAGGCCAGCTCGGCGGCTTCATCAAAACTTAGTTCGGCCAGAGGGTAGGTGTTGTTCACCACACGAGGATCGTTGTTGTGCATTCCGTCGATATCTGTCCAGATTTGAATTTCGGTGGCCTGCAAAACTGCACCGATAATCGTGGCGGTGTAATCGCTCCCGCCCCGTTGCAGGTTGTCGATTTCACCGAAAGCATTCCGGCAGATGTATCCCTGGGTAATAAAAAGGCTTTCTTCCCGAAATTTCCCAAGTTCAGCTTTGAGGAAATCTGCAATAAACGGCATGTCGGGCTCCCCGTTCTGATTGATACGCATGAAATTCAAGGCAGGAAGCAGCACCGATTTTATCTTTTTCTCTTCCAGCAGAAGCTGAAAAATGGCTGTCGAAAGCAATTCGCCCTGGGCAAGAACAGCCCTTTCCTCGTTTAGGGTAAACAAGTCGCGGGTGAACGACCTCAGGTATTCGAAATGAAACGTGATTAATTCAAGCCCTTTTTCGTGTGTGGATTTTTCCTTTAAGGTAGCGTCAATCACAGCACTGTATTTGTCTTCCAGTGCATCGATGAGTTTTTCGGCATGCTCGTTTTCTTTTTTGTAAAGCAAGCGGGTGATTTCCACCAGGTGGTTGGTAGTTTCGCTCATGGCAGATAAAACCACAATTTTTGGCTCACTGTTTTTAATAATATCAACCAGGGCAAGCAGCCGTTCCGGAGAACCAACGGAGGTGCCTCCAAATTTCATTATCTTCATTTTAAAATAGTGTTTTAAATCTCATTTTAGGTGAAAACCAGTCAATTTACCAACAGAAGCAACAAGCTGCCAGGTAAATGGTTCATTCCCTAAAATCCCAGGCAAAAGTAAAACAGTTGATTAACATGGAGTTTTATTGAAATACTGTTGTGATTTTACTGAAAGCGCTATAAAGAAGGATTTTTGGATTTCCGGCAAATTGAAAAAGCAAAGCTGCTTCGGAAAAGTTGATCTAAAATGGATTTGATTAAAATCGGCTAATTTTGGAATTTAACACTAATATTACCTGAATGAAATAGAAAATTTGACCAATACATTTTTACCTGTTTTTGATGAAAAAAAGACAATAATTTGTCTTAATCCTAAATTCGTATCTTTACAAAAGTATTTCGAGCTGTTTCTTGTTCTTAAAACACTGATAACTAATTTTTAAA
>CAYOWJ010000181.1:3133-7473 GCA_964407625.1 uncultured Lentimicrobiaceae bacterium
CTTTCATCGAGCATCAATTTTGAACCAACACCGAAAGTTTGCGGAACACAGGCCGGAAACGCAGTATTTGCCTGGATAAGCAGCGGAACAACCACTGAGGTTCACCTGCAGAAAGTATCGCCTGATGGAACTAAACTCTGGGGTGACGGGATTTTTATTGTTAGTTCTACTATCGATAATACTTACCCGTTTTTAATGCCTGCCGACGGTGATAATGTTTATCTGATCTGGCACCAGGAAACGGGGCCGTTTTGGGCACCAAACCGCGGAACTTATGTTCGGAAATTAGGCGCTGACGGTAACAATTTGTGGGCAACCGACGCCGAAATTATTGCTCCCGTTGCAATGGGACCGGTGATTACCCTTCAGATGTGCCCGGACGATGCCGGTGGAATTGTTTTTGCCTGGTATCGCAACGACGTTGGTCTGCATTTTCATACCTACGTTCAGCACATGGACGACCAGGGCACCGTGACGATGCCGGTTGGTGGTGCTTTAGTCTCTACTACCGACACCAGAAACCACATGTATCCTGCACCCGCATTTTTAGACGCAAACCAGGAAATTATGGTTTATTTCAGCGAACAGGATTTGAATCAAAACCAACGGGGGCTTTACGCACAAAAACTCGATCTTGGCGGCAGCCGTTTATGGGGTGATGAAGGCAAAATGCTTATTCCGCTTTCCAACAACGATTACAGCCTTCCGGCAGCATCGGGATTACACGACCGCGCTATCTGTATTTACGAAGAAGGAAATTCTACAAACATTCAGGCAACAATGCTCGACAGCGATGGAAATTACGTATGGCCGCAACAATTTATTAATATGAGTACTGTTTCAAGTTCGAAAATTCATCGCGAAATGTCGCCGTATTATTTTGGACAATGGTTTGCTGCCTGGGAAGACAACCGCAGTGGAAGCACAAATATTTACGCCCAAAATATCCAGCCCGATGGCACCCTTGGAATGGTAGTTACAGGAATTGGCGAAAATCAGATTGCTGAAAGTTTTTCAGTTTCAACAGCGCCAAACCCATTTACTGATAAAGTAGTTTTTACAGTCGATAATTACGCTGAAAAAGGCGTGGCTGTTCAGATTTTTGATGTCACAGGAAAATTGCTGACAACGAATTCTACCAATAAAAACAGTTTTACGTTTGATGGAGAAAACTTGATGCCCGGTATGTATTATTACCGGGTTTCGGCCGGGGATGAGGTTTTCAATGGAAAAATGATCAAACAATAATCCGGATTTTAATCAACACTGACGAAAAACCTGACAGGTTATACCAGTCAGGTTTTTGTTAGACAAAACACCAATAAAAATGTTCTTTTCAAATCAAACACATTAATTTCAAATCGTTATTTTTTTAAACTTAATTTAAAAGTTATGAAACACATTTCCTTTTTGTTTCTTGTTCTGTTTTTGAGTTTAGGATTAATGGCTCAAACCCAAAGCTACACGCTTCAAAAAACAATTACCAACCCCGAACAGGGAGTTTCTGTTCAAAGCGAACAAAGCCCTCAGGTTTTGCCGGTTGATAAAAGTTTTATCACCGATGGTTCAACCCGCGACGTCAGCATAAACTGGCAACTCAGCGACCCGGTCGGGATTGGCGCCCGAACAAAGGTTTCAGGTGCTGCCGGCTATACTTTTAATGAGTGGTGGCTCAACAATGTCAGGGTTTCGTTGTATCAGAACAGCAGCACACCAATCTGGGAACAACCTGTTGTGGCTGATTGGGAATGGCCGATTGACATGACCGAAGACGGTGCTTATGTGGCGTATAGTTACGGAAATCTTTTTCAGGTTTACGAAACGGCAACTCAAACATTGGTTTGGGAAAAAGTAACCGATGCCACTTCAATTATTGGTCTGAAATTTAATTTGGATGCAACCAAAATATATGTCGTCGAAAACCAGCCTGGCGGCTTAGATAAAACCAACGTCAGGGCTTACACTATCGGAGTGAGCGATCCTGACTGGACGACAGGTTTTGCAGGTGCAGGAACATCTTTCGCTGCTTCGGGCGATTGCTCAAAATTGGTTTTTTGCCAGTATGGAACCGGCCTTAAAAAAATGTGGGTGATGGATTCAGCCGATGGCTCCGTTTTTTTTGAGGGCTATTATTACAACCAGGCGCCGCCGGCCTTCAGCTACGACGGGAAATACCTTGTTAGCGGCGATTACAGCGGTTATGCTTATCTTCACGAATACGACATCAACAACAATACCTATAATTTGAAATGGAATTTCAAAGTTGGTGGCGGTGGAACTTCTGTCTGGGTATCCGGAGTTGGCATTTCTGCCGATGGCTCCACAGTTGCTGTTGGAACACTTGTGTTTTTAGCCAGCAGCTTCGATGGCGAAATCTATACTTTTAATTCCTATTCACCGGAACCGCTCTGGGTATTTCAACATGCCGGCGATGAGGTTGTTTCCATTGATCTTTCCGATGATGGCTCACTGATTGCTGCTTCGGGATGGGGACCTTTAAACCACAGCAAACCCGACTTTTTCCTTTTCCGCAAACAAAGCAATCTTCCGATTTTCAGCATCAACACACCAGGTTCGTTTAACGCAATGGATTTATCTGCCGATGGAACTTTTTGCAGTGTCACCGGAAAAGCCGTTCATGCCCGCGAAATGGGCAGCGGCGGGACTTTGTACAATATAAACTCAAACCCTGGAGGAGGAACACTTTCCGGAACAGTAACATTATTAGGTGCAACCAATGGTGAATATGTAAAAATTGAAATTGAAGGCATTGCTGATTATTACGATTACAGCGATCATTGTGGTTTGTACGCAATCAAATATATTCCTGCCGGAACCTACACCGTTACAGCCAAAAAGGTTGGTTACTTCCCTGAAACAGTCGAAAACGTGGTCATTACCGATGGCCAGGTATTGGATCTTGATTTCGAAATGGAAGAAACCGGAAATCCACCGGTGCTTTATAATGTATCACACGGCGCAGGCATGGCTGTGGGAGTAGAATGGACACACCCGCAACCTGGTGATGTGGTTGGTTTTAATGTTTACAGGAAAACCATTGCCGAAGGCCTTTTTCCCGAAACACCTGTTGCCATTCTGGGAAACGATGTGTTTTCTTATCTCGACGAAGATGTGCTGCCTTTGAAAACCTATTATTATGCGGTAACAGCAGCTATCGGCGATGATTATGAAAGCCCGTATTCAAATACAATGGAAGGTTGGATTGCCACCGGCTATATTGCGAATAATATCAGTGTTTATTATGGAAGTACTCCAACTATTGATGGCACAATTTCGCCCGGCGAATGGGATGATGCCTTTATGATGGATGCTTCCGACTTCCTGGGAACATATGATAACATGCCGAATCCCATCGGCAGCGTTACCATGTATTACAAGCTTAACCAGGCCATGACCGAACTTTACATAGCCTGCGAAAACCAGAATGATATGGTTTTGGAGGAGAACGATTTAGTGGCATTGTACATCGACGACAACAATGATGGCGCTTATGGTGCAACCGGCGATGACTCGGAAGGAAATTACTGGGCAGAGTATCATGCCGCCGGAAATCTAATCCGTTATCGCCCCATTTATAATAACGGTGGCGTGGGCACGGTTATCGAGCTTACAAACCCTCAGATTGGAATTTCCTTTGCAACAGGTCATCTCGTTTTTGAATTTGTAATTCCTATCGGTGATGATGAGGTTTGGAAACTCAACCCGAACGAACAGAATCAGAGCGGGCTTTTCTTATTTGCCCGCGATACACCAAGCAATTTCGATGGTTACTGGCCATGCCAGAACCAGCAGATTTTTGAACCTGTCGGCTATGGCGATATCACTTTTGGTGTTGAAGATGAAGTTCCTCCGCCACCAGCCAATGTTACCATGCAGGTGGTGAATATGCCACCCATTTTTGGAATTCTTGAATGGTCGCAGCCCGACATCAACGATTTTGAAGGCTTTAATGTTTACATCGATCATGGTAACGGTTTTGAGTTATTGGATCAAACTTTCGGGACTCAGCTATTCTACATGGCAACTCCTCCTGAAGTGGCCGACTTTTATATTACAACCGTTGACCAGGCTGGGCAGCAATCTGTGCCTTCGGAAACAGTAATCTTCGATCCTTTTGTTGGAATTGGTGAGATCGTCGGTCAAAATAAATTAAATGTTTATCCAAATCCGGCATCAAGTCAGGCCAATATTTCCTTCGATATCAGCGAAAGTGGAAATTACCAGCTTGCAGTTTATGATCTTGAAGGCCGCCAGGTAAAAAGCCTGCTCTCGGCCGAATTAAAGGCCGGTCATTTTGTGTTTTCGTGGAATGGCGCCAA
>CAYOWJ010000182.1:0-7453 GCA_964407625.1 uncultured Lentimicrobiaceae bacterium
TTCTTTCTTTCACTGCCGCCAGCGCCTTTTCCCAAACCGGCTCCATCACCAACATCTCCGTTGCCCAACGGGCAGATAACAGCGGGCTGGTGGATGTTTACTTTACGCTGAGCGGCACAGCGCTTGCCTACAACATTAGCCTGGAGGCCAGCTTAAATGCCGGAGGCACTTATGCTGCTGTGCCACCGGCAAACCTTAGCGGCGATTTAACCAACATAAACCCGGGAGCCGGCAAGTACATTGTTTGGAATATGCTGGTGGGATACCCAAACACTTACAGTACCCAAAGTAAACTAAAAATTATTGCTGCCGAAATTATGGGCACAGGCCAGCCCTGCCCCGGAATGCCCTATTTTACTGATACCCGCGATGGCAAAGTTTATACTACCGTTTATATTGGAACCCAATGCTGGATGAAACAAAACCTGAACATAGGAACCCGTATTGCCGGAGCAGGCAACCAAACCAACAACGGTACAATAGAAAAGTACTGCTACGATGACAATGAAAGCAACTGCGATTATTACGGTGGGCTTTACCAATGGAACGAAATGATGCAATATACTACCACTCAGGGTGTAAAAGGTATTTGCCCAAAAGGGTGGCATTTGCCAACTAATAATGAATGGAATGTTCTTTCAACTTTTCTCGGTGGATCCGCCGGTGGTAAAATGAAATAAAGCGGTTACAGCCATTGGCAGAGTCCAAATACTGGGGCAACAAATGAAAGTGGGTTTACAGGTCTTCCAGGTGGTGGCCGGACAAGTAATGGTCTCTTTTTCCTCGATATGGGTTACACTGGCTACTTTAGGTCTTCAACTGAAACCTCACCCACAAGCGCAATGATAAGAGAATTGTTCTCCTCCAGTACAAATTTGTATTCGTATGACCACGAAAAAGGCGTTGGAATGAGTGTCCGATGCCTTAAAGATTAAACTGAAACTTCACACCTCGATGTTACACCAATAAACTAATATGTCACCGCAACAGCCGGATCGATTAACTTTAATCTGAATTCCAATACTTCGTGGACAGTTTCAGAAAGCGTTTCACAGCTTTCGGTTTTCCCTGTTAACGGTCGCAGCAATGGCACATTAACGGTTACTTATCAAGTATATTCAAGTTCAGAAAGCAGAATAGGCCAAAAGTTAATATTATTGCCACAGGTGGTGCTCTGGTGGTGAAAAAAACACACTTATAGGAAATATCCAACTGAGGGATTTTATGTCTGGAAATAAATCCCAGATTCCGTTCAAACAGCGTCCAGTTGGTTTCTTTAAAGTTGCAGCTTGCTCAATAGTTGCTTCAATTAGGAGTTATAAAATCATTCTTAGCGTTATCAAAAAAAAGAGGCCTTCCGGCCTCTTTCAATTAGCAGTAACACCGATTATAGTTATCTTCATCAATTTCAGAAGAAACGAAGTCGAGATAATCCTGTTCCCCGCAGGAATAGCAGAAAGCTTTTTTCCCGTTTGGGAAATAGACAATCCGATCGGATTTGTTGATTTTCTTATTGCATTTTGGGCAAACAGAAGAAAATTTTGCAAACATGATTTTCGGGTCACCGGCATAAGATGTATGGCTCATAATGCTTCCTCCAAAAGTCTTGATCACGTGCAAATTCGATGAATGGATTGTAATTCAGCTATCCGGATTTGAAGCCTTTAGCTGTTTTGTGAAGCAGAAAGCAAATAATATCAGAAAATATTTATGGCTGAATATATTTAAAAGCACATCTTCATTTTCATTCCGGTTTTGTGTTTCGAGATTAAAATCCACATCAAATCCCAATCTTCCCTATACCATCGCTATTCCAGGTTCGAATCGGGTTCGGCCGGGTGATGCTGTTTTTATTCCAAAACCCAACCCTGGTAATGGCTTAGGAAGGCGTCAACAGTGGCTTAACATAGCCTTTACACGGAAGCTAAGGCAGTTTAAAAATTTTTGTTTGCACTTCTGACCAACAATTTTACCGTTTCGTCCGCCAGCCAATGGATTGAATAACTTCAAGGACTTCTGGTAATTCGTGATGTTTTTGTCGGTCATTATTGATTTGGTAACTATTGGTGGTCGCCAGAGAATGAATGCAGGTAAGTTGGTGATAAAGTAAAGCGGGATTATAAAATTCAGGAGGGTACATTCAGCTTAAAGGCAACAATAAGCCGAAAAATCTGAGGGTGAAAATGCCAGGCATTTTCACCCTCAGGTATTTTTTTAGGCGAGCGTATCCTGCTTTCTATTTGGAAAATGAAAGCCGACGGGTTTGTCAGAGAACGATAAACTTTAGCGTGCCTGTTTTTAAAAATTCATCCTGAACCCTCAAAAAATAAATACCACAGGTAAATTCATCCCGATTTACAATAATCCGGTTGCCAGATGCTTTCATCGTTTTTATCAACCGACCGTAGCTATTTGTAATTTCAATAACGAACGATTTGCTTCCATTTGCAGGAATTGTAACCACCGATTCGTTAATTACGGGATTTGGATAAAGGCTCAGGCTGATTGAAGATTCTTTTTCGGGTACGTTTACTGACCAATACGGATCAAACTCCCAACACTCTTTTGTTCCATTGCCTGTTACAATATATCTTTTTTCGTCAATAACAAATGAAACTCCGCCAAAAGGTCCCGTTGCACCGGGAAAGTCAGGTAGCTGCGACCAGGTGTCGGATGATGCCTCGTACTGCCAAACCTCTTTTAAATTAGTTCCGGAAATGGTCACGCCACCAACCACATAAGCGGTATCACCGATAACAAACGAATTACTTTGAAACCTTGCTTCTGCAGGCATCGAAGTCATCTGAAACCATTGGTCCAGGTTGGTATCAAATTTCCACAGATCATTCAGATAACCATCATAATTGGTTCCGCCAAACACGAAAATATCACTTCCAACCGAAAATGCAGTTGCATAATATCGGGCTGCCTCAAAGGTCAATGCCGTTTTTTCGGTCCATATCCCGGGTAAGGAGTTGTACTCCCAAATATCGTTCATCGGCTCTGCCGCAAAACCATAACCTCCGATAAAGTAACCCTTGCTTCCAACGGTGGCGACTGAAGCATAGAGTCTTGGATACAACATGTTTGTAACGGTTCCCCAATTGTTTCCTGCCTGATTGTATTTGTAGGTTTCATAGTTGAAAAAAGCATCGTTTACACCGCAACTCACGTATCCATATCCTCCGATTCCAGAGGCAGCAAGCCCGGTAAAAGGATACGGCATGGGTGTAATAACATTCCAGACATCAGTCACCGGATCAAACTCCTGCCATTCACTGATGGCATTAAAAGGACCGGCGTATCTTCCTCCGCCCATATAACCTTTTCCATTTGCGCTAAAACCCGCAAAATCGTATCTGGCAAAGCCGGAATGATGCGCCTTCTGTTTCCACTGAGCCTGGGTTTGTAACCCTAAAATAGTCATGATGATTAAAAAAGTAAAACACGAATTCTGTTTTTCATCAAGCTAATTTTTAATTACTTACAGTGCTTTAATAAAACGCCGCACAAATGTAGCCGGCTTTAATATGGAATCAAATACTTTTTCATCAATCCGTCATCTTCATGGTCAATCTTCATCTTCCTCCGATTCCGATTCATGCTCTTCAGTTTTTTCCGTTTCCTGATTGTTCCCTTTCTGCTCATTGATCTGAAAACCATTTGCATAAAAGAACATAACCACCGGAATAATCAACCATAAAAAGCCAAAGATTTTCTCAAAATTGTTTAACCTGACATTTTCAGCCTGCACATTTTTGTACCCTGTAAACATCGAGCGCAAAGTCCCTGTGTCAGGATGAAACAGCAAATCAGACAAAATTCCCAGCAGATGCATTCCCACCAGGATAAGGAAAATGTTGGCCAGCACTTCATGCGTTTCCTCCAGGAAATCAGGATCAAATCCCAGGCTAAATATTTTGCTTTCGGAACTGTAAATCAGGTACCCCGAAATACTGCACAAAATGCCCGCCAACAAAATAAACAACATTACCACCGAGGCAGCAGGATTATGTCCGGCATATTCTTTTGTTTTGGCAAAAAAGGTTTTTGCAAATTCCACCTGATTTTTTACTCCTATCGGAAAATCGCTGAAACGGGAGTATTTTGGGCCAAAAATTCCAAAAAGTATCCTGAAAAAGATTAAAGTTCCTGCAAAGGCGCCAAAGGCGAAATGCAAATTTTGGAGGTCATCTGCATCACCAAGCAAATATGCTGCTGCAAAACTGATTGCCAGCAACCAGTGAAAAAGCCGCGTTGGAAGCGACCAAATATACGTTTTCGTCATTTTTTTTAATTTATCAAATTAACACATAATTTTTTTAACGATTTAAAAACAAATCCACAAGCTCATTCAAAAGCCAGCAGCAATGCATTTTTTAATCAACTAAAAACAAACAAATTGGCCAAAAGCCCGGCTTTCGCTGTTTATCGTTTGCTTTATTGCAACCTTAATCTTGACCATAGCCATTATCGTGCCGGCAGCCAGTGTGATTGTTTTGAATTCCAATAAAGGCTTGCCTTTCAGTTGTTTTCTCTGTAATATCCCGATCGAGCCATAATCCACCGCATTTTGCACAAAAGTCAATTCCGGTACCTTGTTTTTCAGGCCTCAAAAGTTGCGAATTACAAACTGGACAAATCATAGCTTATTCGATGATGTTATTTAAGAGCGAATCGGCTTTTTTAAGTTGTTTGTCTAACTGCTGGATAACAAGGGTGTCGGCCTTATTAATCTGCTCATTAACCAGCGTATCAAATTTTTTCATTTGCTCTTCGATTTTTGAATTAACATCCTCACTTATCTTCCGTTGTATGTTTTCACAGGAGCCCAGCGAAAATGCAATAATCAAAAGAACTGACATCCAAAAATTTTTCATAATTTTCTATTTATTCTGTATGTGGTTGAATAAGTACTTTGTATTTGCTTTCGAAAAAAAAGTTGCCTTTTTAACTGTTTTGATGACCGCCTGGAATTTGTGGCCTTTTAAGATTCAATCAAAAGGTAGCTTAGGCTAAATCGCCGGTTCTACACTTGTCGTAATTGTCAGGAATCAGATCCCGATTGCGGTTTTCATCCTTATAAATCACGGTTTGGACCGATGATTCTTCTGAAATGTTCTGAAAACCAATAACCATCCTGACAAAAAAATCATGAATCCGGGCATTTCGCCAGTATTGATTCGTTAATCGCCAGCTCATCTGAAATCAGAAATCCGCTCAAAAACAAGGTAAAACAGCGCCTATAACTTTTCGGGAGGTTGGAAGAAAAAGGGGGGAAACTTCTGGAAACTAAAACCGGTTTCAGGATATCGAAAGTCCAGTGCTGAACCAAAATGGTTACCGGATAATGTATTTTCGACAACGTTATAATCATGATGATCGGGGTGTTCGTCGAAATGGTTGTGCGTATGATTGGCCGTGTGGCACATTTCGATATGAATTTGCTTGTTGAATTGAGTAAAGACGCTGAGTTCGAAAAAAATCGAAAGCACCAAAACTAAAAATACAGCAAAAAATGTCTTCATCACTTCAATACTAATAATCGCACAAAAGTAACCCTATTAATGAATTAGGATTCATTTTATTCATACAAGCTCCGGGTCAGGATTAATTGGATGATGCTGTTTTTTTTCAAAAAACAAACATGGTATGGGTTTAACCTGGAGGTAACTGCGGCTTAATAAAACAGTGCTTGCTAAAATTTTTACCTAAGAAATAACTGTGTTTAATCTACAAATAGCGGTATTTCGAATTTCGACCTTTAAACCCGGATGGCGATTCGTTAAAAGCAAAAGGGTCGAAAACAATGTTTTCGACCCTTTTGCTATTTGGGAGGTTTCGAGCGGATTCGAACCGCTGTACACGGTTTTGCAGACCGCTGCCTAACCACTCGGCCACGAAACCCTATATGTTTTAGGTGCGCAAATTTAATGCTTTTAGTTTCATTCAAACAAAAAAATTATTCATTAACTGTCATTTCTTAAACCTGAAGTTAAAAAACTGTTGAATAGCTTACGATTAAATTCTACTTTTGGCGCTTGATTTTAAAAGAAATGACACTGTAATAACCATATTTTGCGGATTATGAACAACACGCTGGAGAACGAATCAGAAAACAGAGGGGAAGGAAAATCTTCGATAAATTTTATTGAAGCAATCATAAATGAGGATTTAAAAAATAGTAAAAACGATGGACGTGTGCACACCCGTTTTCCTCCGGAACCAAACGGCTACCTGCACATTGGTCATGCCAAGTCGATTTTGTTAAATTATGGAATATCCCGGAAATACAACGGAAAATTCAACCTCCGCTTCGACGATACAAATCCTACCAAAGAAGAACAGGAATATGTCGATTCGATTCTTGACGATGTAAAATGGCTTGGCGCCGATTGGGAAGACCGGTTGTTTTTTGCTTCAGACTATTTTGATCAACTTTACGAATGGACCGAAAAAATCATCTCCGAAGGCAACGCCTACGTTGACGACCAATCTGCCGAAATTATCAGTGAGCAACGCGGAACACCAACAAAACCGGGGGTCGAAAGTCCTTTCAGGTCCAGGTCTGTAGAAGAAAATCTCGATTTATTTCGCCGCATGAAAGCCGGCGAATTTCCAAACGGAGCCAAAGTTGTCCGCGCGAAAATTGATCTCGCTTCACCAAACATGCACATGCGCGACCCGGTGATGTACCGGATTTTACACGCCAACCATCACCGTACCGGCGACAAATGGTGCATTTACCCAATGTACGATTGGGCACACGGCGAATCGGATTATCTCGAAGGTATCACCCATTCGATTTGTACACTCGAATTTGAGGTTCACCGCCCGCTCTACAACTGGTTTGTTGACCAGATTATCGAAGGCGAATACCGGCCACAACAGATTGAGTTTGCCCGTCTGAATATCAGTTACACGGTGATGAGCAAACGGAAATTGCTGGAGCTGGTAAAAGATGGTTATGTTACCGGTTGGGACGACCCCAGGATGCCGACGATTTGTGGCCTGAGAAGACGTGGTTTTACCCCGGAATCGCTTAAAATGTTTGCCGAAAAAGTTGGCGTAGCCAAACGCGACAACGTAATTGACGTTGCCCTGCTGGAATATAGCATTCGCGAAGATCTGAACAGAACAGCCTCCCGCGTAATGGCCGTTTTAAACCCCTTAAAAGTTGTCATCACCAACTATCCTGACGATATGGTAGAAGAATTATTGTCGGAAAATAACCCGGAAGATCCGGATTCAGGACATCGGATGCTGCCTTTCTCGAAAGAGCTTTTTATCGAAAGAGAGGATTTTTTGGTTGATCCTCCAAAGAAGTTTTTCAGGCTGGCTCCAGGTCAGGAAGTCCGGTTAAAAAATGCTTACATCATAAAATGCGAAAGCTATGAGCTGGATGAAAACGGTGAGGTGAAAACTGTTTTCTGCACGCACGACCACGAAACCC
>CAYOWJ010000183.1:0-7436 GCA_964407625.1 uncultured Lentimicrobiaceae bacterium
TGGTGAAGGACAACGTCAATACCTTCGACAGCTTTTTTGCAGGTTTCCAAATCGCGGATATCGCCTCGAATAAATTTAAAATCAGGATTTGATAAAAACGGTTCGATGTTTTCTTTTTTACCGGTGGCGAAATTATCGAGGCAAACGATGTAATTATTTTGTTCTAAAAACCTTTCGATAAGATTGGAACCGATAAAGCCGGCGCCTCCGGTGATGAGAACTTTTTTGTTTTGTAACATGGAAATAGTATTAAAAATTTTAGTTTGAAAACGGTTTCAAAGGTGGTTAAAATTTATCAATTTTATGCCTTTTTGATGGAGAAATTCAAGTTTGTGCCAAGGGATTTTCGTTAATTTTGAGCTTTTTAAAATTACAGTTATGACTACAAAAGCATTTCAGGATAATTATCCCGACGATTTTAACCACTGCTTCGGTTGTGGCGGATTAAATGAACACGGCCACCAGCTTAAAAGTTTTTGGGATGGCGATGAATCCGTTGCCGAATTTGAGCCAAAGCCTTACCACACTTCGCTTCCAGGCTATGTTTATGGTGGGTTGATCGCTTCTCTTATTGACTGCCATTCGACAGGAACTGCCGCCGCCGCACTTTATCGCCACGAAGGTCGCCCGATGGATTCAGAGCCAACCTTCAGGTGTGTTACAGCTTCATTAAATGTAAATTATCTTCGCCCGGCTCCACTCGAAGGAATATTAATGTTGCGCGGAAAAGTCATCAAAATTGATGGAAAGCGCGTAACTGTTGAAGTTCAGCTTTTTGGTGGAGGCGAACTTTGTGCCAAAGGCGAAGTTGTGGCTGTGGCAGTAAATGAAAAATGGCTGGCTAAGTGGATGAAATAATTCACTTTGAACCACAGTAGGCACAATAGGGCACAATAGAAGTTGTCTGGTAATTACCTCTTGGTACTCTTGCTGCCTCAATCTTTTTCCTTTAATATTCCGGCGAAAACATCGGATCCCACGGGGGCAGCAGTGTTGGTGTTGTTTCGAGAATTTTGAGGATATTTTCGGGAATGTATTGTTTTTTTATCACCAGCCTGAACATGTATTCGCGAAACCAGTCGTTGGTCATTACCAGGAAACCGTTGTATCCTGCTGTCACTCCCCAACTATTTTCGAGCAGCCATTTGTTGATGTTTCCATCTTTATCAATGTCAACGCCAACAAGGTTCATCCCGTGTGACGAACTGCTTTCGAAGGTTTGGATGCGTTGTGCTTTATCCATCGAAAAGTCGACGCCAAATAAATCTGCGTAAGCGTAATTATTCAAATCCAGCGTGCCTTTTTCTTTGTTGAGTTGCTTGCCAACATCACACGAAAAGTACATCACATCACCGTTTATGAGCGATTGTTTTGCAAATTGTGAAATCTCTTCAGCAGGCAGATTGATGTATTTCCAGTTTCCTCCTTCATACGAATGCCGGTCGTAGTCGATTTCGTATAGTTTGTTGAATTCGCGGCTAGGGTCGTTCATAAACATCACATAATCGGTGAGATTAACCTGAACAAAATCTTTGTAAAACGAAAGTGGCGTGTAGTGCGTTAATCCGGTGATTTCGCCGTTGCTTTTCTTGTAACGCCAGTCAAATCCGGCTGGTGGCTCGCCAAGTGTAAGCACCAGAATTCGGTAAATCTCGCCAAGCATTTCCACTTTTTGATTTTGGAGATCAGCAGCATTTTTCTTTTCAGCAAATAATTTTCGCAAAGTAACCGCCTGAGCGCGAAGTTTTGTGCTCAAAAGATTTGACATCAGCCTGGTGTTTTCCGAATTTTTTGTGTCGGGCATGATTTCGGAAGGAACCACCCCATATTTTTCGATGATGTCAACCACACCCGTCCATTGTCCGCCATCGCCGATAGGGTTTTTAAGCAGCCAGTCCACACGTTTATCGTCGAGTGGTTTGTCGGCACTTTGGATGATGCCCTCCAGAAAAAGGTTGGCTTTTTCGAGCTGATCCCAAAAAAACGGGTAAGTCTGCGAAAGCTCAAAACTCTCCATTTCGTTTCGGATGATCACCTGAACGCGCATCATATTTAGACCTGTGTAAAGCCAGCATCGCCCCGACGATTTCTGGTTGGTGATGCCTTTGGTGTTTACGCGGTTCGAGAAATACATGTCGGGCGAATATTCGCTGCTGCGATTTAGCGCCAGTTGCTGGATGTCGTTGCCTGAAATCGCGTTTATCAGTCCCCGTGTAGTGGCATCGTCGGTCACTGATTTTTTAATCTGATCGAGCAGGTCAGAAGAAATCGTTCCTTTTTGCGTATCCTGCGCCTGGAGAAAAACGGAAATCATTATCGAAAACGCCAGGTTTAAAACTTTAAAAAATTTCATTTTGATGTATTTTAAATGAAAAGGGCTGCCTGATTCCAGACAGCCCATATTTTCGTTGGTCAGTTATTTTGCAAAGTTGATGGCTCTCGTTTCACGGATTACCGTGATTTTTATTTGTCCGGGATAAGTCATTTCGTCCTGGATTTTTTTGGAGAGGTCATATGATAAAATGTTGGCTTCTTCATCAGAAACTTTATCGGCACCAACAATCACACGCAATTCACGGCCTGCCTGGATAGCGTAGGTTTTAACAACGCCGGGATATGACAAGGCAATGTTTTCGAGGTTTTTGAGGCGCTGGATGTAAGCCTCAACAACTTCGCGACGTGCTCCGGGTCTAGCACCGGAAATGGCATCGCAAACCTGCACGATGGGTGCAAAAAGTGAGGTCATTTCGACTTCGTCGTGGTGTGCGCCAATTGCGTTGCAGATGTCTGGTTTTTCTTTGTATTTCTCGGCTAACTTCATGCCCAGCAGCGCATGTGGCAATTCCGATTCGTTGTCAGGCACTTTTCCGATATCATGGAGGAGGCCGGCGCGTTTGGCTTTTTTAGGATTCAATCCCAGTTCTGCCGCCATCGTAGCGCACAGGTTTGCCACTTCACGTGAGTGCTGGAGCAGGTTTTGACCGTATGATGAGCGGTATTTCATCTTACCAACCATTCTTACAAGGTCGTTATGCAGGCCGAGGATACCAAGGTCGATGCAGGTTCTTTTGCCGATTTCGACAATTTCCTGTTCGATCTGGGTTTTGGTTTTGCTTACTACTTCCTCGATTCTTGCAGGGTGAATACGTCCGTCAGTAACCAGGCGGTGCAACGAAAGCCGTGCGATTTCGCGACGTACAGGGTCAAATCCCGACAGGATAATTGCGTCTGGAGAGTCGTCAATAATGATTTCGATGCCTGTGAGTGCTTCAAGGGTGCGGATGTTGCGTCCTTCGCGGCCAATGATTCGTCCTTTGATTTCGTCGTTGTCGATGTTAAAAACTGAAACGGTATTTTCGATGGTGTTTTCAGCGGCGGTGCGCTGAATGGTCTCTACAATGATTTTCTTGGCTTCGAGATTGGCAGTAAGTTTAGCCTCTTCGATGATTTCCTGGATATGAACCATTGCTTCGCTTTTGGCTTCATCCTTCAGGTTTTCGACAAGCTGTGATTTGGCTTCTTCCGACGATAAACCTGAAATTACTTCAAGTTTCTGGATCTGCTGATGTTGAGCTTTGTCTAATTCGGATTGACGTTTGTTGAGGATTTCCAGCTGATTGTTAAGGTTTGCTTTGATTGCTTCAACTTCCTTTTCTTTTTTATTAAATTCCTCAAGTTTTTGGGTAACCAAAGCCTCTTTTTGTTTAAAACGGGCTTCGTTTTTTTGCAAAACACTGTTTCGTTCGTTAACGATTTTTTCGTGATCTGCTTTGAGTTGCAAAAATTTTTCTTTAGCCTGCAGGATTTTTTCTTTTTTGATTATCTCCGATTTTTCCTGGGCATCAACGAGCAGCAACTGGCTCTTTTTTTCGAGCTTTTTGCGCAACACCGATGCTGAGAGAAAAATGCCCAGGGCAACTCCTGCAACCCCGAGTACAATCATAATTAATATTTGTTCCATCTTACATCAATTTTTAATAGGGCATTGTCAGGGAACAAAACGAAAATGAAAAAACCCGCACTATTCCTAACCGGAGTTTAGTAAACCCCAGGCTTTATTATTAAGGTTGCCGTAAACTTCGAACGTCCAATGTTCCTCATGGGAATTCCGCCAGAGGCGGAGTAAGGCCTGTCCTATGAATACTGAGATCACCTTAAAGTTTATAATGTTGAGTTTACAAACTGAATTTGAAATAATGCGGGTATATCTTTACAATAATGAAACAAGGCTGGTAAGACCCTCGTCATAATTGCTTTCAAAGAACGAATGAAGTCATATTTTTGACAGTTTCTCCGATAGTACCTTGTTGATTTCTTCTAATTTTCCAAATAACTGCTTTTCCTGAAATTCTACCTGTTCCTCAAGCTTTATTGCGTTGGTGGCGTGTTGAAGAACCACCATTGCAAGTAAATCCTGCTTGTCTTTGTATTCAAAATTTTCAGCGTAAGTATTGATGTTTTCATTAATTTTTTTTGCTGCCTGCCTGATTGTTTCCTCTTCTTTTTTATCAATCTTTAATCTGTATTCTCTGTCGGCAATACGTACTGTAATTAAAAAATTATTCATCAAAGTTAATTCAAATCTTCATTAATCATTTAAAAGGCCGATACACCTGTCAACTTCCCGCAAAAGTTCGTTAATTTTTAGCTTTGCATTTGTCGTTTCCTGTTTTCCTTCTAATGCCTTTGCAATTTTAATAATCTTGTTTTTGTATTCTAATTGTTTAACATTAAGTTTTAACTCTTCTATCTCGTTTAATAGTTTATTATTCCGGGCTTTTAATGCCACTATTTCCTGTTCGGAAATCCCCAGGCGACTTACCATTTCCCTTGTCCTGAACTCAATTCCACTTACCAAAGTAATCATGTCCTTCATCGGTTGCCAATCGCCAGTTAATAACGAACTGTACAAAAGTAGTATTTTTATAATTATAGAATTAACTGCTTGTGATTTTCTTGAAAAAGAAAATTCAAATTTGTTAAAAAGATAACTTTAATTGGAATAAAATTGTGCATTAAAACATTGGTGATGTTGGAATTCATAACTTTATAGTCTTTTTAATAAAATCGATTATCATGACAGAAGAATTTTTGCATTACATCTGGCAATACCGCCTGTTCGATAAAAGCCTTGAAACAATTGCAGGACAGGAGATTTTTGTGGTTCATCCGGGATTTAAAAACAACGATGCCGGCCCAGATTTTTTTCAGTCGAGGATAAAAATAGGTGATACCCTTTGGGCGGGGAATGTCGAAATTCATAATAAGGCTTCTGATTGGTACGTGCATCAGCACCAGAATGATGCTGCCTACTCAAATATCATTTTGCATGTTGTTTATGAAAACGACCAACAGGTTTTGGATAGAAACGGGCAGCCTGTGGCAACCCTGGAACTTAACGGAAAATTTAGCAGCCGCATCTTTAACAGATACCAGGCATTTCTTTACAATAAATCATGGATTCCCTGCAACACCGATGTTTCTGCCGTTGATACGCTGATCTGGCAAAGCTGGCTCGAAAGATTGGTTGTTGAGCGTATCGAACGAAAATCGACTGAAATAAACCGGCTGCTGAAAATTAATCTGAATGACTGGGAGGAAACTTTTTACCAGGTTTTGGCTGGGAGTTTTGGATTTAAAGTTAATGAACAGCCATTTTTGCTGCTGGCAAAATCGTTGCCGCTTTCGGTTTTGGGTAAACACAAGGACAACCTTTTTCAATTGGAGGCTTTATTATTTGGACAGGCCGGCTTGTTGATGCATGATTTACCTGACGAATATTCACAACTGTTAAATAAAGAGTATGATTTTCTTCGTAAGAAGTTTTCACTAAATCCGATACAGGGACACTTGTGGAAGTTTTTACGATTAAGGCCATCGAATTTCCCAACCATCCGTATTTCGCAGTTTGCTGCGCTGATCCATCAATCCCAGAATTTATTCTCGAAAGTTTTAAGTTGCAAAACTTCTGATGAGGTAGTTTCGATGTTTGAGTTAAAGGCAAGCGACTACTGGGAAACGCATTATGTTTTTGGAAAACCTGCCCCACAAAAAACGAAACGGTTTGGCGATTCAGCTACACAAACCATGATTATCAACACAGTAGTCCATTTTCTTTTTTTATTTGGTAACGAAAAAGGAAACATCTACAGCAAAGACAGGGCCATCGAATTTCTTACCTCTTTGCCTCCCGAACAAAATAATATCATCACCGGTTTTGAAAAACTTGGGGTAAATGCCCAAAATGCTTTTGAAACCCAGGCATTAATCGAGCTTAAAAATAAGTATTGTGCACTTAAAAAATGCCTTCATTGCAGGGTTGGGTTGAGCCTTTTGAGGATGAATCAATGACAGGATAAAAGTCCGAAGTTTAAAATAGGAACGGTTAGTATAATTGATAATTTTTAAAACGAAGTACAAAATGAATAAGAAACAGTGGTACGAAGCATTATTTGAAGACTATGGTCAAAAATATGACAACGAGTGTTTTACACAAGGGACCATCGGTGAATGTGATTTCATCGAGAATGAACTCAGATTTGATAAATCCTTAAAAATTCTGGATGTTGGCTGTGGCACCGGCCGTCACTCCATCGAATTAACCAAACGGGGTTACACCGTTACCGGCATTGATTTATCCGAATCACAACTTGCCAGGGCACGCGAAAAAGCTGAAATCAATCAACTTCAAATTGATTTCTTACAATGTGACGCCAGGAATCTGCCCTTTGACCATGAATTTGATGTGGCAATCATGCTGTGTGAGGGCGGATTTCCGCTGATGGAAACCGATGAGATGAATTTTGAGATTCTGAAGAATGTCGCAAAGTCAATCAAAAGTCATGGCAGGTTCATCTTTACAACCTTAAACGGACTTTTTCCGCTGTATCATTCTGTCGAAGAATTTTGCGATTCGACCTCCGAAAAAGGTAATGCAACCTACCGGAGTAATACTTTTGATCTGATGACTTTCCGGGATTTTAATATCACCGAATTTGAAGATGATCATGGGAATAAAAAAACACTCGATTGTAATGAAAGGTATTATGTGCCCAGCGAAATAACCTGGCTGTTGAAATCACTCGGATTTTATAAAATTGAAATATTCGGGGCAAAGCTTGGGGCATTCTCACGCAGCGATAAATTAACAACCGAAGATTTTGAGATGCTGGTTATCGCCGAAAAATAATCCGGTAAATAAGAAATCCAATTTTGGAAATTACATTCTGGTGTTTGCTCTCTTTTGTAACAATTTATCGGGATAGAAATAAAAAAAAGTATAAGTATTGGGTTTTGTACCTAAGAAAAGCCACAAAGTGGCTAAATTTCAATAACCGTGGGCAAAGCCCACGGTGTAAGTAAATAAGGGCATTTACAACCCTGAAGGGGTTGAACCCTTTCAGGGTTCTGGGATGTGATTCGTTTCTTGTCCCCCG
>CAYOWJ010000184.1:0-3823 GCA_964407625.1 uncultured Lentimicrobiaceae bacterium
ATTAGCAACTTAAAACACTGCCAGAATCAGGATTTTAAATCAGAATTTTTTTTGCTTCATGGATAGATTCTTCCATGGTTTCGATTAATAATTTATGATCGGCAAAAGTGGCGAACTTCGAAATTTCAAGTGGATCAGAAAAGTCATTAATCCTAACTCTGTTAACTTTTTCGGGATGAATTCCAACACTTTCGTAATAATCGAAAAACTTGAAACCGTTGCCAGCTACCCTATCCGAAATTTCGATCCAAACGGCAGGTTTTCCAAAAGCGTGGGCAAAAATCAACCCGTGAAGCGATGAAGAAAGAATAACCTCGCATTGTTGTATTTTGCGAAAAAACTTTTCGGGCGGAGCCAGAACATCAATTATCGGGAAACCCAGTTTTTTGCAATGCTTTATCCAGACCGAGCCGGCATCGTGGTAGTGAGGAATGATTCCGATTTTAAATTTTATCTTACCTTGATTTTTAAATAATAACGGCGCCAGCACCCCGGGATCGGCAAAGCGTTTTGGCGGAGTCAGGCCTTGTTTTTCGAGTAGTTCAGCCGTTAAAGGACCGCGTACACAAACAATTGATTTTGGAGGAGCTGCAGGTTTTGAATCCCGAAACAT
The DNA here is from genome assembly GCA_964407625.1 of uncultured Lentimicrobiaceae bacterium. Taxonomy (GTDB): domain Bacteria; phylum Bacteroidota; class Bacteroidia; order Bacteroidales; family 4484-276; genus CAJATL01. The sequence goes on from CAYOWJ010000184.1 coordinate 614, forward strand.
AAAACCTGCCCCGCAAATAACAGAATGGCTGTCGGCCCAATGCAGGATGCTTCCCAGCAAAATAAGGTTGGTTTCGCTGACTGGTGCAGGCCTTAACGGAATGATATTTTTTGAGAAATAATGCTTTGCCACCAACAACGAAAACACATCACCAACATTGGGGAATTTCTGGAAGTATTTTAAACGGATTGCCTTGCTTTCTTTGCCAGCGCCTGAAAAATTGTGAAGTAAGTTTTTAAAAAAATTCATCTATTTGCTGTTTGTTAAAAATCAAAATCAGGATAATTACCCGATTTTAAATTTTGTGTGAATTTGTTGAACATAATCTTAAAAAAAATTGAGATAAATGGCTGCCGTCAATAATTCCCGTATGCTTTTAAGGTGGAAAAAGATTGAAGTTTCCCGGCAAAATCTTCGTTGGTTGTTAAAACCACACAACCCCTTTTTTTGCCGGTTTCGGTTTTGGGATCTGCTGCTGGAAAGAAGAATTGTAAATCCAAATGTTTGAGCGGGCTTAAATATTCCAGATCGAGGCTTTCGCCAGATGGATACTTGTCAAAACCATAGCCTGGGAAATCAGGAACCTTAAAATCATCAATCATTACAACTGCTTGTTTTATGTTTGCAAAAATCGTTTCAATTTCATCCATCAGCGGAAGTTTACCGTTTCGGTGAGCGTCGAGGTAAAAAAACACCAGCTTTCGTTGGATGTTTGGTTGTTTGCAAAGCTCTCTAAGCCTAACATCACTCTTGCCCAAATAGGTTTTTATTTTGGGATATTTAAAAAATCGGGCCATGGCAAAGCCAAATTTTCGGGGATCTATTTCGATGGTTCGCACAATTACCCGGGAAGTTTTGTACAAATATTCTGTTGTGTTCCCTAAAAAGGTTCCGGTTTCGATAATTTCTTCAAACCGGAAGTTTTTTAAAAGCTCTCCAAAAATTTCCTGCCTGATTTTTTGTTTATTAAAAGGGCCCCCGTAGGTATTTTTGTCCTTCTTCTTAACGAGATAATCAACACATCCTTCACGAATTTCGTTTAATTTCCTAATAGCTCTTATTCTCATAACTTATTGATGTCTAATTATCTAAACCAAATTTTTCTTTCGCTCTTTTAAAAAATTAATTATCCTGCCGTGAATTTCCGAAGGAACATAATTATCAAGATCAACAAAAACAAAGTTTTTACTCATCTGAGAATTGCTCAGATTATCATAATTCACCAATTTTTGCCGGTAAAGTACAATACAAATCGGACCTTCATTGTTCCGAAAGTAAAATGAATAAAGCTTTGGAATCATCCGTTGTTGTGTTCCAAAAATGACAACATCCGAATACAAAAATGAATGAATCAGATCGAAAATTTTTTCGGACTCCTCGCCAATAAACATGTTTAGTTCTGCCAAATCTTCAAATTTTTTAAAAGCCTCCCGATTGTAGGTCAGCGCCCATTTTTGCAATTGCTCAACCTGTTGTTCCGTAAAATTCAGCTTTCCTGTTTTGGCAAAAAGTTTGAAAAATGAACGTGCAAATCCATCCGAAAATAAAAGTGAGGATAACTTCTCTTCTCCGAAAGCCTTCTTAAGATTTTTATAGAACGAATAAAAATCGTCCACCGTAACAATCGAAACATCATTTATTTCATGAATCTGATTAAACTCGATAAATGAATTTACTTTTCTGCTCCAAACCTGGATAAAAGTGTTCCAGGGTGTTTTAATTACCGCGGTATCGCCCTGCCTGCTGTGAAGCAACAATTTGATTTTATTGTTATCAAATTTTGGCTGATGTGGATTTGTTTTTCGGTATTTTAAATAAATTTCATTGAAATCAAAATCAAGGGTTTTCTTAGAAATAGGAGCGCTTATCCAGGAAAAATCACTTATTGGACTTGTGATTTTGTAATGGATTAAAAAAGTTTTCTTCGGTGATTTCCCGAATTTCTGAAGAATGGTCATCTCAAGAAAGCAAATCAATTGATCGAAGTAACCGATTTTATGTTTTTCAAATTCTGTTTTATTTAATATTATGGTGATGGTTTCCAGATCATTAACCGCAATATCAGGATTTGTTGAATTAAAATGGGCATTCATGCCAATAAAATCGTAAATATCGGGATTATCGTTTTGTACTGAATTGGCAAATTCCTGCTCCGGTTCGATAATTAGAGGTTTTGGCTGAAAAGGAATATGAAAATACCTTAATCCCATGAATTTTCCGAGCTTAAGAATTGTGGTAAAACGGATGAGTTGATCGGTAAAACCGGCTTTTGCGGGCTGAACAGTAAAATAGATTGTCCTTCCCTGTAAAAACCTGCGGAATTTTTTATCTGTGTTCAGGTATTTTAAAAAGTAAATCACCCGGGAAACCTTTCTTTTCAATTTATTCAATACTTGTAATCCATTCATAATGTTGACATTAATTATTCAATTACCAAAACTGGCTTACTTTTTGCAAAATCAAATGCCAAAACACCAAAAGGGAAATCGTCAAAAATCATCATAAACAAAGGTTGGTAGTTAAAAATCAAAATTAAAACAATTAACCACAATTGATTAATATTGCTTCGATTTTGCGGATGCCGGCAAGTTTATGAATGAAACGGATGAATCGGGATTAGCGCAAATTAATAAATCATGTTAAATATTTAAGGATAATGCTTCAGCACATTATTATTACACCTTTCAGTTACCGGCGTATTGATTACCAGCCCGATAAAATGCCCGATCCGTTAAATCCCCGGATTTTGAAAAAGCGTTTTCAGTTTTTTGAAATGATAACGCTGCCAAGTCTTAAAGCTCAGGAACATAAAGATTTTACGTGGGTTATTGTGATTGATCCGGAATTACCGGCGGCTTATCGGCGGAAATTTGAAACAGTTACCGCCGGAATGCAAAATGTGTTTTTGCATAATTTTACCCGGGAAAGAGCACAAAACAGTTTGGCCTGGCTAAAGCCTTACATTCATGCCGAAACCGATTATCTGATAAACACGCTGTTGGATGCTGATGATGGGGTTTTTAGAGGATTTACCAAATATTTGCACGGGTACTTTGCAAATCTGATCGAAACAGAACAGATTCAGCCCCTCCATTTTCTGACTTGTAAAAATGTTTTCCAATGGGATTTTTTCTACAAAACCAAGGCTCCATTTGGGTTTATTAAGCCATGGACCAGGAAAAATGTACTTACGGTTTCAGCCGGATTAAC
>CAYOWJ010000184.1:3923-7371 GCA_964407625.1 uncultured Lentimicrobiaceae bacterium
TTACACGCTTTAGTTACCGGGGCAATAACCTTGACCGGAAAAAAGGACAAGATCCGCTCGATGAGAAAAATCTTGACCACCGGTTCGGCTTGTTTGAAATTGCCTGTTTGCCAAGCATCTTAAACCAAAAAAACCAGGATTTTACCTGGATTTTGATTGTTGATCCGGAACTACCTTCAAATTATCGTACCCGTCTTCAAAAACTCATCTCGCCAAAAAAGGAGAGTTATCTTGTAAATTTTACGCCGGAATTGATCATCAGTAACCTCACATGGCTGAAACCCTGGATAAAAAATGATACAAAATATGTTGTAAACACTGTGCTCGATGATGATGATATGCTTTATGACGATTTTAGCCGAGACATTTCTGTTTATCTGTGTCAAAAACAGCACCTGGAACCAATTACGTTTATTGCCTGTGCAAACGAATTATCCTGGGATTTTTACTCGACCGAACAATCACCTTTTGGATGTTTGAAAAGCAAAAAAAAGCACAATTTTCCTCCGGGATCAGGCATTGCAGTGTGCTGTAAATATCCTGAAATCAATTTCTCGGTTATGAGTTTTGAGCACACCTCATTCGATTATTTAAGTAATGATAGCAAGGGTTTTAAAAACCTTCCGCAACTAAGAAAAATCAGGATAGAAAATTTACGTAAAATGATAATTGAAGAGATTGATAAGTCAAATTTAAATTGGGAAGGTCGGCTTACTGCCAAAAATTTCCATTACATAACTTCCGAAAATCCTCAGGTAATAATTATTAATCATTTCGATAATATCCAATTTACGCGCATTTTTACCGACAGTGAAACGAGGAAACCGGTTAACCCCAATAATTTTATCCAGGGTTTTGTTGTTGATTTTAATCTTGTCGAAAAACACCTTTCGAAATACCGTAAATCGTTTTGGTTGTTGCTGCGGCTCATCAAAAGTAATTTTAAGATTACCCCCAATTATTTGCTAAAGGCAAATCGGTTTAAGATATTTTTGCACCGGGTAATAAGATTAAGAAGCATAATTGAAGGGTTTAGAAATCTTAAATAGAAAACCGCATCTCAAATCTCAAAGCAATTTTCGCCACTTTTGTAAAAAATAGTTCCCTGACAGCCTCTCAATTGCCCTGGTTTCATTCCGCAAAATGTCAGAAACTTATAGCCACGGTCTTTAAGAAAACCGAAAGCTGGCTCATACCGGGGACGATCACTGTCATCGAGAATAATTACACCTTGTGTTGTAAGAAAATCCACCGCTTTTTCGATACAACTATTTCGCATTCTGCCATCAATTATAACAATGTCGTATTTTTTATCAGCGCCGGTAAACCGAATTGCATCCGGATAATCATCGTTTAATTCAAAAAAAACAACATCAGCATTTTTTCTTTCACCAAGGAGCATCCGGGTTTTTTCATACCAATCCTTGTTGTGTTCAACCGAAGTAATTACTTTAACCCGTTCGGCAAAGTAAATGGTGGATAACCCTGAGCCATATTCAAAAACTGTTTGCTGCCTGTTTAAACGGGTGTTAAGAAATTCAACCAGCGGAAAGCTCAACCAGGGATGGGCATCTTTTACTTTATCAATTATTTCTTTTTTCGACAGCGAATCGGCAAAAGATTTCCCTGCCAGATAGGAATTACTGTGGGTTAAAACCTTATAGCCTAATTTTTGCAGGGCCATCTTTTCACGCAATGATTCTGACGACAACCGATAACTGATTTTGGCGCAAAAACCCAAAATTATCTGTTTAAATCTGTTTTTGAGATTGAACATATTTTAGCAATTCATCATAGTTTTCGATAATTTCGGAATAGGGACGGCTATAGGTTTTTTTGATAGAGGCTGAAACCGGAGCAGGATTAATCCCAAGAAATTGAAAGATTTTGCGGGTTGTTTCAGGCCAGTCAGCTTCGTTTTTCAGGTCATCTTCATAAACCACCTGAAAATGAGCAATTTTTTGGAATAACTCTAATTCAGTCTTTTTGTTTTTATCAACTAGTTCCAACCTTTTCAACAATTCATCAGGCGACAACAACAATTTTGGGATATGAATTTCCTCGTCATTAAACCGGTGCCATACCTTTGTTTGCTGGGCTACAAGCTGCGATAAACTCTGATCGAGACTGTTTTTCCGATAAATATGAATAAATTTCCATCCTTTTCTTTTCAGTTTCCCGATCAGTTTTGCTGGTGGCGAATATTGATAAAACAAAAGGGTAAACCCATAAACCGGTTTTGTTGATAGCATGCTTCGTAAAGCAAAAAACAGGTGCGGAAACCTGTAAACCAACCTGAGCAACCATGGATTGGTAACATATTTTTCGTCCACATTCAGCAACTCCCCTTCGCAGGTAATTTCGGGATGCGAATTGAGCAATTGTTTAAGCAAAGTACTGCCTGAGCGCCCCAGCCCGAAAATCACAAACCGTGTCTTTTTCTTTTTAAATATCATACCAGGGAATTGTATTACAGATATTTGTAATAATCTTCGACCACTTTTGAATAACCGTTTTGGTTTAAACCATGGATAATTTCATCAAAATTATCTATTCTTTCACTGTCGGGTCGGGGGTCGGTAATTAAAATGGACGATTTTACTATAACAGGCTCAATTCCCAGAAATTGAAATATTCTGCCCATAGTTTCATCCCAGTTTTTCTGGTCGATCAAATCCTCTTCATAAATTACACTGCAATAATTTCCGATACCTGAAAGGACTTTATACTCGGATGCCATAAGCTTTTTCCTGAATTTAAGAACATTAATTACTTGTTCGCATTCGATATGATAGATTTGATCGGGGGAAGAGGCGTCATCCCTTCGGATATATTTTTGGGTTTGCGTTCCGATAATCCCCGAAAAGGTTTGCTTTAAAATATTATTTCGCTCGATGTGAATAACTTTCCAGCCTTGCCGATAGAGTTTTTTTACAATACTTCCGGAATTTTTATGATGAAAAGGGAATAATTTAAATCCATAAATCTCAGCATCAGCGCGCTTTTGCATGTTATGAATATAATTTATCGGAAAAGTATTGATAAAAAACCTGTTGGTTTTGCTTTTTTGGGAAAGCCGTACAGGATTAAACAGCTCGTTGTCGCAATGGATCTGCGGGTGGGAGTTGAGCAGGGTGCGGAGTAAATTGCTGCCAGACCTCCCCTGTCCATAGATGATAAATTTTATTTTATTCATGGTTTTCTTATTGCTTCTGTGAATTTTCGCTTATGTTTATAAAACATGCATGGGTGCAGCTACAACCTGTTTTTGTTTCTCTCGTTTTATTGGTTTTGGCTGAGAACCAAGCCTTTTGAAAGTTGTAATTAAAATCGCGGACGTTCACAGCCACAGGCTTTGATTCGCAAATTCTCACTCCTCCATCCGGCTCAAGTACACCAATCAAAGTTCCTGCCTGGCAATCGAACGGCAGCGGACCGCCATCCAAAA
>CAYOWJ010000185.1:0-4634 GCA_964407625.1 uncultured Lentimicrobiaceae bacterium
ATGGCAGTTACAGGATTTGAAGTAATGTAATAAATGGCATCGTTAAAATCATTATCTCCGCCACTGGTCCTGTTAAGGTCTTCAAACCCGATTACAAATAATTGTCTTTCGCCATCATATAAAATTACATTATGCTGCTTTTTGGCAGGATCTACCTCAGGATTAAACGCTGGATCGGAATAAAACTTTGGTTTGGTGGTATTAACCGAGCCACCTATTGTAAAAGCATTTTGGAATAACACCCAGCCAATTCCGGTACCAGCAGGAAACTGGCCTAAATTCATTTTATTTCCAGGATGCAATCCGCCACCGCTGAACTCTAAAGATAAATTTGGGAAAACAATTGTTACAACCTCTATCTGTGCTACTGATGTTGGAGGATTATTTACATTATAGGTGTAAAACCCTAAAGCATTTTTATTGCCTGCTCCTTCGTGAACAAAAGTCATCCACACATCTGCGTCTTCATTTAAAATAATATCTGTTTCATTACCGGAAGCAAGATATTCGGGATGATATTGTGGAACTGGCGCAAACTCAGGTAATGCAGCATTGATGTCTGCCAATAAACCATTTCCAATAACGTCGTCAGGTGGATTTAAACATGCAGGAACTCCATTTGCATCGTAGGCACACAAATAAGGATAGGTTACATCGAGCGATTTAAAGCCGGGAAATTCTTTGAAGGTCGGCTGCGGTTTCTTACCCCCAAGCACTGTGTTTATTCCCCCGCCTTCAACAGTAACAAATGTTTCGGAAGGTAAGCCAATGTAGCCGGTAGTTACTATAATGTTGGTAATGTTTTTAGATAACGGATATTGCGTTTCGAAAGCACCATTTTCATTAGTCATACCACTTAGTAAGAGAACTGCACCCTCTAATGAATCTCCGGCGTAAATATTGATTCTGGCTCCTTTAATTGGCCCATCCTGATTATCCTTAGCAAAAACCTGGATGTTAACATCGCTCACCATTTCAAAGTTGAAATTTTCAGGGGCAACCAACGAATCCATGCTTGTTACATTTTGATTGGGATTATCCGGATCATTATTATCTTTAGTACAAGAGGTTGTAAAGACAAGTAAAGCAATAAAAAGCAAGCTTGTTAAGTAGAAAAATGATTTTGAATTCATAATATTAAAATTTTTTTTGAACGACATTTTTTTAAACAATATTTCTGATTTAGTAATTAAACCAATAATCAGCGTTAGCAGACACAATAATCATCTATTGTGCCAATATCTGTAACCTACCTAATAATGTGTATATTACAATTTTAAAAATTAAATTTCTCATGTTTCAAATAATAATATTTCCAAATTCAGGAAATTTGTTCCAAATTAGGTCAAATTTAAATAAAATGTATCTCAGCTCCATAGTATCAAATAATTACATAGTACCTGATTTGCATCAGGTTCCAAATTTTCGGTCAAGCATCATAAATTCAGTCATGATTCTCTGAATATCATTAATTGTGAGCTCGTTGAATAATTTATCAGAAAAATACAATCGTGCAAAACCTGATTGTAAAGGCAAAAAATTGCTTAACAAATTCGCACCACCACTCCTGACAATTAAATGAAGCGGTGTTTTTACCCACAAATTTTGCAGCAATCCGGAGTTGGTTTCAGATTTTGAAAATGCCGAAAACAGCTCTTCAAGCGGGTTATAGGCAATGCACAAATTTATTGTCTTATCAGGAAAACCTGATGTCCTTGCTTCAACAAATTCGATGGCTTTCAGATATTCCTTTGTCAAAACATCACGGTTACCGGCCATCACAATTTTAATATGTTTATCCTCGGCTAATTGAAGGATTTCTTTCCCAAAAGCACTTTCACTTACCTTGTTAAAAGCTTCTCTTTCGGATTGCTGCCTCCTGAAGTTTTGAATGCTCGACAGATAAATGCTGATTTCGTTAACCCCTTCATCAAATAAATAGCTACAAAAACTTTTTAAAATGGTGGTGGTTTTTTGATATGAATCAGGTAGCGAAACACCATTCTTTTCAGCCCACCTGCGGCCACCGTCAGGAATTAGCCCAACATGACGCGGAATGATGGTGTTTTCAGGATGAAATTCGGTGATATCTTTCATGATTCGTGCATTTAACTTTTGATCCGTTTTCGGCCAAAATCTGCCTTTACAAATTTACGCTGATTCAGGCTTGACTTCTAAGTTTATTTGCTTTTTGGCGTAACCAATTTTTTTGGCCAGCTCCATTGCTGGTTTTTCGATAACCATAAAAAATACCCACGCTGCGAAAATTGAAACGGCTAATGCTACAAAAACAAAAACGCTCCTGATTTGCTCGCTTTGAAATAGTGTTTCGCAAATATTGATAATTCGCCCCCCGATAGGGATATGCACCAGATAGAGCGAATAAGAAATGTTGCCCAGAAACTTGGATATTTTATTGTTAAAATCGAAGTAGAGGATGAAAAAATAGGGCAAGAGAGCCGCCACCAAATAGCGTTTATCAAATTTCACAAAAATCATCAGCAACGCAATCAGCAGCAGTGTGCCGAATTCAGCATCTTTTAAGTAACCTATTCTAAACTGAAACAATAAAATCCCCACCACGAAAAGCAATCCATAGTTAAAAATAAAATTGTGGCCGGTAATGAAAAATCCCATCATCCCAAAAACACCCAGGGCAATAAATGAAAAATATTTTTTTGAATGAATCAATAGCGGGAAAATCAGTGCAATAATGATGTAATATTGAAACTCGATTGCCAGTGTCCAGTAAACATCGTTAACCCAGGGATACTGAAAAAATGCATTGAGATAACCCAAATGTAGCGCCAGAGCAGTGAAATCGATGGTAAATCCGGCTCCGCGGTAATATGGCGATAATGTGCTCAGCCAGTTTAGTGCAATCACCAAAATTATGCTCGCAATAAAAGGAGGCTCAATCCGGATGACACGTTTGAGAAGAAATTTTCCGAAATTTTTGAACCGGTACATCCCCCGATACATAGCATAAGGGATTACAAACCCTGAAATTACGAAAAACACATCAACACCCAGAAATCCGTACCTCCCTGATTGATAAAGCAGGTTTGTTTTGCTTAAAAAATCAGGGTTTCCGTGAGTAAAGTGGAAGTAGCAAACCGCCAGGGCAGCAAGCCCTCTCAACAAATCCAGTGACGATAGATAGCCTAGTTTCTTTTTTTCCATATCATGCAAAATTATAAAAGTTGAAATTGAGGATTCGTTTTAAACTGATCGTAATAGGCTTTGGCCTTAAAATAATCAGTGCTGAAAAGATATTCCCTGGAATCTAAATATTGCGCCCGAAAATCGTACCCGAACAAGCTCAGTTTAAAATCTTTTCTTTTGATGATTTTCACCAGAATATTCTCCAGCTCATACCAATCAATGTATTGGCGGGCAACATTGAGGATGCTCACAATTTCATCAATCTTGGTAGCATAAACATCGCTGGGATGGTAAATTGCGGGAATATTTACATATCCAACCGGGCTTCCTGATTTTACAAACCTGAAAAGCATATCGTAAACCACACCAAAAGCTTCAATCCGGTATCCTCCGAAAACCGAGGATATTTTCATTCCCCTGAAACCACAAGCCACATCAGGCAGTATGATACCATGAATTTTCCTGGATAATAAGGCGGCAAAAAGGTTAGAGGCAATTTTAGATTCCGGGATTATGCTGAGATCGGTAAACCTGTTGCCAACAATAAGATCGAAATGCTCCAGTTTTTTCATAAAAGCTTCAACATACGATGGGTCGTGCTGACCATCGCTATCGAGCGTAATCATGTGGGTGTAATTATTTTTGATGGCGTATTCCAGTGATGTTTTGTAAAACTCAGTAATTCCCCAGTTTATCGAATTCGAAATAAAGGTAAATCCTGATTCCCTGATCAACTGTTCGGTATTATCGGTACTGCCATCGTTAACTACAAGTACATATTTCTTAAAAGCTGACAACTGATTTAAAATTATCGAAATGTGCTTTTCCTCATTAAATGCCGGGATTGAAATTAAAACGTTTTGCTTCATTTTTGGGAGATTGATCGCGGAAATTCATATTTATTGCTTTTTAATAAATTGAGTTACTTTTCGAAGATTTTTAAACACAAGGGTAAAAATATTTCCAAACTCATTTTTTTTGATGGCGTGTAAATCCTCTTTGGATTTTTGGATGATGTTTTTGAGGCTTCGGTTGCTTGCCCCGCCAACCCGCATTTTCACCATAACTTCGGGCAAATAGGCTGTGCTGATTTTGTATTTTCCCAAAAACCTGAGCATCGAATCGTAATCGGCAGAGATTTTAAAAGCAATATCAAAACCGCCGTATTTCTGGTAAATTTCCCGCTTGATGTAAAGCGTTGGATGAGGCGGCATCCAGCCCAATAAAAGGTTGCGACGGCTAAATTTTCCCGATTTCCAGTATCTGAGAACTTTGCTGGTGTCGTTTTTATAAACATATTCGAGGTCACCATAAATCGAATCGGCGCCGGTTTCGTTGAACAATTTAGCCACTTTTTCGATCACAAATTCATCGGCAAAAAGGTCGTCGGAGTGCATAAAACCAATTACATCGCCCTCGGCCATTGCGATTCCTTTGTTTAGCGCATCGTAAATTCCTTTGTCGCGCTC
>CAYOWJ010000185.1:4734-7370 GCA_964407625.1 uncultured Lentimicrobiaceae bacterium
TTGCGGGTGGCCACCGAATTTACCGCCAAAACGCTGTGCGACTTACAGATTACACCCGGACAAACCACGCTGTGTGCGCCAATCCAGGCGCCATCTTCCAAAATAATATCGCTCACCATTAAATCGAAAGTGGTTTTTTTAAAATTATGATTGCCGCACAACAGCATCGAGCCTTGCGAAAGGCAGCAGTGGCACCCGATTTTCACATCAGAAAGGTTGTCAATCCAGGCTTTTTCGCCAATCCAGGTGAAGTCACCGATGGTTAATTTCCAGGGATATTTGATGTTTACCGAAGGCTTGATTACAACACCTCTTCCTACTTTTGCCCCAAAAAGCCGAAGCAATCGTACTTTGATGCCACTCATAGGATTTAGCGGATTTATAAAAAATAAAACGTTTACAAAATACCACATCAGCTGCTTTATTTTTCCAGCTCCAATTACAAAATTCCCTGTTGAATAAACGGATAGGTCGGTTTTATTTTTCATTTTCGAAAAGGCGTTTGTTTTGTTCAAAAATGGATTTATCATTCACAAATTCCCAGGCAAATTCGAGGGCGTGTTGCGATAATTTATCATAGGCTGGCTGATCTAAACCAACAGCCTCATTGAGTTTTTCTACAAAAACATCGGTGCGGTCGAGCGGGATTTCCCAACCAGCCTGTTTTTGAGCAAGGTTTTGCCAGGGCGTTTTGTTACTAATGATTACAGGCGTTGAGGCCATAAAACTTTCGAGGATGGTGTGCCCGAAATTTTCGCCGGTGGTGGGCAAAAACATAAAATGATAATTGGTCATGGCCTCAAGAACCAACTCACCGCGGATGCTGCCTTTGTAGTTTACAGTAACGTTTTTGGGCAATCGGGTAATCAAATCCTGGCACTCTTTCCAATATTCCTGTTCGTAAACCGGGCCGTAAATATCGTAAACGATCTCGCCTTTGGTGCAGCCCTTTAAAACTTCGATGGCAAATCTGGTGTTTTTTTCGGGGGCAATGCGGGCAACAGAGAGCAAATTGAGCGTTCCGCTTTCTTTAATGCGTGGCTTCCATGCCTCCATTTTCATTTTCATGGGCATTTCCTCAGCAATAATTACCTGAGCTGCTGACCCTGCAACAGTTTTCACATCGTTGGCCTCATCCTGGTTAGCTGCATGAAAAATCACACCTTTATAAAACGACATCAGTTTTGCTGCGATGGCAAAAATTTGTTTTTTGGCCGGTTTTACCGAGATGGCATGTTTCCCGAACATCCCGTGAACGGCAACAACGATGCGTTTTGCCTTCTTTTTCTTAGCAAGATAAATGGGCAAAATCGAAAACCACATCGAGTAGATTCCGTGGATGTAAACGGCGTCAAAATCGGTTTCGGAAACCAGACGTTTAAAATTTTTGTAGTTGACGTTGGGAGCAGAAACATAATAAACCTCCACATTTTCGGCAAGTTTGTTCCATTTGTCGGCTACAACATTTGCGTAAGGCTCGGTTTCGCAATAGTCGGTGTTGCGGGTAATTATCTTAAATTTATAATCGTTTTCGAAATGAGCAACCTGGTTGGCAAATGCCTTTAAAGTGCCGCCGGCCTTGTAGCCCGGCAAATACCAATCAATAAAAGAAAGTACTGTTTTCATAGTTTTTTGTTTTTCACTTCATCATTTTTTCATACAAATCAGCATATTTTTGGGCGATGTAGCCGGGGCTAAAACGCTTCACGTTTTCTTTGCCTTTTTCGATTAACTCATTTCTGAGATTTTCATCATTCATTATTTTGATGATGGCGTTTCTGATTTCGGCAGTGTTTTCGGGGTCAACCAAAAGTGCGGCGTCGCCTGCTACTTCGGGCATACTTGTGCGCGTCGAAGTAATTACCGGCCTGCCTACCGCATTTGCTTCGATAATGGGCAGCCCGAATCCTTCGTACAACGAAACAAACGAAACCAGGTCGGCTTCGTGGTAACGCCGGATGACTTCATGATAGGGCAGGTTGAAAAAGTTATCGAAATCAACGTGGTGCTTGGCCAGTAACTCTTTGTGGTTATCCCGAAGATGGCCTAAAATAGTCAGTTTGACGGGTAATCCTTCAACAGCTTCAATTAACCGCTCCAGATTTTTATTATGCGCAGTTCCGATATGTAAAATATTAGGTTTCTGCTTGTTAAATTCCTTTGGAAAAGCCTTGATGGCCGGTGAAATGCAATTATGTATCACCACAATTTTTTCGGGATTGATTGTGATAACTTTTAAAAGTTCCTGTTTGGTAAATTCCGAAATTACAGTGATGTATCTTACCCTCCTTGCAGGCAGGGTAAACCAGAAGAATTTGATCACTTTACGGGCTAAGCCGGTTAATCGTTTAAGAACTTCAAGGTCGTGAATGGTAAGGACAGTCCGGTTTTTCTTCATTAAAAAAGCAACAAAATGAACATCACCCGTGATGTGGTTAACCTGGCCTTGATTTCCAATAACCTCAAAACAGCTTAAAACCCTGTTCAAAAGTCCTTTGCTTTCTCTTTTGAGGCAATAATTGCTAACCTCAATATTTTTGGGCATTCCTTTCCGGATATTACCAAAAAGTTCTTCAATGCTGAAATAATCGGTAAAAGGCTTTCTGAAAAAGTAAACAACATTTATCTTCATTTTG
>CAYOWJ010000186.1:0-7345 GCA_964407625.1 uncultured Lentimicrobiaceae bacterium
AGGGTTGTTATTCCCGGTTTTGATGGTCAAAAAGTAAAATCCCTGCGGAAATCCTGAAACATCTAATTTTATCTGTTTACCGCCATTTTTTTCAGAAGAATAAACCTGCCTGCCAGCTTCATCAGAAATGCTGATAGCCATGGTTTCAGTATTAATCTGATCGGAGATATTAATATTAACCCAATCCTTCATGGGATTTGGATACACGCTAAAATCAGTTCTGTCGGCAACATCATCTATCCCGACACCCGAATAAAACCAAAGCGTGCCAACGTATTCGGGGTGATCGATAAACGGGTTCCTGTTGTCCTGAATCTGGTAAACAGCATTATTCCTGTCAATTTCTTTCTGGCTCACCGGGTCCTGCTGGTGCCAGAGGTAAAGCATGTTCAAAGCCCAGGGTTTGGGTTCGGCGCCATTGGTCATATCGCTTCCGGGCCAGTTATTATCTTCGCCGTAATAGCGGGTAGCCATGTAAAAATAATTTCTGGCAAAATCCCCTTTATAACCATCAATTGGCTCGAAAACGGTTCCAGAGAATCCCGGAGCAACACAATTACCAAGTTTGCTTCCGTTTAAAGAGGTCCATGAGGCATTTCCAACTTCGCCAAAAGCGTAATTACTCCGCTTGCCATTTACATAACCATCGGTTGGGCACAAATGAAACAAATCGGAGTTCATGGGCGCCACTTCCCCGCCAAACCAGCTTTTTGGGAACGAATGTTCGCGGTTGTAACAGTCGCCTTCAGCACCATAATTGCCGCACTGATCCGAGCCAAATGTAAATTGGTAAGGCGGTGTGCCACCAGGTATGTCAGAATACATATCCCACACTTTGCCGTTTGATTTTTTATCGGTTTGTTCAAAATAATCCCATAGGCTGCTGTAGCTTACCGAGGTGTGATTATCGATGATGTTGTGAAGCGCCTGCTGAAGCGGTTCGCTATGCAGGCCGCTGGCAGCATTGTAATACCCTGATGGAATCTGGGCGATGAGCCAACTCTGTAATACGAGTGCGAAAAAGAAAGTGAGTAGTTTTTTCATGTTATTATGAGATTATTCCGAATAATTTGATTAGATAATAAACAGCGCTTCCAATTAAAATGATGCCGCCTGCAAATTCAAAACGCATCGCAATTTTGAAATTGTCGGTGATTCTACCGGTGAAAACAGCAGCAATTGACGAAAAAAGAAAGATAAAAATGAAGCTGAGGAAAACCTGCAAAACTCCGATTTTAAAGGCCGGTAGGGCGATTGCCAAAATAAATGCATTTATGCTTAAAGCAATGGCATAGAAAACGATCATTTTTAGATTTTCAAGTTCAAAGTTCATTTCGTCAACTCTGGGCTTGATTGATTTGGCCATCATTTTGAGGCCTAACATCAACAAAATGCCACTTGCCAGGCCTGTTCCCATTCCTGAAAAGAAATAATCGAATTGTTTACCTACGAATGCGCCGGTTACGGCAAATAAAGTTGCCATAATACTTATCATCGCGATGTTCAGGAGAACAATTCGAAAGTTTGCTGTCCTTAAAAAGCGGTTCAGAAACAAAGCAGTAAAAGCATCCAATGAGATTGCCAGAACAATGATTACCAGCATTAATGTATTCAAAATCAATATTTTTTTGGGCAGCAAAGGTAAGGAAAAAAGTAAAACAAGGCATAAGTAATTAGGCATAAGTCGTTAGGCGTTAGTCGAAGGTCAATAATGAAAATTGAAAAGTTAAAAATTCAACAGAGAGGTTTCTCCGAATTCCTGACTTATGCCTTACCCCTTATGCCTGTTGCCTAAATCAATCCTACAATCTTCTCCAGCCAGACTGCATCCGTTTCGTCAAAAGAATTTAGTTCTTTGCTGTCAACATCCAAAACCCCAAAAATATTTCCTTGTCTGTCGCGGATTGGAACTACAATTTCGGAGTTCGACCGGGAGTCGCAGGCGATGTGCCCGGGGAAATCATGCACATTTTTAACAACGATGGTTTTTCGCTGGTTGATGCCAGCCCAGCAGACGCCAATGTTTTTTTCGAGAATCTGGCATGCCACCGGCCCCTGATAGGTCCGGACAACAAGTTCTTCCTGATAAAGGCAATAAAAACCAGTCCAGAAAAAGTAATCCATTTTGTGATGAAGCACGGCAATCACAGTCGCCATACGCGCTTCGGTGTTATCAGTTTTGGTTAACAAACCTTCCAACTGGTTGTAAATCCGGCTGTA
Organism: uncultured Lentimicrobiaceae bacterium; assembly: GCA_964407625.1. Taxonomy (GTDB): domain Bacteria; phylum Bacteroidota; class Bacteroidia; order Bacteroidales; family 4484-276; genus CAJATL01. Next base: position 2,221 of record CAYOWJ010000186.1, read on the forward strand.
ACGGCCTTCTTTTTTATGCAGTTCCATTTTTTTTGTACTTTTTAAAGATGAATAACAAAAATTCAAAAGCAATGTTTTCAGATTTAGAATTGTAAATGAAAACATCCTGTTAAACGGATTAACAGGATGCTGACAAAAAGCGTTTTCTTATTTTAAAATTGTGCCGGCTAAAAGTTTTAAAACTAACAGGTTTTGGAAACTGTCAGGATAAATCCTACCAAAAACCGGTTTTAAACCATCGCATTAATTCGTTCGAGTTCCACGGTAAAATGCCGCATGATCGGAGCTTCAGAAACAATTTTTACGCCGTTAAGAATGGTATTCCTGCGTTCGTAAACATTCCCGAGTGCAACAGCCACATATTCCATGTGATTGTTGGTGTAGGTGCGGCGCGGGATGGCTAATCTTAAAAATTCGAGATCCGGATAGCGGTTTTCACGGGTCAACGGGTCACGGTCGGCAAGGATGGCACCAATTTCAACGCTCCTGACACCAGCTTCGAGATAAAGTTCGATGGCCAGTGTTTGTGCCGGGAACTGCTCTTTTGGGAAACCGGGTAAAAACCGCTTGGCATCTACAAAAATAGCATGCCCGCCAAAAGGCTCCTGTACCGGAACTCCGAAATCTTTTAAACGTTGGCCGAGATAAGCGACCTGTTTAATCCGGGTGTCGAGATAATCAAACTCGGTTCCTTCGTAAAGCCCCTGTGCCAGAGCGTTCATATCGCGCCCCGACATTCCGCCGTAAGTGATGTATCCTTCAAACATGATGTTGAAGGTTGACGCCTTTTTCCAAAGGTCTTCTTCGCGCAAAGCGATAAAACCGCCCATGTTCACGATGGCATCTTTTTTACTGCTCATCGTCATGCCGTCGGCGTAGCTGAACATTTCGAGCACAATTTCCTTAATCGTTTTTTCGGCATAGCCAGGCTCGCGCATCTTGATAAAATAGGCGTTCTCGGCAAAGCGCGCCGAGTCGAAAATTACCCGGATGCCATATTTTTTGGCCATTTCGTAAACATCCTTCAGGTTTTGCATTGAAACCGGTTGCCCTCCCGACGAATTGCAGGTTACGGTTACAACGATAAGCGGAATTTGTTCGGCAGGGTATTTTTTTAAGATAGCCTCGAGTTTTACGAGGTCGAGATTTCCTTTAAAAGGATGATAAACTGTTGTATCGAAAGCCTCTCCAATCGTGCAATCCACAGCTTTAGCCCTGCGGTATTCGATGTGGCCTTTGGTGGTATCGAAATGTGAATTTCCGGGAACGATGTCGCCTTCTTTAATCAAAGCCGAAAAAAGTACATTTTCGGCTGCCCGCCCCTGGTGTGTGGGCAAAAAGTACTCGAAGCCCAGGATTTCCTGAATGGCATTTTTCATCTTAAAATAAGAAGAGGCGCCGGCGTAGCTTTCGTCGCCAAGCATCAGCTCCGACCATTGTTTATCACTCATGGCGCCGGTTCCGGAATCGGTGAGCAAATCGATAAAAACCTGGTCGCTCCTGAGGTTGAAAAGATTATATTTGGCCGTTTTTATCCATTGTTCACGTTCTTCTCCCGTGCTTTTGCGGATGTTTTCGACCATCTTGATTTTGTAAGATTCAGCAAATGGTAATTCCATAATTGTATTTGTATTAAAATTAACGAAATGAAAAAGTTGGAAAAACCGTCAGAAAGCCCGACGGAAGGTAGGTTTAGCTGAAACGAAAGCCATCCCGGTTTTTAATATTCAGAAAAACACGGCGGCTGAGTACGGAAAGTAATTTTAATAAAAACATCTGAAATAAATGAGGTTTCAAACTTACAAAAATATTTTATTACATGCTTTAAATATCCAGGTAAATTTGTTTTTATTTGATTATTAATGGTTTCTGCCTGGAAAAACTACCAGGTTTTTAAAACCTGTTCAGTCTAAACCCAATTTTTACGATTTCTTTAAGGATTTTCAGGATTTTTTAAAAAATTTTGCAACCCTTGGTTTTTAGTCTTGTCATTAGATGAAAATAATAACTCAGAACAGCGCAAATTTGGAGCATACAGAAGTACACAAGGACGTCATTGAAAAGTGCAGAAAGGGTAATGCGCGGGCGCAGTACGAACTTTACAATCTGTATGCACGGGCGATGTACAACATCTGCCTTCGGATGATGCGTTCGCGTGAAGCGGCTGAAGATATGTTGCAGGAGGCTTTTACTGATGCGTTTGGAAAACTCGGTTCGTTCAGATTTGATTCGGGTTTTGGTTCATGGCTCAAAAGGATAGTTATCAACAACTGCATCAACGAGATCAACCGCCGAAAAACCGACCTGGAGTTCTTTGACGACATGCACCTTTTTGAACAGGAAGATGAAACTGATGACCGGGAATACGAAAATCAGATGACTGTTCAAAACATAAAAAAGGCGATGGAATTCCTGCCCGAAGGAAGCAGGATCATTTTTTCGCTGTACCTGCTCGAAGGCTACGATCATGTTGAGATTTCGGAGATTCTGAATATCTCCGAATCAAACTCAAAATCGCAGTACATGCGGGCAAAAAGAAGGATTAAAGAAATTTTGACACAAAACAATTAATGGAAAAAGATAGGTTAGAAAAGTTTGTAATCAATCATCGCGACGAATTCGACGAATTCATGCCTGATCCGGCTTTGTTCGGCCGCATCATTAAACCGAAACCGGTGGTGAGGATGATAAACTGGAACAGCGTGATGTGGAAGGCTGCAGCCGTTCTGGTAATTTTTGTGGCTTCCTATTATTTTCATGATTTTGTAAACTCCAAAAAACAACAGCAAACCGCCGAAATGGATACCGAAACCGGAAAACCGACAGAAATTGTAAAAATGATGATCGAAGCCGAGGCTTTTTACACAGCGCAAATCGACAACCGGCAACAGGAATTTAATACGCTCGCCATGGATCAGCCCGAAATACGGCATGAGGTAAATTACGAACTTGTTGCTTTGGACAGCGTTTACGCCGACCTGAAGCGCGATTTAAAAGATAATGCCGCCAACGAAGAGGTTATCGAAGCCATGATTCAGAATTATCGTGTAAAACTCGACATACTCGAAGATGTGCTCCGCCAGTTGCGCGCAGCAAAAAATGAACATCCCGATAGCAATCGGGAAAAACAATCAGAAATATGAAGTTAAATTGTAAAATCAGAACCCTGTTTTTCGTTGCCTTTTGGTTGCTGGCTTGCCAGTTCCGGGCCGGGGCATTCGAGAAAGTTCATAACGAAACCAGGGCTTTTGCCATTAATCCCGGAACTGAAATCCAGATTATCAACAAGTATGGAAATGTCCACATCATCAACTGGGACAAGGATTCCGTAAGATTTGAGATCAGCCTGGTTGTGAATTCGACAAAGCTGGAAAAGGTCGAAAAAACATTCAGCGATATCAATTTTGAATTTACACCTACTTCGCGTTACGTGATCGCCAAAACTGTTTTTAAAAACAATCAGGGTTCCTTCCTGGATGAAGTTAATAACCTTGCTAATACGCTGTTTACAAGCAGTAACAGCGTTCAGATCGACTATAAAGTTTACATGCCTGACGCATGCCCTTTAAAAATCGAGAATAAATTCGGGAATATTTTCATGACCGACTTTAATGAGAAAATTAATGTCACCCTCTCAAACGGTGATTTTAAAGCCAGCGATTTTTCAAAAGACCTGGAGCTAAAAATTGATTTTGGATCGGTAAATATCAAGAAAACCGGAAATTGTAAGATCACAGCCGGCTATGCGCGCATCGAAATTAACCAGGCAGATAAAATGAGACTCGAATCAAAATCGTCAACTATCGAAATCGAAAGCGTGGAGAACCTTGAAATCACTTCCCGGCGCGACAAAATCAGCATCGAAAAAGTAAAAAATATCCATGGCGAGCTATCCTTTTCCGAACTCCGAATTGATGAATTTTCGACTGTTGCTGTGTTAAGCACCGAGTATGGCGAAGTTGATTTCAGATCGGTTGAAAATGCTTTTGGCCAGATTAATCTTACCGCCAAATACACCGATATCAGCCTGAATTTCGATAAAGAATCATCATTTAACCTGTTGCTCGGTTATTCGAAGCAAACCACGATTTCGAATTCGCTCGGCACGGCAAATCTTAAAAAAGATGTGATTGATGAGAAAAACGGGCTTTATCAAAGTTCAGGAATAATTGGAACGGGAAAACCCCTGTCAGATGTTAAAATCAATATTTTGTCAGGCCAGGTTTCGATAACAAATTTTTAAAAATATTTTTTCGATTGCAACCCATAGTAAATAATCTTGTCATTGATGATGAAAAAAGTACACATGAAAACAGGAATCAGAATTTTAGCTTTAGCAATTTTGCTCATGACCGTAAATGCTATTAAAGCACAGGGCCCGGAAGTTGTTCAATCGATCGGGCTGCGGCTCGGAGGCAACGGCATTTCCTACAAATACGTCGAGGATCAGTTTAAAGGCTTCGAGACTATACTCGCTTTTCGCGAACATGGCGTTCAGTTTACAGGACTGGTGGAGTTTTATAAACCTATCAAGACCGACCGGATCAGCAACCTCTTTTATTTCTGGGGAGTGGGCGGTCATGCCGGCTATAAAGGCGTTGAAGTATTTAATTGCCAATGTGACGAAAATGGAACAACTGTTAATCCCGAGATCAGGCGTAATCCGGTTCTGGGTTTTGATGGAATTTTCGGCGGCGAATACCAGTTTTACAGCATTCCGCTGGCCGTGAGCCTCGACTACAAGCCCTACATCGAGTTTTTTGGAGAACACATTTTCAGGCTGGATTTGTGGGATTTTGGACTAACGATGAGATATACTTTTTAAGAAATTCAATAAAATTTTAACCAAATAATTTATTTTAACATGAAAAAGACAAGTCTGATATTTTTATTGATGGCGCTGGTTTTCACCAACTTTGCCATTGCTCAGGACGAAAAACCACAGGATGAAATGCGCACTTTGTTCGGCAACAACGACAAAATTTCGCATGGCGGATATGGTGCTTTGCTGATTAATTATTCGCAGTTCGATGGCAAAGACGTTGTTTTGGTGGGTGCCAGAGGAGGCTGGCTTATTAACCATGGCATTACTTTAGGAATTGGTGGTTACGGTTTTGCTAACCAG
>CAYOWJ010000187.1:0-3950 GCA_964407625.1 uncultured Lentimicrobiaceae bacterium
GGTGACAGACCTGAACACCGGTTTGCCGATAGCCGGACAAATGGTTTTTATTAATACCGACAACATTCCCAACAACCCTGATTATTTTAATATTGTGAATACAGGCATTGACGGCATTTACAACGATTTTTTCGAAATATCGGGCAATGCACCGGCTGGTGTTGTAAATGTTTTTATCATCGACTGTAACGGCCTGGTACAATCTCAGCAACTTCATTTTGAAAGTGGGAATTTTAACCTCACTGCCGATTTCCAGATTTGTACCGTGAACATTGTACCTTACGATTGTTATTCGGATTTCGGCTGGTGGCAAAACACCAATTTAATGGTGCAGTTTGAAGATTATTCCTGGCCTGCCCCAACAACCTGGTCATGGAATTTTGGCGACGGACAATCTTCGGCGGATAAAAACCCTGCTCATCAATATACGGAAACCGGATTTTACAATGTTTCGCTCACGATTTACGAACAGGAAACCGGCTGTGCATCAACAACAAGCTGGTCGGTTTTTGTTGAAAGCTACAACTTCGGTTGCCAGGCCGATTTTTTCTGGAATCAAACATTGGAAAATCCTTTAATGGTCGAATTTTATGACTACTCCTGGTTTATTCCGGGAACCTGGAACTGGGATTTTGGCGATGGCCAGTCTTCGACAGAACAGAATCCTGTTCACACTTTTACCGAACCTGGTGCTCACGAAGTTACACTCACCATTTACAGCGACGATTCGACCTGTTATGATCTTTACACCGAAGTAATTTTTGTGGATAACTTCCTGAATGGATGTAACGCCGATTTTTGGTATTATCAAACCGGCATTTCGACCATGCAGTTTCAGAATATTTCATTCCCGCCAAACGTAATTTCCACCTGGGATTTTGGCGATGGAACCACCTCATCTGAGCAAAATCCGGCGCATGTTTTTGAAGGTTCCGGGACTTTTCAGGTATGCCTCACCATTGGCGATCCGGCTTTTGGTTGCCAGGATATGCGTTGCGATGAAGTTTTGGTTGATACCGCGCTTTACCTGAATTGCACTGCCGATTTTTACTGGTGGCAAACGGACGATTTGTCCATCCGGTTTCAGGATTATTCCTGGCCATATCCTTCATCCTGGGCCTGGAATTTTGGTGACTTCCAGACCTCATCTGACCCAAACCCTGTTCATCAATACCTTGAACCGGGGATTTATTCCGTTTCGCTGACTGTTTATGTTGCCGAAACCGGATGCACAACAACCACAACATCTGAAGTTTTGGTTGAAAACCTGAACTTTGATTGCCATGCCCTGTATTTTTGGAATCAATCCTACATTGAGCCTTATTCGATCGGATTTTTTGATTTGTCGATGTTTACGCCCGGAGCCTGGAGTTGGGATTTTGGCGATGGAAATTCGTCTGTTGAGCAAAATCCGGTTCATGTTTACCCCGCACCAGGAACCTACGAAGTTACGCTCACCATCAATAATGCTGATTCGACGTGCATCGACCAGCACACCGACCTTGTCGAAGTCGAAAACTATCCTTACAACTGTTTTGCCGATTTTTACTGGTATCAGACCGGAACTTCGGCAGTTCAGTTTCAGAATATTTCGTACCCGTCAAATGCGGTCTTTTTTTGGGATTTTGGCGATGGCACCACTTCCGAAGAGCAAAATCCCGAACATCAGTTCGACGATACCGGACTTTACCTGGTTTGTCTTACCATAACAGATGATGAATTGATTTGTACCGATAGCCGTTGTTATGATGTGCCGGTTGGTGAGAATATTGCCTGTGAGGCCGGTTATTACTGGATTCCAAACTTCGAATTACCGCTCACCATCGGGTTTTATGATATGTCGGTTTACAACGGCCAGGTAAGCTGGTTGTGGGATTTTGGTGATGGAAATTCATCCAACGAACAAAATCCCGTTCACACCTTTTCTCAGGAAATCACCTATCAGGTTTGCCTAACCGTTTCTTCGCCCGAAAGCGGCTGCTACAGCCAGTTTTGCGGTGGGGTTACTGTTGGTGGAACAATTCCGCCTGAATGTTTCAACGATTTTACGGTGATTGCACAAGCCGATCTAACCTTTGCCTTTGAAGGATTTTTACCCAATTCGAGCCTGGCTGATTTTTTCTGGGATTTTGGTGATGGCGCTTCAGGAATGGGGCAATCGGTTACACATACTTTTGAGGCGCCGGGTTCGTACGCGGTTTGCCTTACTACCTTTTATCCGGAGACCGGCGATAGTTGTTTTTTTACGAGTTGCAAAGGCGTTAATGCCGGCAATGGAAATGGTTTGATGCAGGCTGGCTTTGTCATGCAGCCAGACAGTTTAAATGGAATGGTCTATCATTTTTATGATACTTCAACAGGCAATCCTGTTTTTTGGATGTGGGATTTTGGTGATGGTACGATTTCGACTTACCAGAACCCGACTCACGAATTCACCGCACCAGGCTGGTACGAGGTATGCCTCACCGTTGCAGGACAAGGTTTGACCGACAACTATTGTGCTGGGTTCGAAATGTCTGCCGGACCTTTGTATATTTCAACACCGGAGACTTTGTTTTGGTCAGGAGAAATTTTTCCAAACCCCAACAATGGAAGCTTTGAATTAAATGTGGGTGTGGCCACCAACATTGAATTGACTATTTCGGTGATCAATTATGTGGGTCAGGAAGTCAGTTCACGAAGCGAAAACATGAATGCAGGTGCCAACAATCTTAAAATATCACTTCCCGAATTGCCTCAGGGAATTTACAGTTTGATGATTTATGGCGGGAATCAAAAGTTGACTAAAAAGTTTATTATCAGGTGATTTTCCCATCCCCGAATTCTTTAATGAATTAACCGTCTTCATAAATTGAAGGCGGTTTTTTTATTGATAACCGGAGTCTGGAGCCAAGCTTTGCTGATAAAAAAATCTGTCAGGCAACCATTTAATATTAGCCTGTCTTAGAAATGGAGACTGGTTGAATTACGATGTATTTAAATTCCATTTCAAATCGTTCTTTCAAATATTTAAATTTTAATAACTGCTAAAATTATCAAACAACTGCTGATATCCTTTAGCACTTGGTTTTTTTGATGCACAAGTTTTAATTTTTTTGCGGGGTCACCTCCCAGCATTTGCAGGTAACCATTTTTGCTTTTACGCTCAAATTGCTTTTTTCATATGTTTTTAACTCAACATCAGCAATTGAACCCGGGAGGATTCCCCCAAACTTCATATTACTCATCAGCTCATTTACTCATCCTTTTTTAAGCGTTTTATAAATTTTTGTTGAGCATCAAAAAACTACATCATCAACCTGGTTCCTTCTTTCATTTGGTTTTACAAAGAGCAACTTTACTTTAAAGGTTGCTCTTTGTTTTTTATGAGAAGGACGTTTACTTTTAACGCTTCATTAAACCTTCAATATTTTATGCCAGGCGTCTCATTGTGCTTTCGATCGCTGATTTTTTACGAGAAGTTGCGTAAGCTTTTCTATTTTTGTAAAAAATTGAAGTATGATTACCTTTTTTATTTCAGTAGCAGCGCTCATTCTGGGTTACCTCCTTTATGGCAGAGTAGTCGAAAAAGTATTTGTAATTGATAATAACCGACCCACTCCGGCTATGACGATGTCCGATGGTGTTGATTTTGTCCCAATGAAGTGGCCAAAAATTTTCCTGATACAATTCCTGAACATAGCTGGTTTAGGGCCGATTTTCGGGGCAATTGCCGGGGCGATGTGGGGACCAGTGGCTTTTTTGTGGATTGTGCTGGGATGTATTTTTGCTGGTGCAGCTCACGACTATTTTTCGGGTATGATGTCGCTGCGCATGGGCGGGAAAAGCATTCCCGAAATCGTTGGAAACATTATGGGCGTTGGCACCAAACAATTTATGCGGGTTTTTACGGTGGCTATGATGATCCTGGTCGGAGCCGTTTTTATTATGGGGCCGGCAAAAATTTTGTC
>CAYOWJ010000187.1:4050-7339 GCA_964407625.1 uncultured Lentimicrobiaceae bacterium
GTTTTTCCGATGCTTTTTGTGACCATTGCCTGCGGGGCAATTTCAGGATTTCACTCCACACAATCTCCATTAATGGCGCGATGTATCACTCAGGAACGTTATGGCCGGCGCGTGTTTTATGGTGCAATGATTACCGAAGGCCTTGTAGCCATGATCTGGGCTGCCGTTGCGATGAGTTTTTTTGGCGGTGTGAACGAATTAAATACCGTAATGGCCGAACATAAAGGCAATGCAGCCTGGATCGTGAATGAAATTTCAAATTCGCTGCTTGGAGGTTTTGGGGCTATTCTGGCCATCATCGGTGTTGTAGCTGCGCCCATCACTTCCGGTGATACGGCTTTCAGAAGTGCACGACTCATCGTTGCTGATTTTCTTGAACTAAAACAGGGACCCATAAAAAACCGGCTTTATATTACAGTTCCGCTGTTTGTTGCTGGTTTTTTGCTTACCCAGATGGATTTCGCCATCATCTGGCGATACATGGCATGGTCAAACCAAACCCTGGCCACCATTGTTTTGTGGGCGATTACTGTTTACCTGGCACTAAACCGGAAGTTTTACTGGATTATGCTGATCCCTGCCATTTTTATGACCTCAGTGGTTACCACTTACCTGTTTGTCGCTCCCGAAGGCCTGAATATGGATATTTTTGCCGGAAGAATGATTGGAATCGGCATTTCATTAATAGCTTCCCTGTTTTTCTTTTTATGGCTTTATCGGATTCGTAATAACAAACTTGATGTAGCTTATTTGAATATTGCAGCTTCAGATGCCAGGGATTTTATCAGGAAAGAATAAAACTTTGCATTGTTGCATTTTTCCTATTTTTGACCAAAAAAACATTTCACATGAAAATCGAGAAAACTGAAATTAATGACCTGCTGATTATAAAACCTGCCGTTTTTGAAGACGAAAGGGGTTACTTTTTTGAATCGTACAATCGTGACAAATTCCTTGCGCACGGCATCAACGTTTCGTTTGTACAAGACAATGAGTCGCGATCGATGAAAAATGTGCTCCGCGGGCTGCACTTTCAACGACCGCCATTTTCGCAGGGAAAATTAGTGCGGGTTATGCACGGCTCTGTGCTCGATGTAGCTGTTGACCTGAGACGGGAATCGCCAACTTATGGCAAATGGGCGTCCATCGTGCTCAGCGACAAAAACAAATGGATGTACTGGGTGCCGGCTGGCTTTGCCCATGGTTTTCTGACCCTGGAAGATCATACCGTATTTTTTTATAAATGCACCAATGTATACGATAAAGCCTCCGAAGGCAGCATCAGGTGGGATGATCCTGATCTTGGAATTGACTGGGGAAAGGATGTTCAGCCGGTCTTATCAGAAAAGGATAAGGTTTCACCACTATTCAAAGATTTTATCAGCCCGTTTTAACTTTTTGATACGCAAAAAATCTTAGCATGAAGAAACAGCTTTATATTGCCCTTGGTTTTGCCCTTTTGGGGATTGCTGTGCTTTTTTTCTTCCTGGCTTCAGGCCAGCAAACTCCATCAAAAAGTTCTGTTCAACAGGATCAGAACGAATTTCCCGGTTTAATGCCGGGAACAACCCAGAAAGTTTACAGCGTAAGTATTCCCGATTCGGTGAGTTTTGCCGGTGAAACCGCCCCTACCGGCATTTTTTATGTGCGGGAATATCTCGACCGCGAACTTACCGTGAACACTTTCTGGCATTCGGCAACAATTCTTCTTCTGAAACGCGCTCACCGCTGGTTTCCGGTGATCGAACCCATCCTGGAAAAAGAAGGCATCCCCGACGATTTTAAATATCTCGCACTTATCGAAAGCGGGCTTGAAAATGTAACTTCTCCGGCAGGTGCCATTGGTTTCTGGCAATTCTTAAAAACTACTGCTAAAGAAAAAGGCCTTGAAGTAAACGATTTTGTGGATGAACGCTATCATGTCGAAAAATCGACAAAGGCAGCCTGCCGGTATTTAAAAGATGCTCACAAAAAATTTGGCAACTGGACTTTGGTGGCGGCTTCTTACAACACAGGAGTGGCAAGGATTTCGGAAGAAGTAAAAAAACAAAAGGCCGATAATTATTACGACCTGATGCTCTCCATCGAGACAACACGCTACGTTTTCAGAATACTTGCTATTAAAACCATTTTCCTCCAACAGGAAAAATATGGGTTTTATCTTAAAAATGAAGATTTATACCCACCAGTTCCAACCACAACAGTCACAGTTACAACACCGATTACTAATCTGGTCGATTATGCAATCAGCCAGGGGATTACCTACAAAACGCTTAAATATTTTAATCCCTGGCTTCGCGACAACCAATTACCCAATGCCTCCGGAAAGGAGTATGAAATAAAAATTCCTCTGGATCTTTCGTTAAGCCATTCAAAATTGATGGAACAACAAGAAACGCCACCACAAAACAACAAGTAACTTAAGCTTTGAAAATTGGGATCATCATCGAAACAAAAGCATTCGTAAAAGCCTGGAATGCTTTCAGATTTGCAGTGATTGCAAAAATAATCGTAATTTCTGGCTAAACCTGACGGCTATGGGCTTTAGCCACATTCCTGTGATTTCCGATGCTTTTTTAGAGCAATCTCAACAAAATTTCCCCGATAGCTGCCGGGTCTTTTGCTTTATTAGATTTGAAAAATATTTCGTGCTGCCAAAACTGCACAAAGTCCTGCGAAAACAACTGTTAACCACCGCAAACTGTCGTCATCATTTATAGGCATAAACATCGAGCGGCAAAGATTCCGGCGCGTTGTGCAGCGGTAAAAAACCATCAAATTATAGGTTTATCTTACTTTAAGGCTAATACCACATTGTATGTTGCTTTGCGCTGGTTTTCGTAAATTTATTTTTTATGGGTTGCTTTTATTAAAATTCCTATCTATTTTTGACATATTTTTGATAGTAAAACTCAATCAAAAGTTCAAAAAAACAATGGTTTCAGTTCAAAAAATCTGGCATCACAACCAATTCCAAATCGGGATTAGTTTTGGATTTGATGAAACAGTGGAAAAGTTTATGGAAGCAGCAGGTTTACAAAAAATAGCTGCAGTTCATTCCTGGAGGCACAGTTTTGCAACCCACCTGCTTGAAGTCGGCACCGACCTGCGCTTTATTCAATCGCTCATAGGGCACAGCAGTATTAAGACCACGACCATCTGCACTCATTTAACCAAAAAGGGTGTTGACCGGATACAAAGCCCGTTAGACCGATTGGTTGACGAGGCACGAAAGAAAGAAAATGATAAAAACATCAAAAAGTGACAACTTTATGGAGATATTTACTAG